>JAZLKJ010000030.1:0-3453 GCA_045597565.1 Prevotella sp. | reverse complement strand
CTGACCATCCTAAGAATACGGAGAAATGGAAGGTTACGAGCGACATGTACGACCTCATACCAATGGAGGAGGTCATAGCAAAGAACGGCTATGCCGAGCGAAACAACTACTGGAAGGAGTAGCCTAACCTATAGCCCAGCGCGCACCGTCATTCTGCGCTACAGCTATATTTACTTTTTCTTTGAAAGTCTTACGAAATCTATTCGCTTGTTATCATAAACCTTATAGGCTGACATCTCAAGGGTGTCGCCCTTTATTCTAACATACTGATAGAAGCGGCTGTCGGTGATTATCTTGTCAAAGAAGTCGCTCTTCTCATGGCTGTAGGTCTTTGGCGAACAGTGACTTACGGTGTAAAGCGGCGTATTCTTATGATTGGCAAGCATACGACCGTAGTTGTGCTCGTGGCCCTGAAGCACCAGGTCAACCTTCTTCTCGCGCAGCAGATTGTCGAACACCCAACGCTGTATCAGGTTGTTATAGCCACGAAGCGAATAGAGCGGATGATGTATGAGCACTATCTTCCACTTCGCCGTAGAAGCATCCAAGGCTTTCTCCAACCACTCTTTCTGCTCCATGAGGTAAGGCAGCTCGCGGTCGGAGTCAAGGAGGAAGAACTCTGCATTGCCGTAGCGCTGAGAGAACACCTGATTCTCACCGACCATGGAGTCGAGGAAATAGGAGAAAACAAGCGAGAAGCGGCGTTCCAGCTTACGCGGAAACTCCTTCAGATAGTCGTGATTGCCGGTTATGCAGAGCACGGGATAGCGCGTGCCGATGCCCTCCAGACTGCGGAAGGTCTCTGCCCAGTTCACGTCTCTCGGACGCTCGGTAAGGTCGCCGCCGCTGACAAGGAACTCGGCATCCTTGTGCGCAGCGAAAGCCGACTTGATGAACTTGTTTGCCGAGCCGCCGATGGTGTCCTGCACATCGCCCACGAAGATGAAGCTCAGCGCATCGTCGTTCGTCGGGTAAGTTCGGAACTCCTGCCATTCAGACGCCTTTCCGCCCACCACAGCGCGGTATCTGTATCGTGTGTCAGGCTTCAGGTCGCGCAGCTTTGCCACGTAATAAGCCGCCTTTCCTGCACGCGACTGGAAGACCTCGCCCTTTGCCTTGACCACCTCTCGGAGGGGGGCTAGTTCCACATACGCATCTTCCACCACCGAGTCGCCGTACTGCCAACTGATGTTTCGGCTGTTCTCTTCGCCGTCGCCGAATGTCAGCATCACGCGCCACGGTTTATCCGAGACGTCGTACGCTTCCTCTTCCGGCTGTCCGAACCACACCTTCCAGCGCGATCCCACCCAAACACACAGTGCCACAAGCACAATGGAGAGTATGCTGTATGTAATCTTTTTCTTCTTTGTCATGGGGGAGCAAAATCATCTCATATTTAGCAATGAAATCCTCTTGTTATATAGAAGCCGGAAACTTAAGGGGGAATGCAGAATGCAGGAAGATCTGTACTCCTACTTGCGGGCACAATCTCCTTACTTATCCTCTTCTTTATCTTCTACCAAAGATGTCACTATATCAAGAAACTCTACTACTTGATTCATAACTTAATACCTTCGTTCATAACATTGAGATAAAACGGTGTTACACATGGGCGGTTTTCCCATTGCTGCTTCGTATATACTATAGGGCTTATCGTGACACCATCTTCCAATTCCAAATCAAAGAGCGGATCTGTTATTTTTTCCTTTTCTTTTGCAGAGAGGCTGTCCTGATGAACCAATATTAGCAAATCAATGTCACTCTCAGGTGTGGCATCACCACGTGCCTGAGAACCATATAGTATTACATCCGAATCTGGAGAGATGGAGAGTAATATCGTTTTTATCTTGTTTATCGTGTCTGTCCTTCTCATATTTAGCAATGAAATCCTCTGCAAAAGTAATGTTTTTTATCCTAACAGCCAAACAAAATCAAGGAAATCAACTATTTGGGGGCGATTTTCTTGGGAAGGAAATGAACTTTGCAACTGAGTTGCACGCAAATCTTCGTTACTTTGCAGCCGAAAAAAAGATAATCTCGTGTGGAAAGTGAGGAAAGATGTGGAAACTAAGCAATGTTAAAACTTCCACATATTCCACAAATTCTACAAGAGAACGATAAAAATGAAAATAATATGGAAACATTCTTTCTCTCTCTCTGGGCTATTGTCCTCGACATGGCGCCCTACTTGCTGCTCGGCTTCATGATTGCCGGACTGCTGTATGCGTTTGTTCCGCAGACTCTCATTGCCAAGCACATGGCGCGTCCGGGATTCCGCAGCGTTCTTAATGCTACATTGCTCGGCATTCCGTTGCCACTTTGCTCATGCGGCGTCATTCCAACTACGGTTGGTCTTCGTCGTGCGGGCGTATCTCGTGGCGCATGTACGTCATTCCTTATCTCTACCCCGCAGACAGGCGTTGACAGCATACTTGCAACATATTCCGTTCTTGGCTTGCCTTTCGCCATTGTAAGACCTATTGCGGCTCTCGTGACAGGCATCTTCGGTGGTATTGCTACCGATCGCCTCTTCTCAAAAGAGGAGAATGCGGCTCCAATAGCTGTTGCTGACGATGCTGTAGTGGAGGCAAAATGTGAATGCGGTTGCCATGAGGACGACGATGAAGACTGCTGCTGTGGCCACGATTGCCATTGCCACGAAGGTCATAGTCATGGTTTTGTTGCAAAGATGAAAACGGCTCTCGGCTATGCTTTCGGCGAATTGCTTGAGGATGTGGGCATATGGCTTGCTGTAGGCTTGCTTATTGCTGCTATAATCACTGTTGCAGTGCCAGATAATTTCTTTGATGCGCTGAAGGATTATCCTTTCGTCAACATGCTCATCGTGCTTCTTATTGCCATTCCGATGTATGTCTGTGCTACAGGATCTATTCCTATCGCACTCTCCCTGATGATGAAGGGCTTGACACCAGGTGCAGCACTCGTACTTCTCATGGCAGGTCCTGCTATCAACTCAGCCTCTATGCTCGTTATCAACAAGGCGTTCGGCAAGAAGCAGATGACGATATACATTACATCTATCGTTATCGGTGCCATCCTCTTCGGCCTCGGCATTGACTATCTGCTCCCTCATGAGTGGTTTGCAGTTACTGGCGCTCATACTATGGATGCCTGCTGCCATGCGGAAGAAGAGACATCATGGTTCGCTACTGGTTGCAGCGTGCTGTTCCTTGCGTTGCTTGCAAGAGCATTGTGGCATACATTGGGCGGACATCATCACCACCATGATGAGGTTTCAGAAGTTACGAAGGTTTCAGAGCCACTTACCATCACTATCGAAGGCATGCACTGCTCTCACTGCGCAAAGAATGCTCAGGGCGCAATAGAAGCTGTGGCTGGGGTAAAGTCGGCAGTTGTTGACCATATAGCCAAAACAGCCCTCATCACGACGGATGAAGGCGGTACGCTGGATATGGAAGCCATAAAGAAGGC
>JAZLKJ010000029.1:0-4403 GCA_045597565.1 Prevotella sp. | reverse complement strand
TCCACTATGCTTCAGACAGCATCGGCAAAGGTACTGATTTCTTCGTACCAGACCAAATTTTGAAGCTGATTTCTTATCCTGCAATTTGACCCATTGAGGTATAAGTACTCAAAATCATCCTGCAAAATGACCTATACGCCTAATTTGAGTTTATTTGTTAATACTATATAATGTTTGTATCAATGTTCTCATACTACTACCAAATTACTTTTTCATATTTCTGCGTGCAAAGTTACGAATAAGTGAGAGAAAAAACAAATATATTTGAAATTTTCCGAGCGGAAGTGCCTAAAACGATAGTTAAAGGAGCCTATAAAGGGGAGATGTTAATAGTTTTGCGGCTGTTTAACGACACCATGGGGCGTCGTTTCCAATACATAATTACAAAAAAAATATAGATTCTCTGGGGCAGAAAACTACATCTCTACACCAAATCGCCGAGACCACCTCTGTTTATCGGGATTCACGGGCGATGTGGTTTTGGTGTAGTTACAATGTAGTTAAAATAATTTTGTATCTTTTTTTGCATATAAGGAAGAAAATGCTTAATTTTGCAGTATGAAAATGAAGGTCTATAGTCAGAGGAAGTACAATAACCAGAACGACATCAGGGCGCGCATAGGCAAGTCTATCATCATGGACTCTGCCACGACGTTCTTTCAGCAACTGGAAGAGGCATGCAAAGAGGACGTTGCGCTCCTAGAGAGATACGACACGCTGCGCAATGTGTTCTTGCGTGTTGTTGACCAGGCAATCCTCGACTGTAGAATTGCCCTCGTGGGTATTTTCTCTAAGGTAGATTATTGCATAAAGGAGCATCAGGTGCCGAGCAACATGGCAAACCTGATACATCTGTCGCGAAAGCAGATGTTTCCCGATGCCCGACACAGGAAGGAGATTACGGAGGAGGTATTGACAAGAGATTTTAAGCATAACCTAAAGGCTACATCCCTCCTCGTATATTACGTCTGTGGCAAAGAGGAGATTCCCGAACCTCTGAAAGCCCACTTCCCCGAAGCTGACCGAAAGAACACTTGGGGTAAGTTCAACGAGAAGGTTGTCCGCGCTTCCGTAGTGCGCTGGGATGATAGACATATCTGGGCTACGGAGGAGGAGAACGGCACTACGCTACAGATATGCTACAGCGACGAGAACAAACTGCTTACGCGCGACGGCAAGGGCAGTTGGGCGTATCTGAAAGCTATTCTCTGGGAGGGAGCCGTGCTCAATCTGGTGCGCATCCGCATGAACGAGGACGGAGACATTTGTCTGCCCGAACTCATCATCCTCGAGCCCGACTATCTCATCAACATCACGACCATAGCCAGCTGCTTCGAGACATACGCGGAGTCGCCCTTCGTGAATCTTATCAACAAGATAAAGCCTTCGCCAAACACGATACATATCCACCTCGGAAACCTGTCCGGCCAGCTTCTTGACAACACCGTCCATGGCAGGAAGACTTCCTTCGACGACAACCTCAAGGAGTTTGTCAGCAGAAACACGTTGAGCCTCATTTCCTGCCCTGAGTTTGTAGCTCAGTACGCAAAGTTCCGCGAAGACGGCAAGGCACAGAAGCGCAACATTGACAAGCTTATCGGCGAGGATCTGCCAGCCTCCATAGGTAAGTATGACCCAAAGAACGTCATACTCGAACCGTCGTTCTTCAGCTCCACCCTGGGCATACAGGGACGTTTTGACTTCCTCAGCGAGAAGGACGACGAGGTGACCATCATAGAGCAGAAATCGGGCAAGGGAGAGTTCGTTCCCTTCAATGCTCCGAACTATAACCCGAACAAGCCTGTGGCAAAAGAGCAACACACCGTCCAGGCTACGCTCTACCGTGCGCTGTACATCTACGAGTTCAACAAGTATGCGGACAACGTCCGTTCCTACCTGCTCTATTCCAGATACTCGCAAGGACTGCTGCGCACGCAGATTCTGCCCGAGCTGTTCCTTCGCTGCATAAAGATGCGCAACCTGCTGGCATGGAGCGAGTTCCTCTATGCCAAGGAGGGCATGGACATTCTTGCTACGCTGACTCCAGAGAAGCTGAACATGAAGAATGTCTCCGGCAAACTGTGGGATGCTTATATCAAGCCACAGCTGGAGGCTCTGCTCAACCCTATCCACGAGGCTTCGCCGCTAGAAAGAGCTTACTATCTGCGCTTTCTCCGCTTCATTGAGAACGAACTGCTGCTCTCCAAGGTAGGCAACAAGACGAAGGAGAACTCTGGCTTTGCCTCCATCTGGCACGACACGCTAGAGAGCAAGAAGGCTGCCGGCAACATCTACGACAACCTTCAGATAGCCGACTACGTGTTCAAGGACGAGAGCGTTGCCAGCATAAAGCTGCACTTCCTTGAACAGCAATCCGCCGACACATCGAACTTCCGCATCGGCGACATCGTGATACTCTATCCATACACAAAAGGCGAGACGCCTGATGCCTGCGCACAGATGGTAAACCGCGCAAGCATAGTCAATATAACGGAGGATGCCATAGAACTGCGACTCCGCAATGCGCAGACAGACAAGAAGGTGTTTGAGGGCAAAGGGGAAGACACGCTCTGGGCTATAGAGCACGACATGTTCGAGTCGATGACCGGCTCGCTGTACGGTGCTCTGCACTCCTTCCTCTCTGCACCAAAGAGTCGCCGCGACCTTATCCTCTCTCAGCGACAGCCTGAGACGGACGAAGCCAAAACGCTGAAAGGCGACTATGGCAGTTTCAACACTCTGTCGCTAAGGGCGAAACAGGCTAAGGATCTCTTCCTTATCATCGGTCCTCCGGGAACGGGCAAGACGTCTTACGGTCTTGTAAACCTGCTGAAAGAGGAACTTCAGGAAGAGGGTAGCAACGTGTTGCTGCTTTCATATACCAACCGCGCTGTTGACGAGATTTGCAGCAAACTTGTTGAGATAAGGCAGGAAGATCCGTTCTTTGACTTCATCCGAATAGGCGGCGAACTTTCTTGCGCACCAGACTACCGTAAGCATCTGCTGAGCAGACGATGCGCACTGGCAGGTTCCGGCAGCGAGGCGAACAAGCTTATTCGCAAGTGCCGCGTATTCTGTGGCACGACGGCGGCGCTTAATGCAAATCAGACACTTTTCGCCCTGAAGCAGTTCAGCCTTGCCATTGTCGATGAGTCGTCGCAGATTCTGGAGCCTCATCTGATAGGTCTCCTCAGCGCATGTCGGGACGGCAAGGAGGCTATCAAGAAGTTTGTGCTCATCGGCGACCACAAGCAGCTGCCAGCTGTCGTTCAGCAGTTGCCAGAAGAGTCGGCTGTTACGGAGCCTGAGCTGAATGCCATAAACCTTACGAACTGCCGTCTATCGCTGTTCGAGCGACTGTTGGCTCAGTTCAAGACGGACTCGGGCTATGACGAGCGCTTCGTCTATATGCTCACGAAGCAAGGTCGTATGCACAGGGATATAGCCGAATTTCCCAACATAGCATTCTATGGCGGCAGGCTTGACATCGTGCCTCTTGACCATCAGACGTTGCCAAACATCCGTATGGAGTCTGACAACGCAATAATAAAGATGCTCACATCCCGACGCATCGCCTTCATCACTTCCGAATCTGCAAAACTGCCACTTTCTCTCAAGACAAACAGCATAGAGGCTGAGATGATTGCTGTAACAGTTCGCCAAATCTATGAACTGACGAAGGAAACGTTCAATAAAGACCAGACCGTCGGCATCATCGTGCCATACCGCAACCAGATATCCATGGTGCGCAACGCCATCGACCGTCTTGGTATTCCTGTGCTGCACCATATAACCATCGACACCGTGGAGTGCTATCAGGGTAGCCAACGCGACTACATCATCTATGGCTTCACCATTCAGCAAGCGCATCAGCTGAACTTCCTGACCGACTGTGTCTTTGAGGAAGACGGCATGGTCATAGACCGCAAACTTAACGTGGCGATGACGCGAGCCCGACTGAGCCTCATCATGATAGGCAATCCTACCCTACTCCGCCTGAACCACACGTTCCGCAAACTCTTGGAGTTCGTTCAGGACAAAGGCGGCTACTTCAACGTCTCTGCCGCAGACTATTGCAAGGGCGATTTCCCTGTCCCAAATATGCCATAAACGTTGATTTATTCATATAGGTGGGGGCTATAAACAACAATATTCAACAATAGACATAAATTTTTGAAAGACTCCGCTTGCGCCTGAGCACCTACTGGAGCGCAAGAATTCTTGTTAATTGTTGATTCACCTTTCGCAAGCTCAAGTTGAGACTAAAAGCTAAAGGGTAAAGGCTAAAGGCTGCCTGCAGTTTGTAAGCGGCTCAGAAATCTTCGCCCTACATTTTCTCGGAAGGAGGCCTTTAGCCTTTAGCTTTTAGCCTTTAGCCTTCGCGAGCGGAGCTTGCGAAACTT
>JAZLKJ010000028.1:0-23354 GCA_045597565.1 Prevotella sp. | reverse complement strand
CGCATCTTGAACCAGCTTGTGTTCCAGAATACAGGGAGGTAAGTCTGCTTCACGTCGTCGCCCATAGTTACGCGACCGGCAGCTGTGAGAAGTACCTTGCCGCCCTGCTTGGGAGTAGCGAGAGCCTTGTTGTCGAGAGTGTCGGCAATATAGACATTCTTGTCTGGTTGTGGTATGTTGACTGCGGTAGGATAAACCCAGAAATCGTAAGTGTTGCAGCCACCAGTTAGGCTGTTCTCCTTTGGTGTGAGGCTAATCTCAAGAGTGACTTTCGTAGGCTCTGAAACTTCAGGAAGAGCGAAGTCAATCTTTCCCACGCAGAGGTTCTTTCCTACAGCGAATGTCTTGCCCTTTATGATGCTCTGTGTCTCGCCAATCTGCTTGCCATTAATGAGGTATCTACAAGTGATAGTCTTTCCCTTTAGTTCCTCTGCTGTAGCGTTATATAGAGAGATGTTTGCTGAAAGTTTCTCATTGGAAGTGAATACGAAACGAGGCATGTGGACGAGAGGAACTACAGGAGCGCAGAACTGTGTCCAATCCTTAGCCGTACAATAGCCTTTCTCGCGCCAGAAGACGTTTAACACACCGACGAGAGCCGTGCCTTGTCCGCTATAGTCGTTGAGTGAGAGAAGCTGGAAACCGGTGTAGTCTGGGGTGCGCAAGTTTCTCTCCATCTCGTATTTATAGGCGAGTGTTTGGAGCTTGCCACTTGCGTGGAGAAATTTTTCTGACTGAGAAGCCATGCCGTTATTCTTCAGGAGGTCGCGGAAAATCTCGAAGTTACCTGCTTTGTAGGCACCAGTATATTGCGTAATCTCTTTGAAATCAGGGAATGCGCACCATTGTCCCTGCTCGTGGGAGAGATAAGGTTCGTTGATGTTGAAAGTGATAGGCGTGCGACCTTTCTGCACAAACTGAGTGACAGCAGCAGAATAGTCGTCCGTAGCCTGAGGAGCGTGTTTGTCCCAGTCAAGTCCGCGAGCACCGCCTTTCACATGATAGTCGCTCTTAGGGTCGAAAGCCCAACCGCCACCGACGGATGCTCCGCAATAGATGCGGCGATTATCACCTGTAGCACGCCAGTAGTCGCAGAACTCTCCAACCCATTTCACCCAGTTGCCGGCAGGTTCGTTACCCGCAGCAAGCATACAGAAGGATGGGTGGTTGCCATACTCCTTGACCATGCGCTCCGTCTCCTCAAGAAGATAGCGGTCGATTGTCATCTTATTGCCGAGCTTCACACCATGATTAGGCCATGAAGGGCCTTCAGGCTGAAGATAGAAACCAACCTCGTCGGCTGCCTCAAAAGCAGCCTCTGGTGGACAGTAAGAGTGGAAACGCATCATGTTCAGACCGTATTCCTTGCACTTGCGGAAGATAGCGAGCCACGACTCCTTGTCTGTAGGAGGATAGCCTGTATTTGGGAAACAGCAGTTGCCAACGGTACCACGGATATATATAGGATGACCATTGAGAATCATCTCCCTTCCGTCTGTCTTTATCTCGCGCATTCCGAACGGTTCGGTGATGGTCTCGCCGTCAGCGGTAAGGCAGAGGGTGTAGAGGTTTGGAGTAAACTCGTCCCAGAGTTTTGCGTTTGGAATGTCGATGTTGATATGCGCTTTGCCTTCCTTGCTGAAGTTTAGCTTCTGAGTGGTGGAGTAAATCTCTTTATCATTAAACTTAACGGAGAAGGTAGCTTTCTTTGCAAAAGGCTTTACTACGGAAGATGCGGTGAGATCAACGCTTATGCAACTGCCCGGAACGTCAGGGAATATCTGCATGTTGTCAATGAACTGATTAGGTCGTGCAAGCAGTTCCATCCTGCCAGCCATACCGTTCCAATTGCCTTGTGTCTGGTCTGTGACAGAGTGGGAGTCCTGACCGACACAAACGTTTTCTATGCCGTTGTAGATATTGATGCGGAGATCGTTGCTTTCACCGAAACGGATAGCTTCGGTAACGTCAAAATAGTGTGGAACGGAAAGGGTGGAGTCCTTGCCGATATATTTGCCGTTGACATAGACTTTCGTCTCGATATGTGGACGCTCAAGATGCAGGATAATGCGCTTCTTCTTCCATTCCTTAGGAACTGTAACGGAGCGTGTATAGTCTGCATATCCAGTGAAGTGCTTGCTAGGAGTGAGGAAGAACGGAAACTTCATCTTACCTTCGTGACGGTATATCTCCATGGCAGGGTTGTGGTAATAAGATGAATCGTAGAGGCTGCCTGTCCATTTGGTATCTACGCTAACCTTGTCGCCAAGGTTGTTGGTGAGCATAGAGCCAGGGAGTTTGATTTTAGTGTTTACATGGCCTTCTTTGCCCTTGAAGGAGATTTTCCAATCGCCAGCAAGGGAGATGGTGTTTTGGGCTTCAGCTCCGAGGAAAGTGAGGAGCAAAGTAAGGGAGATTAATAGTTTTTTCATAAGTTGGGTTTATATTGTAGCGAGCGTTTCGGGAACGGTGGCTAATTTTGAGGGAATAGGTAGAACTTACCGCGATTGAGGTTGAAGTCTATCATCCACTGGTCAACGACGATGTGGTCGTCAAGGGCGCGGATGGTGAGGGTATGCTTTCCTGAGGTGAGGTGGATAGGTTGCTCACGAACGGTTTGCTGGCGCAATACATTCAGTTTCCAACGCTCGCTGCGGTATTTTTCCTTGAGCGAGAAAATGGTTTCCTCACCGCCATCAATGGAAACTGCATAACGTATGTCGCCATTGTCGCTCGGTTGGGTCGGGATAAGCGCAGTGCGAAGGATTGCATCGGCTTCGTTCTCGCATATAAAGTTGTATGTAAGTGATTCTCTCTTAGGAAGTTGTACTGCGCTCATGCTATGACCGAGCATGTCAATTGCTGTAGCATCTTGACCGGCAGAAGTGAAAGAAGATGCCGGACATGAGATGTAATCTTTTGCCGCCGGACTGTTTTCTGTAGTTACTTTTTCCGCATTCTTAAGAGCAGTCTTAATCTCTTCGTTGGTCAATGTTACAGGAAGAGGAGCTGCCATATAGACAGGAAGCTGGCGTGGCTGCATATCCATAAGACCTTTCCACTTTCCGCTGTTGATGGCGTTGTATTGGTTTGTCAGCTGCTTTATTCTTTCGTAAGCATCAAGACTTTTGGCGGAAGCTATTACAGCAGGATTGTTCGGGTCGTTAAGGTTGCTACCGATTGAATCGTTATACTGTCGCGCCTTTTGTGCATAAAGGATCTTCGTGGCTTGTGCAGCAGAAGCGCAGACAGGATATATTATTCTGGCGAAGTAAGCATCTTTCAATTCTAGGCGAATGTCTTTCTCTGCCTCATGAACAGTCTTGCAGATTTCTTCATATTGCGCAAGATACAGTTCCAATTCGTTGCCGAAGGATGTCTGTGAGAACTCCGTGTCAGAAACAGGAGAGAGTCCACGCTCATAGACCTTTTTGTCCAATTCTACTTGATTCCATCCCATGTGTTCAGGTCTGCGAATGCCTGTAAGATGAACCCATTGGCGAATGGCAGGATAGATCTTTTCAGCTACAGAAGAGCCGAACTGAGTGGTAAGCCATTGCTTGTAATGACTGCCAATAGTGCTGGCTTTCACGGAGTTAATGTCCCACGCCATGTCGAGGAAAAGCTCAAGGTCATAGCCGGCAATCTTCACGTCATGAACATTAACAACCCAAAGCTTGCGAACATTATGGTCGTAAGCAGCCTTCATCTCGGAATAGATAAGACCAGGCTGAGTAGTCGTAAGCCAAAGGTAATCGTGAGGTCTGCCCCAGTAGCTGAGGTGGTAATATATACCGGCACCACCAGAGCGCTTCTGCTCTTCTGGATTGGAGAGACGAGTGATGTAGCCGTAGTTGTCATCACACCACATAAGAGTGACGTAATCAGGCACCTTTAGCCCCTTTTCGTAAAGCTCAAGAACCTCCTTGTAAGGAACGAAAACCTGCGGCTGCTCAGCTGGATTTCCTATGTGCTCAGCAATGAGTTTCTGCTGATCGTCAATAACTTGCTGCAGGGCATTGAACTTCTCGTCCATGGTCTTTACGCCTTCCATGGAACCATCGTGGATGCCGCGCATTCCAATCGTGAAGATATTGTTACGGGAAGATTTTACTTCCTTCAGTCGCTCTGTCCAATAGTTGTGAACGTGCTCTTTGTTGGTGATGTAATTGAAGGCTCCGCGTTCCTTTGTGTTCCATTCTGCCACATTGTTTCTGAGAAGCGGTTCGCAGTGGCTTGTGCCGATTAAGATACCGCAAGAATCTGCTTCTGCCTTAGCACCTTCAGTCATGAAAAATGCCTTCGTTCCTGGATGCATTCCCGGCCAGATAGTGTTGGCGCGAAGACGCAGAAGAAGTTCAAATATTTTGCGGTATGTCTTTGCTCCTATTCTTCCTTCTATTGAAGGGTCATTGTTTTTTTGCGACCAAGGGCGAGTGCTCCAGTCCTCATCGTTGATGAATATGCCGCGCATTTCAACGCTAGCGCTATGCTTGATGTCTGCTTCTGGATCAAGGGTAAGAACCGTCTTCTTTTCAGGAACAACATCGCCCCACCATACCCAAGGAGAAACTCCAGCCATGCGGGAAAGTTCAAGGATTCCGTATGCTGTTCCACGACCATTTGAGCCACAGACAATGATTGCATTTGCTGATTTGCCGATTTTCCGATTTGAAAGAGCAGTGATATTTGCTACTGCTTTTATCTGAAAAGCATCATTAGCGATGCTTAGTAATTCAAGGTCAAAGCCAGCCTTTTTTAGTGCAGCTTTCTGCTTTGTAGAGGCATTGTTCAGTTGATAGATAAGTATCGGTGCCTGTTCATTAAGCATAGTAGCAGATGAGACGGGCATCTTGCCTGTGACATCCAGAATGTCTTGCTTGAAAAGAGATTCGCCTACTCGGACAACACTCTCCATTGGAGTCATGAACTGATAGCAGACAGCATTGCTGCCGTCGAACCATTTGAGAGGTTCGGCAGTAAGGGTGGTGGTGATAAAAAGGAATAGTAAGGGGAGTATGCGCTTCATCTGCGAGAGAGACGTTCAATGAAAAGTGAAAAATAAAAAGAGAAAAATCTCTGGTTAATTTCCTAAATGGCGAAGACGTTCACAAGCAGCGAGAAGGAATGCTCCGACACCGAAGTTAGCTGTTGACTTAGAATCGACAACCTGTCCCGGAATAGCTTTCTCTCCGATAGGCTGCACATAGCCTACGCTGCCATCTTTCTGCAGAGCTGTTTTCGAGAGATAGTTCCAAGCTTTGTCTGCCGCTGTCTGATATTCGTTGCCAATGAGAATGCCATTGTTTACGCCCCATTGCAGTCCGTAGCAGAAGAAAGCTGTGCCGGAAGTCTCACATCCAGGAGCATGTTCTGGGTCAAGGAGAGAGCGAGTCCAGTAGCCGCCATCCTGCTGGCAGGCAACAACGCTCTTTGCCATCTTACGGAACATCTGCGTATAGTGAAGATAGTGGACGTCGTCTTTTGGCAGGTCCTGAATAACCTTTGCCAATCCAGCGAGAACCCAACCGTCGCCGCGAGCCCAGAAATCTTTCTTTCCGTTGAGCGATTTGTGCTTTGGCCATACATACTTTGCGTCGCGGAAGAGGAGTCCCGTCTCATCGTCGAGCATGATGCTTTCTGCGTATGTGAGGTACTCGTAGAGCTTGTCGAGGTAAATCTTGTTGCCAGTGATTTTGTATAGCTTTGTCATTACAGGCATTACCATGTAAAGACCGTCAGCCCACCACCAATAGTCATTGCGATTTGTGCACATCTCATGCTCCATAACTTCCTGAGCACGAGCTATTTTTACAGGGTCTTTAGCAATGGTGTAAAGGTCACAGTAGGTTTGGAAACAAATCTGCCAATCGCCGAAAAGAACGTGTTTGTCGTTTTCGCCATAGTTCATTTTCCATTCCTGACGGTTGTTGCTCTTAGCACCTCTCCACTGGTTATGCTCAGCCCATGCGATGGAGTAGTTCAGCCATTCTTCATTAGGCATGAGTTTATAGACCTCCATGTTGCCGGTATGATATGCAGCAACATCCCAGAAGGCACGCTCTTTAGGCGAGTGTGTCTGCTGCCAGTGGTTGTTTACGAGACTTATTATTTCCTTGATCTCTTCACTCTCAGAGGCAAAGGTGCAGAGAGGAAATAGAAGGAGTAGTGAGAGGAGTTTTTTCATTTTTTGCGGATTTGTGCCCTGCCGATAACGGCAGGGGATAGTCTATGGCGATTGTTTAATTATCAATTATCAATTGTCAATTAAATCATTACTCCCAATAGAGTTTGCGCGGAAGATCTTTTGCGCGGTGGTCTTTAGGGAAGTCTTGACCTTCCCATGCTTTCTTGGAAGTCCAGTCTTCTGCAGGTGATGTCCAAAAGGAGTCATCGGCAGGAAGACCGAGAGGCATGAATACTTCGGAAGTGATGTAGAGGCTACCATTGTTTGTGTACCAGTCGGCTACATTAGGATGAGCACCTACGAAACCAATGGTGAGATAGCCTTCATCAGTGAAGTTCTTGCCAGCCTTAGAGCCTTTGTCCGGATCTTCGCCAAACATTCGCTTCATGACGGCTGTGAGTGCTGCACGAACCTGACCTTCAGAGAGTTCCTTAGGTAACTGCTTGCGCCAAGAGAGCTGTGCTAGTGGCTGGAAGACTGCCATGCGATAAGGGATGGAGCGACCATAGACAGGATAAGTGCCTTCAGGGGAAATCATGCGTTCGAGAATCATACCGTAGCGCTGCATACGCTTTGTGGCATCTTCAAGGCGAGGACCTACACCGTTGTGGCTACCGGCATTGCGGCACATATATGTATCTTTCGGACGGCGAGCCTTGATCATTTCGAGACATTCTACATACATTGGCTGAATAACGTAGGCGTTGTAGTAGTCGAAAGCGAAAGCCTGGCCATCGCTGTACCAACCGTCGCCGACATACCATTCCTCTGCTTTATTCATTGCCTGATGAATGCGATACTGGTCGAAATTCTTGTCGCCGGCATAAAGACGGAAACATTCTTCCATAGAGACGAAGAGAATCCAGTTGGTGTATGGAGGATCATAGCGGTGAAGACCTTCAAGCTCCTTGAAGTAGCGCTGTTTTGTAACATCGTTAAGTGGTGTCCAAAGGGCATCGTAAGCGCGGTAGAGACCTTGCACGAGATAAGCCGCATCAACAAGTGTCTGACCGCCGTTTTTCCAGCCAAGATAGTCTGGACTTTGCGGATCAACAGCGTTAGTGTATGCCTTGATAGCCCATTCGCGGAGCTGCTTGCGCATCTGACCTTCTTTTGTGTCGTCATCAGGAAGAGCTAACCAAGGAGCTATGCCGGCTATCAGTCGGCCGAAGCATTCCATATAGGCAACTTTCTTGTCGCGACCGTCCCAGGTTGGGGAGAGTTCAAGCTGCATGTTCTCTTGCAGCTTTCCTTCAGCCATGTTCTTGAGGACGGGAGCCGCCATCTTATAGGCAAGGTTTGCCCAATATTCGCGGTCGGACACTGGTTGCTTTGCCTGCTTCTTTGGTGCAGCGAAGATGCTTAGCGAGCAGAGGCAAAGAGCTAAGAGAAGGATTCTTTTCATAAATTGAAAATATGTTCTATAATCAAGAATTTGAGAATCAGAGAATATTCTCAAATTCTTGATGAATAAGATTACTTCTTGAGGTATTGCTTAAGCGGACAAGAAGATGCTTTTAGACCTTGCGCGAAGCTCTTTGCGTTCTGGAGAGCACCGCGCTTGCCAGTGTGGGTGTGGTCTTTCTTGTAGAATTCCTTTTGTGGTTTTTCTGCGCTCTTGTATTTCTTGTCAAGATAATCAGCTGTGATGTTGTGGACATCGATAAATTCGCAGCCAGTCTCTTCTGCTACTTCGCGATACCATTTGCCGTAAGTATCGTTGCGACGCTCCACCTTACCGTCCTTCCAGATGTTGCGTGGAGTGAGGGAAACGAGTATCGGTGTGCCACCCTTTTCACGAACATCCTGAATGAACTTCTTTAGATACCAACCGAAAGAATATACGGTTTCGTACATCTTTGAACCTTCCATGCAGTAGGTGTGGCAAGTGTCTGCTGTACAGGCTATCACACCGCGCATCTTCTTCTTGTCAATATCGCCGATATCGTTGTGGCCAAACTGAATAGTTACGTAATCGCCCGGCTGGATAGAGTTGTAAACCTTCTCCCATCGACCTTCGTTGAGGAATGTACGTGTAGAACGTCCTGCCATAGCACAGTTTGCAATCGTGATCTTTGTTGTATCAAGGACAGTAGCTGCTACTGAGCCCCATCCCCACATGGAATCGTCGTCCTTGTCTGTATTCTTTACTGTAGAATCGCCTGTGATGAAAACAACTGGCTTGCCTGGTTTGCGTTTAACGTCAACCATTGGCAGAGCGACATTCTTCATCATTGCCTTGAGAGGGAATAGGGTAGGGTGGTCGCAAGCCATGATACCCTCAGCCGCAGAGCGTGCGTTGAGCTCTGCACCAAACTTTGAAGTGTGAATTTTATCGGCAGAAGTGAAGTGATAATTGGTCTTCCATTCGCCGTAGCTGTCAAGTTTTGCACCAGAGATTTCGTTGAGGTCGATGTAAGCGACATTCATTTCCTTACCCACTTCCTCAAGCCAAGGACCTTGCGGCTTGCGCACAATCTTGCCATTCTCGTCGTAAGCATTGCGAGGAGTGAGAGACATCAGTATCGGTGTAGCACCTTTTGCGCGTGTTTCGTTGATGTATTTGCGGATATATCCGCCATAAGTCCAAACGGTTTCCTGTACGCCGGTTTCCTTAATTGTTACGTTTACGGAGTCAGTGCCTGTGCCCTTGAGAACGGAGCGTGCTCTGCCTTCGTCTATAGGCCCGCCGTCGTTATGACCGATGGAGATGATTACGTAGTCGCCCGGCTTCATGGCATCGCGGATAGCAGGCCATAGCTTTGTGTAGAATGTACGAGTGGACATTCCACCAAGTGCCTGGTTTTCAACAGCAATGAGGTTTGTGTCGTAGAAGTTGTGAGCGAAATATCCCCATCCCCACTGACCGTTGTTTCCGTTGCCGAGCGTGCCGTTGCGCATAGTAGAGTTGCCGACGAGGAAGAGTACGGGCTGATTGCCCTTGCGTGTAGAACCAGGAGCAGGACGAGACATAAGAGCCTTTGCAATGCTGTCAGGAGTGTTGTCAACCACCTTGTTGACATCTTCCATTATCTCTGGACCTTTTGATGACTGAGCATTAATGCCGATGGAAGTGGCGAGCATCAGTGAAAGTATAAGTGATTTCTTCATATTTTTTGATGTATTGTTGGGTTATTTCTTCTTGTTCTTTGATTCTATAGAATCACTCCATTTCTGGAGTCGCTTGTATTCTTTCTTGGTGATGCGTAAGAACGAACCATGCTGAGGGTCTGCAACGCCCAGGATATCCTGTGGGCTGTTGAAGTTGCGCATATACTCGTCAGCCTTGCAGATGCGATAATGGCGAGGCTTTGATGAGTATTCGATATAGCCGATGCGCCAACCTTTCTCGCCAGGAATCTGGAAGGCGGAAACACCTTCACATTTCTTCTTTCCTTCAAAGTTCACGTAATCCTTTGTGTCAGGTTCTGGATAACCTGATTCGAGAGTCTTGCTTGCTGTAGTGAAGATGCCAGGTTGACCGCCTTCTTTTTTTATCATCATGTGATACATGCCGTCCGTCTTCAGGAAGTTGATGTCGGCATCAATGGTAGCATAGCCCCAATCAAACATCAGACGAGGTTTTGTGAGCGTAGTAAACGATTCGTCAGCATAGCTGTAGTACATACGGTCGTAAGGGTCTTCGCCATTCTTGTCGTTCAGGAGAGAGTAGTAGATGAAGTAACCGCCCTTCTTTCCGTCAGGCCAAGTATAGTCGGCGTTCCACAGAATCTGCGGTGCCCATACGCGGCGGATGGTAGAATAGTCCTTGTAAGTGTCAGGCGATTCTGGGTCAGAGAATATCTTTGCGCCTTCACGGAAATCGAAAGTCTTTGACTTCCAGTGTATAAGGTCTTTTGATGTGAGAAGGTCAATGCCGTAGTTGTCCCATTTCTTGCTCTTTGCCACAAGCATATCTGTCGTAACCATGAGAAACCCCTTTCCGTCGTGAGTACGACAGATGTAGGCATCTCTTGTTCCACCTTCTATTCGTGCGTGCTCCTCTGGCGAGAAAACAGGTTCTCCGCCTATGAGGTCGTGATAGTTAATACCGTCAGGGCTGATGGCGTATGCAGTCCATTCACCTCGTCCGCTCATGTGGCAGAAAAGGAAATGGTCGCCTTTCTGGTAGTTCTCTTGCGCATGGAGTGGGGAAGGGACGCAGAAGAGAGAGGCTGCCGAAAATAGTGCAGCAAGTGTTTGTCTTGATATCTTCATCTTGTTTGTTTTTGTATGTCTTAACAAGAAAGTGTTTATTTCTGTATGAACTTCTTTCCGTTTCGTATTACGATTCCGCGATAGTTGCTGTTAACTTTCTGTCCGGAGATGCCGTACGTTTCGGTTGTCTTATTAATCTTATCGTTATCAGTTTGGATGTTTTCTATACCGTTCGTCACCAAGTCGCCAGTTTCCATCTTGAGACAGTCGTACATGAAGCCGCCGTTCTTCCCGTTGCCCGACATTGTCAGGGTAAGCGTGTTGCTTCCTCTCTTCAGGAGTGAAGTCTTGAAGGTGTTTGAGAACTTCCAGTGTCTTCCGCTGTTTACGGCACTTCTGTATATAGCAGCGTCGTTGACGCCCGTTTTCCAGGTACCCACGGAAGTTCCGTTCACCTTTACTGCCACGCTTGCTCCTGCGTTTGTTGCACCAGCGAGAGACGCGGTAATGGCAGCTGTGCCGGTAGGAACTTCGTCGAGGTTGAACTTAACTGTCCATGTGCCTGCCTTAGTTTGTGCGTAGTACCAATTAGCTTCTGGTTTGCTTTCTCCTATAGTATATGTGAGTGATGTCGGAACTTTTTCCCAAAGACCGTAAGCTCTCAACTCGTCGCAAAGTTTGAATTCTGATGAGCGGCGGTTGTTTTCGCCAATCATCCATAGTAGATTAGAGTATTTTGTTGGTGTCCAGTCAATGGTGCCAAGGTTATTGTCGCCAACATTCACCTCTACAGCATCCTGAAGTCGCAGCTCGTCTGTCACTTCACCAGCCTGAGCGTAAGCGTAAAGATAATAAGTGCCAGGTCTGACATTCTTTATGCAGAAGTTTCCGTTGTCATCAGTTGTTGTCCAGAACTGATAGCCGTGTGTCTGAGCAATGATGTCAACGTTCTTCTCTGATGCAAGTACGATGCGTACAGAATCGTTGCGCTGTCCTGTGGTAACGTTCAAATGTCCGCTGACCGTTCCACGCTCTTTCGGGTATAAGTCGTTGTCAAACCATTGGAAAGGCCACTTCGCCTGCTGTTCGCCTGCAATACGCTGGGCGTTTGTAGAAGGCAATGTGCTGTAGTTTGCATAGATGAGGAAAGGTCCATAGAGCTTCTTTTCACCATCGTTTAGGGTCAGTGCTGAACCTCCGAGGTGCTCACCTTGAAGCATCTGGATTGTTATTGGTGACTTGCTTGTTGCGTGTACGGTCAGTTCTTGACGGTCAGGACCGCCGTTTATCCATTCGTAAGATACAGGGATGTTCCAAATGCCATACTTACTGTTGTTCCAAACGCCATGGCAAGTGTCGCGTTCTATGTAGTTTGCCCAGTTGTATTTCGTGTATATAGAGCCGTCTGCGAGATAGTAAGTCGCATCCTGGACGGTGTTTTCTGTTTTTTCGGCAGTAGCCATGGCTTCGTTGGTTGGAAGCTTTCCGTTCATGCGATAGTCAACATAACCGTTGAGCATGCTTGAAGCCAGACGTGTGCAGACGCGAACCTCCTTCAAAGGTTCTTTTGATGAGTTTGCCGTTCCTGTAGCAATGACATAGGTGTAGATGCCTGTGATGTCATTGCGCATGATGTATCCTTGCTGGAAGATTGTGTTGCCTGATGTTGCGCTGTATAGCACTTCGCACATCTCGCTTGTCTGCTTGATGATTTCCATCTTTGCAGGGCTGAGATTCTTGTTGCCTTCTGCTGTTGTGTAGTCGAAGTAAATACCGCTAGAGCTGAGAAGTTCCGTGCTGTTGAACTTCATACTGCTGACTTTTCCGTCAGCCCCTATCTTCACGGTAGTCTTGCCGTTGGTCATTGTAACGGACATACCAGAGACCGTCATCGATACGTTTGTGAGGTCAGCAGCGAATGATGATAAAGAGATAAGAAGTGTAGTTATTAAAAGCTGTATTCGTTTCATCTTTGTTAGTCTTGGTATATAGCGGTGAAAGCACCTTTATTTATAAAAGCGTCCCGAAAGCGTTTTACGCTCGCGGGACGCTTTGTATTAGAATTTTGATTTTTCAATTACTTAATCTTGGCACCAACAACGTTGAACGTTCCCTTTGCAGTCTTGATGATAAGACCGTTCTGGCCCATTACCTTCTTGACAACAGTCTTGCTGTCAGCGTTCACGTTAGAGATGAAGTCTGGATCTGGCTCTGGTTCTGGTTCGTCAGTAGAAGCGTAGATTACTACTGCGTCAAGACCTGCAGACTCTGAACCCTGTGCCTTGAGAACGACAGTGCTTGTAGCCTCAACAGTGATGAGCTCTGAAGTTACGTCGTCAAAGTTTACGAGACCTGCAATGAGATCAATCTGCTGCTCGCCAACCATGAATGAAACAGTGTGACCGAGTGCAGAAGATGGGTCGAAGATAACAGCCTCAATCTTGTAAGTACCTGGCTCAAGAGTGCAGAGAGTGATGTCTGCATCGTTGAATGCAGCTGAACAGTTTGAAGCACGTACAGCAGCGTTAGCCTGAGTAACAGGAACCATACCTTCAATATTCTCTGCCTCTGCGCAGAACTGAACACCTGTGATGTCAGTCTTCTTGTATTCTACACCATATTCTGTCTGACCAGAAGTGAGAGTTACAGACTCTGTGAATGGAGTACCACGAGAACCCTTAGTGTAGAGGTTGCCCTCTGCGTCTGCGAGCCAGAAAGAATAGTTGAAGTCTATCTTGTCGTTAGACTCACCTTCACCTTCAGCAATCTTAGCGAGAACAGTTTCGCCGTTTGTTGCATTTATAGTGTAGTTGATCTTCTCCTTAGCCATAGATGCTGGCCAGATAGAAATAGCCTGATAGATTACGTTCTTGCTACTAAGTACGAGGTCGCCATCTGCTGCAACAATAATCTTGTATTCAACAGCAGAACCGGTAAGAGTAATAGAAGACTCACCTTCGCAAGTACCGTTCTCAATAGAGATAGTACCAGAGTTCTTTGTTGACCAAAGAGCCTTGATTGTAACCTCATCGCCAGCAGCTACTGAAGGGATGTGAACCTTTGGAGTACCACCACCGAGCTGGATGCGGTCGTTGTTACCAGCAGGAGTACCAACGAGGATATCGTTGGCAGTACCCATTGTGAAGTAAAGACCTTCTGTGTTAGGATACTTCTTGTCTGGAGTAAGCATGAGTTCCTGCTCGATGATAGGAGAAGCGTATGAGTAGCGACCCTTTGAAGATGCAGCCCAGTAGCCATAGCCACCATCTACAGAAGCCTGAAGCTCAGCTGCCATCTCGTCATCATTATGGAACTGCCATTCGCGTGCCTCTGTGATTACGCCACCCTTTGTGATAAGAGTAGTCTTGTAGAGCTGGTCGCCTTCCTCGCTAAACTTGCCGTAAGGATCAGCAACAGTCATCTTTGTGATGTAGAATACATACTCTGTAGATTCTTCGAGAGTTGTGTAGTCTGAGATAGTGAATGTAATACCATCACCTACTGTACCTACAAGACCGTCAAACATATAGTCGTCTGGAGATTCTGTTTCAGCAGGACCAAAGTAACCTTCGAGAGTAATCTCTGTTGTTGGCTCCATATTCTTAGCATATGGGAAAGTAAGAGTGAAGCTTTCAAATGAAGTAGAAATCTTCTGACCGTCCTTAATAGAAAGTGTTGGCTTGCCGAGAGCTGGGTTCTTGTCAACAACAGCTTCGTCCTTTACTTCTGCTTCAATAAAATAGAGGTGGCAGCCCTTTGTTGCGATGATAGTAACATCTGCATAACCGTCACCATCCTCATCTGCAGCTTCTGCAGGAATAGCATATTCAAGTGTTGCAAGATCTGTAGCTGTCTGAGCTGCTACTTCCTGACCACCTACAGAGAGTTTGAAGCCACGAGCATCACCTGGCTTGTGTGTTTCAACGCCAAGCTTAAGAACCGAACCAAGTTTTACGTTTGGAACGATGATCTTGTCAGCAGCATTGCAAATCCAGATGTACTTAGGACCAGCGTATGGTCCCCAAGCGTTAGTATCAAGAGTTGTACCATAGTTGAATGCAAGAGCAATACCATACTGAGCAAGACCGTCGTAACGAAGACCCTTCATTTCCTTAATAGGATTGCCGCCAGCAGAAAGGTCGTTGTTTGCGTCGAATGAAGGAGTGTTAATCCAACGGATTTCATTTCCTGTAACATAGTTCTTTGAAGCAGACTCTGCTGTTGTCCAATCTTCAGCAGCGCAAACCTGCTCGATTGTAGCATCAGACCATGCGGAGAAGTCCCACTTCTTGATGTTCTTGTCGCCACCGTCAATGATGATAGAAAGGATTTCTACACCAGAAGCAGGAGCACCGTTAACACCTGTAGAGAACTGAACTTCGCCATCCTCTGAAACCTGAAGAGTGAAAGTAGTAACGCCACCTTCTGGAGCACCTTCTGCATCACGTCCAAGGCAGATACCATCTTCTGGACCGTCAGTGATTACAGCGTTAGTGAAGCCGAAACCACGGTTTGTTGCAGTAGCGTTAGCAGACTGTGCTCTCATCACGATAGTCTGACCAGCAGTGAGCCCCTTGATAGTGAAAGAGCAGTTCTTCTGCAAGCGAACGTTAGTGCCACGATAGAGCACTGCATTGCCAGCAGCAAACTGAGAGAAGTAGAGACCAGCAAATTCTGGGATGACAACGCCGCCAGCCATCAGTTCTCCTTCAACAGCATTGATGGTAGCCCATGAAGCTGTGGCAGTACCGTCAGAGTTCATTGTCTTTGTCCACTGCGAAGCGTCAGCGTCGAGCATTGCGCGAGTCTCGTCGCTTACACCCTTAGTGAAGTCCCAAGTCTTTCTGCTCTGTGCGTTAGCGTTGATGCCTGTGAGAAGCAACATCGCTGTGAGAAGAGTAAAGATTTTCTTCATAGATTTTTTTGTTTTGTTATTATTATTGTTACTTGTTATAATTTCTGCAAAAAATATATTTGGTGCAAAGTTAACATATTTTATGATTATTGACATATTTTTATAAAAATAAATATATTTTACTTGATTTACTTATATCTAAGAGACAGAAAAGGTGAATTTGAATTTGTCGTTATGTTTTTTTTCTTTAACTTTGCCGCATATAACATGCTTTAGAATTTAACTAACCCTAAATCCAACCACAGAAAAAGAACGATGAATAGAATAAACCTTATAGCATTGCTGTTCCTCTTCTCGCTTGCAGCATCTGCTCAACGTTTTACCGACAAACTTGACCGCGGACTTGTTGCAGTCAAGACCTCTCAAGGTGTCTTCGTCAGCTGGAGAAATCAGGCTGATGAGTACTACGATGTAAAGTACAACCTTTATCGTAACGGTACAAAGATAGCTTCCGACCTCAATACTTCAAACTTTACAGACAAGTCTGGCTCAGCCTCAAGCTCTTACGAGGTGGCTGCAGTTGTCAGAGGCGCAGAGCAGTCAAAGTGTAAGGCTGTCACTCCTTGGGCTAACGACTATAAGGAAATCACTATCAAGCACGACGCTTCACTCAAGTGTACCTATA
Source organism: Prevotella sp. (assembly GCA_045597565.1). GTDB lineage: Bacteria > Bacteroidota > Bacteroidia > Bacteroidales > Bacteroidaceae > Prevotella. Next base: position 7,469 of record JAZLKJ010000028.1, on the reverse strand, counting down.
TTCCTAACGACGCCTGCTGTGCCGATGTTGACGGCGACGGTCAGGTGGAGATTCTCCTCAAGCTTACAAACATGGAAGAAAGCAATCAGGGATTCCCAAAGGTTGGTCCTACTGTCGGCGGTTCTGCTGTTGCAGAATACACCCTTCTTGAGGCTATCAAACTTGACGGAACAGTGCTCTGGTGGGTCAACTGTGGTCCTAACATGGGCGACTTCCAGAACAACGAGCAGAACATCGTAGGCTACGACTGGGACATGGATGGTAAGGCTGAAGTCGTAATCCGTCTTTGCGAAGGTGCTCAAGTACACATGGCAGACGGAACTGTTTATACCGTTGACAAGAACGGACAGAATAGCAATAGCTGGACTAACTACCGTACTCCTAAGACTGGCGGTGTAGAGTGGTTCACATACTACGGCAACGAGTTCCTCTGGTATTGCGAGGGTGCTACGGGCAAGCCATACCAGTGCATCAAATACCCTTGTGCTCGTTTTGAGGCTGGCGAGACTGACCTTAACAAGGCATGGGGCGACGGCTACGGACACCGCTCAAGTAAGTTCTTCTTCGGTGCTCCTTACCTTGATGGACATAAGCCAAGCATCTTCCTTGGTCGTGGTATCTATACACGCCATAAGTTCGTCGCACTTGATGTCAATCCTGCAACACATCAGCTCACGGAGCGCTGGCGCTGGATGAATAATACCAACGGTCCTTGGAAGGGTCAGGGCTACCACAACTATGGTATAGCCGATGTTGATATGGACGGACGCGACGAGATTATCTGGGGGTCTATGGTCATTGACGACAACGGTAAGGGTCTTTCTACGACAGGACTCGGTCACGGCGATGCTCAGCATCATGGCGACTTTGACCCTTACACATACGGTCTTGAAGGCTTCTTCTGTAATGAGGACCAACCTGCGAACAACTATCGCGATCTCACCACGGCTAAGATATATCACCGCTATGCTGCTTCCGGCGACGACGGTCGTGCCATTGCCGGTAATTTCTGCGGAACAGTTCCTGGCGCAATGGGATTCTCTGCCCATGAGAACGTTGTCAGCTGTGTGACTGGCAATGTTGAGCCTTCACTCACTAAGGACGGTGTCGGCATGAACTTCAACTGCTTCTGGGATGGTGACTTCATCGAGGAAACATACAACGGAGGCGACAACACCGTTGGTACTATCACTAAATATCGTAACACATATTCGTACCAGCTTACAGGTTCTCTCACAAACAACTCTACCAAGGCAACTCCTTGCTATAAGGGCGACATCCTCGGAGACTGGCGCGATGAGTTCATTGTACGTACTCCGGACCACAAGATCCGCATCTTCACCACAACTATTGAGACGGAGCATCGTATGGCTTCTCTCTGGTACGACCATCAGTATCGCAACGGTATGGTCTGGGAACCTTGCGGATATAACCAGCCACCTCATGTTTCTTACTTTGTCGGAGAACTTGAGGGCTATACAGCTGCACCACCATCGCTCACTATGACTGGTCGTACTGAGGTCAGCAACGGTGGTACAATCGGTAGTGGCGCTGAGTTCATCACTTGCGAGAACAACGACATGACCGTTTCTGTTGCTTCTTCTGCTGCTCCAGTGAACTATGTTGACAATGCTCCTTCTTGGGTTCAGGGTTGGGCTGGTTCTGAGTCAACAGCTGCTAACGATCCTTCAAAGATTAAGTACGCTTATTACACACATATCCTCACTGGCGGCACATTCTCTGGCTCTATGAACCTAACAAAGCAGGGAGCTGGCACACTCGTTTTGCCTGAGGGAGAACATACTTATACCGGTAAGACTGACGTTTGGGAAGGTACACTCCGCTTCAACGGTAAGCTTCCTAACAGTCGCGTCTTCCTCAATCGCCATACTGTCCTCACAGGTTCTGCCGAGTGCGGAAAGTCTATCGAGGCTTACTACAATGCACGCATCTCTCCGGAAGGTGCTGACAGTTCTGCCGGAACTTTCTCTTGTGACTCTCTCATCATGCGCTATGGTGCTGTCGCTGAGCTTGACATCTTCTCTGAGGGTATGACTGCCGACAAGATCAATGCCAAGGTCCTCGTTGTGGAGAAGAAGGATTGGTCTATCGGTCCTAAGTATCAGGCACCTGTATTCCGCATCAACCACCATGGTATCGGTGACGAGCCTATCGCTGACGGTGTCTATGATCTCGGAACTATCGGAGAAATCAAGGGTGACATCTCAAACATCATCATCGAAGGCTTCGTAATGCAGAAGGCTACTCTTTCGTACGAAGATGGAAAACTCATGCTCACAGTGAAGAACTTCGAGGCGGAACCTGTAACATGGACTGGCGCAAACGGTTCAAACTGGAATGTTGATGCTGACGTTAACTTCAAGTCTATCAGTGATGAACCTGCGAAATTCCTCAACGGCGCTCCTGTAACATTCGACGACAACGCGACAAACACTAATATTGTGCTCACTTCAAACGTAGCACCTGCTGCCGTTACTTTTGCAAACCAAACGAAGGCATACACTCTTTCTGGCGACTACATTATTGACAACGCTCCTGAAATCATGAAGGAAGGTGCTGCCAAGACTACTATTAATAATATAAATAATGTAGGAAACACTACAATTGCTGGCGGTTCGCTCTATGCAGCTTCTCTTGCAAACAATGTGGGAACAGACATGGGTTCACTTGGTACTAAGGACAAGACCATCACACTCATGAACGGAGGTACATTCGGTGTTGTCGGTTCTACTGAAGGTGCACATAAGATAATCTGCTCTACTGGCAACGGCCAGATAGACGTTCCTTCTGGAGCCACATTCACACAGACAGGTTCTATAATATCTTCAAACAACGGTACTCTTACAAAGAAGGGCTCAGGACACCTTGCACTCAGAGGCGCATTCACAGCCGCAGGATTGACAGTCAAGGCTGGTTCTGTTGATTACACAGGAACTGCTTACAGCAAGAATGTTTACCTTGAGGGAACAACAAGCATTTCTGGTTCCGGATTCTTCACTTCACCACTCAATCTGTCAAGCAATGCTAAGGTAACTTACAACTCTGCCAACCGCATGACATCTTCAAACGCTCTTATCGGCGACGGTCAGATTACAGTTGTCTGCTATCTTGAGAAGGGTTCTAACTACTACGCTACCCGTAACCAAATGCAGCTTAAGATGTCTCAGTTTGCAGGTACTCTCATCCCAGGTAGCAACTATGCTTCTGCCGACGGACGTTTCACTTTCGATACTTCATCCGGCTCTGCAAACTGGACTCTCAATATCCCTGAAAACATACATGTTCAGAACTCAGGAAAGACTCTCCGCATCGGTCAGGTTATAGGAAAGGGTACTCTCGGAGGTACTTGTACATTCTCAAACTCAGGCAACGCTGCCGTAAACACATGGCAGGTAGGTAACAATAAAGACTTCACAAGCCCTACTATCGTGGTTGACAATGCTAAGTTCGTCAAGATGGGAACTGGCAAGATGTCTGTAAGTTCTGTTTGGACAACAACAGGAACTGTCAGCGTCAATGAGGGTGAACTTCATGTCAACAGCACAAAGAGCCTCGGTACAGGTGCTCTCACTGTTGCTCAGAATGCCACATTCTCTGCTCTTTCCAACATGACTTACGCAAATGCTCAGAAGTATCCTATGACTAATAGCTCCATTACTGTTAACGGTACTTTGCAGTGCGGCATGAATGCAACAAGCACTTCTGATGCATTCCTCTATTTCGGAGACAAGAAGCTCACTATCAAGTCAACTGGTACGTATCGTGTAGGTGTTGAGAAGTCTGCAACAGCTGTATCAGCTCCAGGCTGTACACACATTTTCGGCGACGGGGCAAAGGCTGCTCTCGTAATGGAGGACGGAGCTACAGTAGATGTTTTCACTGCAGAATCCTACAACCCTGTTACATCTATTGGCACTGATGTACAGAAGTATGACTCATTCAACATATTCAGCGGCTTCGCTACTGTTAATATCGGCAACGTAAACTTCAATCTCCCTGCCCTTCCAGCAGGATATTACTGGGACACTACAAAGTTCAATACTGGCTATATCTACGTTCGCTATTCTGCTTCAAGTGCTATTCGTGGCATACAGTCTAACGAACCGGTTACAGTAGATATCATTTCTGCAAACGGTAGTCTCGTCGGCACATTCAACACTACTGCCGGCAATGCCAAGGCAGTATTCGCTCGTAAGCAGCTCTCAAGTGGCGTATATGTCCTCAGAATGAGAAATGCAAAGGGCAAGACTGCAAGCATCAGAATAACAAAATAATTTTTTAATCACTCAATATTTATTAACCTATTAAAAATTCAAATCATGAAAAAGTTTTTACTTTTCACTTGTGCACTGTTTAGTGCCGTGGCTGGATTTGCGCAGGAGTATGTTTATACTGCCAATGCAAAGTACAAGCTCAACGGAACAAGCATTGTATCAAATGTAGTGAATTCTGATTTTGCTGGTTGGAATGTAGTATCTGAAACTGAAGGTACAGCTATCAGCTCTATCTTCGCTTACGCAGATGGTGCTTACGTTTCTCAGCAGACAGTGAAGACTGAAGGTATGTCTTATGACATCGCTGGAATTTCTTCAGGTGAATCTTACGTAGTTGCAGTGAAGATGACTCAGACTGCTGAATCAACTCCACACAGAAGCACTCGTATGGGTCTTGCTTGTACTCACCTCAACCATGACTACAACGTGCTCAGCATCGTTGGTACAAACATGGAAGATGCAGAAGACATCGTAGAATGTGCTACTGCTACTGAGGTTATGCCTGGTGAAGAAGGCACAACTTACTACTACGCTATCCCAGCTACAGAAGTAGGCCGCAGCTACCAGATCAAGCTCGTCGGTTTCTCTACAGACGTTGCTATCAACAGCATCGAGGTTATCCCTGCTACTCAGGTTGTTGACGATCGCTCTTACGCTTCTCTTGTTGATTATGCCAACAAGATTATGAACGCTCGCGATTGGGCAGAAGCTGGCAAGGACGTTTCTGGTCTTCAGGAAACTCTCGGCAATGTAAGCGCTCTCACTCCAGAAACTGACCTCGAGGAGGCAGCTGGTATCGTTTCTGGTCTTCAGGACGCTATCAAGGAGTTCCTTGGTGAGCTTGACGACTTCCTCCCTAGCAAGGAGTCTAAGATTCCTGCAGCAGCAGCTGCTAAGGTTCAGAAGGTTAACGACATCGGTGGCACTTGGATTGGTTACGGCGGCGGTGGTGGTCGTATCCACGCAAATGCTGGTGATTATTACGATGTAGGTCACTATGCTGGTAACACAGCATGGGGCTTCGGTAATGGCTGTAACGGTCTTACTTATAAGGTAGATCTTGAGCCAGGTACTTACATCTTCTCTATGAAGGGTCGCGCAGTAACTCGCGAACAGGGTACATCTACTTGTTGGTGTGAAAACCAGGGTCTTTCTGCTGTTTACGGTGTAATGTATATCCGTCCTGTAGGTGATGACGAAGCTGAAGCAAACATCGTTCAGACAGACGCTGAATACGAGAAGAGCATCGCTCTTGGTTACGAGCAGTTCAACATGAGCCCAGTTAACTACGAATTGCATTCAATCGCAGTAAACATTACAGAGGCTGGCACATACGAGTTCGGTTACAAGACATACGCTCAGGACCACTACGGCAAGACAACTAACGGTGGTTCATTCTATCCACTTGACGCAGCTATCTATGCTAAGACAGAGGCTCAGTACACTAAGGCTCAGTATGCTTACGAAGAGGACGTTCGCGAACAGATCCAGGCTGGTCTCGACAACATCCAGACAGCTAAGGACAACCTCGCTAACGCTGAGAAGTACTGGGGCAAGGCAGACCTTCAGGCAGCTCTCACTGCTGCTGAAGCTGCAATCGCTGCTTACACTGTAATGGATCAGGATGCTATCATCGCTACTTTCGATGGTGACATCTACGACAAGGGTAAGGGTCTTGAAGTTATCTCTGACGTTGACGGTGAGTCATACGCTCGCCTCCTCGCTTCTGAGGTTTACCGTACAGTAGTTAAGGACCTCATCGCTGCTAACAAGGCATTCTCTGACAAGAACGCAGTTCTTGAGAGCCTTGACAAGGCTATCCAGGATGCTGAGGCAGCACTTGCATTCCGTATCTACGACAAGGCTACTGGCAAGCCTGCTCTCGAGGCTGCTATCAAGGAAGCTAAGGCTATGCTCGCAGACATGAAGACTAAGGAGTACTCTGAGGATGTTGTTGACGAGACAGATCCTGAAAACCCAGTTGTAACAGAAAAGGGTAACAAGACTATCGTTAACGAAATGATCGAAAAGCTCAATAACGCTGTTGATGAGTTCAAGACTACTATCCCTGCTTCTGCAGTAACTGTTCTTGCTGACATCGACTTCGAGGCAGCTCCTGTAGCTGTTGACCCAACAGCTGACCTCACTACTGCTAACGGCGAAGCTACTATCGCTGGTGCTGTTAACTCAATGTTGATCACTTCATTCACAGCTTCTGATAATTCTGCTTCTGTAAACAACGCTTACCAGATTGGTTGGTGGTCTAACGGTGAAGATATTCGCGCTGGTATCCTCCACGTTGGTAATGGTGATGGTATCGTAGAATTGGAAGTTCCTGCTGACGCTTACGGTACAGACGTTATCCGCGTTTCTATGGACTGGTGGTTCGGTTCATTGAATGGAAAGTACTGTGGTTTCTACCTCAAGGATGCTGAGGATGCTAATGTTGGTGGTCTCTTCTTCAGCCCATACGACAATAAGAGCGAATACGACCCATGCGATATCCGTGCTACAGGTTATGTATCTAAGGGTAAGAGTGGTGTAGAAAACGACCAAATCTGTATGGATGACGACAAGACTCACATGGAGTACGTTATCGACTGCGGTAACAAGGTTATGTATGCAATCTCAACTATCCCTTCAGGTGTTAAGCAGACAGCTCCTGTAGCTATCGAGAGCACTAACCCTATCGCTAAGTTCGTCTTGACTTCTAACTACAACAACATGAACCGTCGTGCATGGTTCGACAACCTCAAGATCGAGCGTATCGCTGCTGATCCTTCAACTGTTAAAGATCCAGACGCAATCAAGAATGTTTCTGCTTCTAAGGTTGCTTCTAAGTACATCTACAACCTCGCAGGTCAGCGCGTAGGTGCTAACTATAAGGGTGTTGTTGTTAAGAATGGTAAGAAGGTTATCCGCTAATCATTCTTTCACATATTCTCAACTATCAAAGGCTGCGCATCTCGCGCAGCCTTTTTTTATTATGGTTTATGCTCTTCATCGGAAACTCATAGGAAAACGATCCAAAAGTGACTTAATACAGAAAAAGTCTACACCGTTTAACAATTAAAATGGTGTAAAAAATGACAAAACCAAAGAAACGTCATCGTTCTTATGATGACGATTTTAAGTTAAAAGTACTGAAAGACATGTATGAAAACGGTCTTTCTG
>JAZLKJ010000027.1:0-22620 GCA_045597565.1 Prevotella sp. | reverse complement strand
TCTTTGCTATGTGGCGCGCAGCGTATGCGGCAGAACGGTCAACCTTCGAAGGGTCTTTGCCCGAGAATGCACCACCACCATGAGCGCCCTCGCCTCCGTAAGTGTCAACGATGATCTTGCGGCCGGTAAGGCCAGTGTCGCCATGAGGACCGCCGATAACGAACTTTCCTGTTGGGTTTACGAGGAGTTTTCCGTCGTTATCAAAGCCGTTGAAGAGAGCGAGAACCTTCTTGTTCATGATCTTCGCCTTTGTGCGAGGCAGGAGAATGTCGCGTACATCCTTGCGGATGACGGCAAGCATCTGCTCGTCGGCAGCAAGCTGAGCCTCAGCGGTTTCGTTGGCAGGCTTGATGAAGTCGTCGTGCTGTGTGGAGATGACGATGGTGTCAATGCGCTGAGGAATATTGTCGTCGCTATATTCCACGGTAACCTGGCTCTTTGAATCAGGGCGCAGGTAAGTCATCACCTCGCCTTCCTTGCGTATTTCGGCAAGGGTCTTCATGAGCATGTGAGCAAGAGCCAGGGTTACAGGCATATAGTTGTCGGTCTCGTTTGTAGCGTAACCGAACATCATGCCCTGGTCTCCAGCGCCTTGTTCTTCTTCCACTTCGCGGCTTACGCCACGGTTAATGTCACCACTCTGCTCGTGAATGCAACTCAGAATACCGCAAGAGTTTCCGTCGAACTGGTATTCTGACTTTGTGTATCCAATCTTGTTGATGGTTTCGCGAGCGAGAGTCTGCAGGTCAACGTAAGCATCGGATGTTACTTCGCCTGCCAGCACTACCTGTCCGGTAGTGACCAGAGTCTCTACTGCTACGTGCGACGTTGGGTCGTAAGCGAGCAGTTGGTCGAGGATTCGGTCTGAAATCTGATCAGCCACCTTGTCAGGATGACCCTCAGATACTGATTCTGATGAGAATAGATACATATAAGTTTATTAATAAATAAGATAATACAGGGTGCAAAGTTAGGTTTTTATATTGAAATATCCAAGTAAAAAACAAAGAAATCGTTTTAGTGTTTTGAAATATCAAATAAAAGTGTAACTTTGCACAAAAATAACAATATTAACCCAAAACTACCTATGAAAAAGTATCTGTTATCTCTTTCATTTCTCTTTGCCGCACTTGTCGCTTCGGCAAACACCGCAAATTTTACTTCACCTAACGGTAAGATAAAGGTTGACGTGAACGACAACGACGGAAAGATTTCCTACACCGTGTCGCTCGGTGACAATCAGTTTATCGCTCCTTCTCCTCTCGGTCTCAAACTCTCTTACTACAGCGAACGTGATGCTTCAAAACCAAGAGAGATAAACCTTGCCGAAGGTATGAAGCTTGACAAGATGGACCTTACTGCCATTGACGAGAACTACAGCGTGCGCTCTATGAAGAAGAGCAGCGTACACTATGTTGCGAACAAGGCAATGATTGCCTTTACCAAGGATGGAAAGAAGGCTATGGACATAGAGTTCCGCGTGTCCGACACAGACGTTGCCTTCCGTTATTATATATATAAGCCGGGTCAGGATCGTCTGGCTGTTGTCGTGAAGGAAGAGCTCACTGGCTTCGTGATGCCTGATGGTGCCACTTCGTTCATGGCTCCACAGATGGGCTCTATGACAGGCTTTGCAGGAACAGCACCAAGCTACGAGACTCATCCTGAGATAGATGCCGCCCTCGGCAAGAACGGCTGGGGCGACGGTTATGTATTCCCATGTCTCCTGAAGAATGCCGACAAGGGATGGATTCTCATCTCCGAGACTGGCGTGAACGGTAACTACTGTGGTTCGCACCTCCAGAACGTTGGCGGCAACAAGTACGCCATCGCTTTCCCTAACCCTAAGGAAGCCAATGGCAACGGCACTTCACAGCCAGGCCTCTCGCTTCCTTGCAACACGCCATGGCGCACTATCACTATCGGCGATACACCACAGGCTCTCGTTGAGACAACCGTCAGCAATGACGTTGTTGAACAGCAGTACGAGGCAAGCAAGAAGTTTACTTACGGTCGCGGCACATGGAGCTGGATTCAGTGGATGGACGGCAGCTGTGTATATGACGACCAGAAGACTTACATCGACTTTGCGGCAGACATGGGCTATGAGTCAATTCTTATTGATGCTCACTGGAATTACCAGATTGGCTATGACAAGGTTGAGGAACTCGTGAAGTATGCCGCATCAAAGGGTGTCGGCGTGTTCCTTTGGTATAACTCAAACGGCTACTGGAATCATGCTCCACAGGGACCATATAACATCATGCATCGTGCAGTTACTCGTACAAAGGAGTTCGACTGGATGAAGAAGATTGGTGTTCGTGGTATCAAGGTTGACTTCTTCGGCGGCGACAAGCAGTGGCAGATCCAGCTCTACGAGGATATCCTCAACGATGCAAACCGTGCTGGCGTGATGTGTATCTTCCATGGCTGTACAATACCTCGCGGTTGGGAACGCATGTATCCAAACTTCGTTGCTTGTGAGGCAGTTCGTGCAAGCGAGAATCTTCACTTCGGACAGGACGAATGTGATACTGAGGCTCTCCACGCTACCATCCATCCTTTCTGTCGCAATGCCCTCGGCAACATGGACTTCGGCGGTTCTGCACTCAATAAATTCTACGGAAAAGACAATAAGCGCGGTCGTGAGCGCAAGACATCCGATGTCTTTGCCCTTGCTACTGCAGTTCTCTTCCAGGCTCCAATGCAGCATTTTGCTCTCGCACCAAATAACCTTACCGACTCGCCTGCCTGGGCTATCGACTTCATGAAGCGCGTGCCTACAGAGTGGGATGACGTGAAGTACGTAGCTGGCGAACCAGGCAAGTATGTTATTCTTGCTCGTCGCACAGGCGACAAGTGGTATGTCTGCGGTGTCAACGGCATGAAGGAAACTCTCAACACTACAATCTCTCTTGATGGTATCTTTGAGGCTGGTCAGACAGTGAAACTCTATTCTGACGATGCAAACCTCGTTGGCGGTGTAAAGGATGTTAAGCTCAACAAGAAGAAGCAAATCAAGATTTCCATCCCAGTTAATGGCGGACTCCTGATTGAGAAATAAAACTAATAAACTGAGACATAAACAAAGCACCCCGTTCCATAAAGAAATGGAGTGGGGTGCTTTGTTTTTGGGGTGAGATAAACTTATTTCCTGCCCCAAAGTGCTGTATGCCAAAACGATATCCTTCTTTTGGCGAAGCAAAAGGATGCACTTGAAATGTATCAGAGATTACAAGATGCTTTCCCTGATACTGTTCCAGCAACTCTGTCTCGTGAGTTCTGTAATAGTTGTACTGAGATTCCAATAACAGTGCCATAACCAAAATGCGTTATATTCTGCGGCAAAGTTAGTGTTTTTATTTTTTATCAACCAAACAATTGACAGTTTTTTTCTTCTTGAAGTTATTATTTACATGGAATCATGTGCATATCTTTAAGGTTCAGCGAACATATCTGGCGCAAATCTTCACTTCTGTATCTATGTGAATGGAGATAATAAGTTATGGACAAACGGCACGGACTGATAGACCGTAGTAGCGTTCACAGCCGTCTGTGTCACCTCTCTTTGAATTAAAGTCAAGACGGTATGCTCCGAACGAGTGTCCCGTATCAAGTGACGATGTCCAATAGTAGCCATCTGAACCAACGTATGAAAGTAATTCTTCGCCGAAAACGCCTGCAGCGGGAAGGAATATTGAGTTACCATTAGATCTTGAAGTAACTTCATAACCCATCACACCACCTCGAGTTGTCCACGTCCAGATACACTTTTTACAAAGTTCATCATACTCAATCCGAGTCGGCATACGCCAAGAACCACCCCAATTCACATGAGCTGCATCATCAGCGAGTTCAATAGTTGATTTATTATCAACTTTGCCATAATTTGAAGATGTGCAATATTTGAGCATGGAAGTCTCAGAGCTTTCACATAACTTATATGTGCTCCATTCATAATATGTCTTAGTCGTCGTTTCGCCCCATGCGAAGTAGTCGCCATATTCCTCAGGCTTGCTTGCACCAACATTGCATGTTGCCCACTTCACAGAAAGTCCGAGGTCAACAGCAGTGTACTTACCTGTATTGCTAGGTTTTTCATCGTTTTGCTCCTCGTTATTGCCAATACCGTCCAAATTGATAATCCAACTAGGATTCTCTGGCTTGGTACGTGGATAGTAAAGGGTCCAAAGTCCTGATCCCCAAGTCTCCCAACCGAATTCGTAGCCGTCGATACTAATACCTACAGGAGTATCGCTATCCTTGGAACCAACAATCCAATGCCAGTTGTGAGTATTCCCATCGCTTGGCAACTTGCTGAAAGTGCCATTATTTTCAAACTTGAAGATATCGTCCTTTTTCCATCCAAGCCCAGAAGGAGGATTACCCTTCCATTCTTTAATGCGCCAATTAGTACGCATTATGAGTTCCTTGGCATTGCCATTTTCAAGTGCTATGGTCTCCTCACCGTCTGAAAGACAGCTTGTGAGAGATGTCATGACAAAGAGCATAACAAAGAACAGATTTATATGTTTGCGTTTCATATTTGTCTTGGATTATTGAATTTCAAATTCTACGCGGCGGTTCATGCGGCGTCCTTCTTCTGTATCATTGTCAGCGATAGGCTGTGTCAGACCGTAGTAGCTGTAACTCAAGCGAGACTTCTTCACTCCCTTGCTCACAAGGTAGTTATATACTGCGAGGGCGCGCTTACGAGAAAGTTCAAGGTTAAACTCAGGACTACCCTTTGCATCAGTATGTCCTTTGATCTCAATCTCAAGCTCAGACCTGAGCATGAGAGCGACAATCTTATCCAAATACTTACGTGATTCGTATGTAAGTACACTCTTACCATACTCGAAGTTAATGACATCTATGGCACATATAGTCAGACCACCAACGGGCTGTCCATTATTGATAAGATCGTTAATCTCTTCAAGTGTATAGCAAGGTTTCTGGCGGACTTTTGTCACTTTTTGAGTATCGATGACTGGTGGTTGAGGCTTCTTTACTGCAGGTTTGCTGTGGCTGCGTGAGAAGATAGACAGAGGTACCGAGACTGTTGCTGCAACCTCGAATCCACTGTAGCGGCGAGTGCCTTGCACATCGTATGGCGAGTATAGACCATAAGCTATGGCCTTGCCATCCTTCTCCTTACTGCCATACGTATCGCTCACGCCATACTCGTAACTGGCCTCAATGCCGAGGTGCATAGACGAACTTCCCACGGAGACTGGTATCCTAACGCCTATACCACCCTGAGCTGCCAAGTGATAGGGCGACATATTGGCATTTGTGACATCCATCTTCAGTTCATAGACATCGTCTGCCATCGTGATTTCTCCACCGCTGCTAAGACCCAGTACAGGAGCCACGAAGATGTACGGACACACCTTGTCTGGGTTACCTAAATTTAGAATCACTGGCAAGCGAAAGTCGTAATAATTTGCGTGAATATCGTAATTGAGCTTACCATAAGCATCTTCTCCCGTCAATGTGTTTACAGCATAGCGGATATCTTCAAGACGTGTATGACGACCTGTAAAGCCAAAGGTCGGACGCAATGCAAAACGACGTGACTGACCCAATTCAAACTCGGCAAAGATACCTCCCATACCGCTGTTCATCATACTGGCAGAAGGGAATACACGACTGTCAAGGTTGGAGTATTGTGTCGTATTAAGGTGAAGGCCTCCTGTGAGACCAATATGAACGCGATCGAGTTTGCCGCTGTTCTGCTGGGCACTAGCACCCATGGCTATGCACGTTGCAACGGATAGCAGTGTTGATTTTAAATGTTTCATGATGTATATTTCATTTATTTAAAGAAAATACTAACTACGGACAAACAGGACGTACAGAATTACCTATATAGCGTCCTTCATCTTTTACTGTAATATGGCCATTTTCAAATGTGAGTCTGCATGCTTCATACGAAATTTTCTCGTCTATTGAACTAGTCCAATAATGCCCATATGCTCCAGCATTCTTTCGATTGTCCAGGTAGATCTGACCTGCTGCAGGGAGAAAGATTGAGTTTCCGTTTGGTCCTACAACTCTATAACCTTTCGAATTGTTCTGGGTAGTCCATGTCCAAGTACATTTATCGTGGAGTTCGTTCATCTCTGCCTTGGTTGGCATACGCCATGATCCTCCCCAGTTGACATGAGCAGCATCATCCTCAGCATCTAGAATGGTCTTGTTATCCACCTTACCATATGATGCTGATGTACAATATTTTGAATAAGAGTAGAACGTTCCATCACACCATTTGCAATTATCTACATCATAGTATTCCTTTGGTTTCGTCTCCCCCCATGCAAAGCAATCTCCATATTGTTCAGGAAAAGAGGCACCTAGATTGCAGTTTGCCCATTTTACGGAGAGCCCAAGGTCAACTGCTGTATACTTACCAGTATAGTGACCACCTTCTTCATTGATAGTAGGGTATTTGAAATATGAGATGCCAATAAAGTCGGTAAATGAAACTTCTTGAGAAATGCGTGACGACACAGCATCACATTCAAGACTGGTTACAAGCCCCGATTCACCATATGCGTAATCGCGATAAGTGAAATAGATATCAAAATTTGGAATACGGACATCGTTTATTAGATAAGGCATTCGAGTACCGAGAAAGCCAAAAGGCGCAAGTACTATACACCATTCTGGTGTCACATAAGAATAGCCATCAATGAAGCAGTTTATGTCAATATTGGAATTATTAGGGATCTTTCCATCACTTTTATATTCTATATCAAGATGATGTCCTGCATTTTCTAACCAGCACGACCAATCATAATCATCGCGTTTTACTGTTTGGAAGTCTTTGAAAGACATCAAAACACCATTAAAATACTGTGCATTTTTGATACGCCCCTCTGCATCAAGGCTGAACTCATATAGGCTATTACCCTTTTCATCGGTAATGCGAACTCCACCATTGGAATAGGCATAGCAATAAGTAGATTCTTTCTTTGTAGAGCCGATGCTGGTGTAGACAAGTTTAGAAATGCGCCATTCTTTGTCGTATGAGAAGTTGTATTCTGCAAATCCTCCCACTCCTTTTCCATCTCGCTTAATACTAATTGATGATACTATATTGGTAGGGTTATTCACCTCGGGCTCATCGGGAGTATTAGGCTCGTCTTTGCCAAAATGCTCTTCATTATCATCTTCATCACCGAGATTGATAATCCAAATAGGATTATCCGGCTTAGTACGAGGATAATAGAGAACCCAAAATCCAGGTCCCCACGTTTTCCATCCGAATTCGTAATCATCAATGGTAATACCTGCGGGGGTATCACCGCCCTTAGGATCTACAATCCAATGCCAGTTATGAGTTTTACCGTCACTCGGCCACTTGCGGAATGTGCCATTATTTTCAAATTTGAAGATGTCATCAATCTTCCATCCGAGTCCAGAAGGAGGATTGCCCTTCCATTCTTTAATGCGCCAATTAGTGCGCATAATGAGTTCCTTGGCATTGCCATTTTCAAGTGCTATGGTCTCGTCACCGTCTGACAGACAGCTTGTGAGAGATGTCATAGCAAGAAGCGCAACAAGGAACATGTTGAGATATTTACATTTCATATATGTATGAGATTATTAATTTACAAATTCTAGAGATGACATTCAGTGCTTGCTCCTTTTTCGTTTGCATTGCAATTGAGATGTATTCTCCATGCTGCACATGATGATATGTTACGTTTGCCATAGGCATTTATAGCTGCAATCGCCTATAGACTCACCCCAAGATTCGGCATTAAATTGTTAGAAATGAAAAGACGTGGGTTGCTGTACTCCTGCTCACCCCACGTACAGGCTCTGGAAACTGCCTTGCAAAAGGATAAGCAACCAGTAGGCCCACGTCAGGAGAGTATATACAAGAATACAACCCCTCGTCAAGCAATATTCAGCAATATACAAAATACGGACAAAGGGGATGATTTAGGTATAAATCACCCTCGTGGACGATCCGTTGCGCTATCTTCTTTTGCGGTCAAATTTTCCAGATTTGTACGTAGAAGATAAACGTTCGTAAACGTCCTCTATATAAAATGTACGCCATTTCCCCCCAACCCATCAAGTGGGCCAACTGGTTTATGACGCTGCAAAAGTAAAGGTTTTATTTCAAATAACAAAGAAAATCTGGGAAAAAGTGCGTTGCAAACTGGAAGTTTGCGGGCACGGCAATAAAAAAGCCGCCCAATTCGGGCGGTTTTGCTTGTGGGGCGAGGATTGGGGACTAAGTTCAAAGCCCCTTGTTTCCTATTCAATCTTCAGCCCTTCGAGTAATTCCTCGTTGAAGAACTTTATCCATGCTTCGTAAACATCTTGTGCTGACTGCATGGTGCCTATGAGAAATCCTGGAGTCTGTTTGAATTCGGAGAGTCCACGGTAATAGAACATCTGGTGCTCATTATCTATGACGAAAGGCATAATGTTGTGTCGGAGACATTCACGGAATAGTATCAATCGACCTACACGACCATTACCATCCTGAAATGGATGGATACACTCAAATCGCCAATGATACTCAGCGAGACTGTAAATAGTAACCTCCTGCAAAGACTCATACCATTTGTTCAAAGATTGCATTTCGTTAGCAACGTCAGCAGGCTTGCACGTCTCTTTTCCTCCCACTTCATTTGCCAACTTCTTATAATCGCCAACATTAAAATAGGACTTCTGTGCATCAGCTGTACCCGTTTTCAGTATGCGATGAAACTCCTTGATAATATCCTCTGACAGAGGCTGTTCGACGGTGCGAAGTAGATAGTCAAACGCAATGAAATGGTTTGTCGTCTCAATGATGTCGTCAACAGGCACTGCTTCTTGATCCTTGAAACCTATTGTGCGCGTTTCAAAGATATAA
The DNA here is from genome assembly GCA_045597565.1 of Prevotella sp. Taxonomy (GTDB): domain Bacteria; phylum Bacteroidota; class Bacteroidia; order Bacteroidales; family Bacteroidaceae; genus Prevotella. The sequence goes on along the minus strand of JAZLKJ010000027.1, from coordinate 13,739 downwards.
CGTGTCTGCTCCTCAGTAAGCTTACTTCCTTCAATACGATTGGAGTTATAGGCAAGCTGTACTTGAGTTTTATGGTAGATTCCTCCTTTGCGATGCGCCTGTTGCTCATCTAAAAGAAACGAAGTGAGTTTGTTCATATTGCAGTTGGAGATTAGCGATTTTACAACTTTTACTTGCTCAATTCCTGGCAGGCAGTTTCTATTATCGTGTCTATTCCGCGGGCGGAGTCTGTGGTGGTGATGTCAACCTTTATGTCAGGCTCGATGCCAAATTCGGTTGACTGCTTGTCTATGTCGTAGATAGGGCAGGCTGAGAAGCGTATGCTCCAGCCGTTAGGCAGTTCGCTGGAGTAGGGCATGCCTGCGCCGCCGCCGGTCTTGTCGCCGATGACGATGGCGCGAGGACAACACTTCATGTATTTGACAAACTCGTTTGCTGCGCTGAAGACGGAACGGTTTGTGAGCACTGCCACCTTCTTCTGCCAACGGATGCCGGTAGAGGGCAGAAGTTTCTGCGGCTGCATTTCTGAGAAATCATTGTGTCCCGCACCTGTCTTATGCTGCATGTAGCCTACGAGCAGTTCTTCGTTGATGAACCGGGCTGCAAGTTTCTCTGCCCGGGAAAGGTCGCCGCCACCATTGTTGCGAATATCAATGATTATGCCGTTGCAGACAGCCAGATCACTGAGTATAGCATCGAGATTACCGTCTCCGAAACTTCCTGAGAACGAACTATAATAAATATAGCCAATATTATTCGGCAGAATCTTGTAGATAAGCGAAGACGAGATGCGATAGTCAGTGCCAAGATAGTTGCGCTGGAGTTCTTCGGAGAAGTTCTGAGGATGGTCTTCCTTCCAAGACCAGTAGCGTCCATAATCGAAAGAGGTGGTGAGGTTCACATGGCCGTCGCGCAGTTCGCTGAGCATGGAAGTGAGGAGCTCATAAGACTGCATAGTTGACAGCTTGTCGTTCTCAAACTGCTTGGCGTATCTGCGGTGCACCTCATTCCAATCAAGTCCGTACTCCTTCTGCTTGTAGTCGAAGAAGCAGTAATGCTCATCAATGATTTTCCAAAGTGCTTCGAAGCATCCTTTTGGGTCCATAGACTGCTGCTCTTCCCGAATACAAGAAGAGAAAAGGAAAAGGGTAAGCAAGAGAAGTAGCCTAAACTGCATCTTCTTCATCCTCCCTTGTTATGTAACGTTGATAGTAAGCCATGAGAATGGTGGTGAGCGGAAGGGCTATGATGAGGCCGATGAAACCGAGCAAGCTGCCCCATACAGAGAGTGAGAGAAGCAGGATAGCAGGGTTCATGCCCATAGCCTCGCCCATGATCTTAGGCGTAACCCACATGTCGATGATTACCTGTACGATGCAGAAAACGAGCACCGCAAGACCGAAAACGAGGAAGAAGTTCTGGCCCGTATCGGCGGCTTTCATCAGGGCAAGGAAGGCTGTCGGTATGAGAGCGAAGGTGTGGAGATAAGGCACAAGATCCATTATTCCGATAAGAATACCCAAGCCGATTGCCATAGGGAAATCGATTATCGTGAAGCCGACACAGAAGAGAATGCCCATTGTCAGTGCAACAAGGCTCTGACCGCGGACATAATTGTTCATCGCCTTCTCAACATCAGTAGCCACATTTGACCAGAAAGGGCGTACGCTCTTTGGAAAAATCTTTACCCAATGAGTTGTAAGGTACTCATAGTCAAGCAGAATGAAGAATGTGTAGAGTAGGGTGATAAGCACAACACCGAAGCCGATAATCACGCTGTATGTTCGACTTATGACCATCCAAAGCTGCGGTAAAGCCGACTTCAGGGTGCCCGTGATGTCATTCTCCTTGACGAACTGCTCTATCTCATGGCGGTTGCTGCTAAGCCATTCCTGAATGTACATCGACACGCTGTCGCTCTCCGTGTGCTGCTGGACGAAGACATCAATGTAGTTGCCAAGCTGCTTCATCTGCGAAATTATTTCGCCGCTGATGAGCGCGATAAAGCCACCGAGCACAATGATGATGAGTATCAAAGAGACAATGATGGACAGGGAACGGTTCTTCAGCTTCATCTTATACTGCACAAACTTCACCAGGGGGTAGGTAAGATAAGCCAAAGCCCAGGCTATGAAGAAGGGCATAAGAACATTGCTGAGATAGTTCAGGAGAGCTATCACAGCAATGACTACCGCCGTAATGGTTGCCCAATGTATAAAGCGGTCAAATGTTATGGGTTTATGCATATAATTGTTCGCGATTTTATCGCGAGGGTAAAGCCTCAAAGCTTGCTTTTAACTATTTAACCTGCACCACGAGATATTTGCTTGCTGACCAGAAGCGCTGAGGATCAGTGATCTTGAGAATGAGCTGGTCGTTCATGTCCTTCTGGAGAGTGTATGTTCCCGCAGGGTGTGAAGTGAGGAGTTCAGCCTTCTTTGAGTAGAGCTTTACTTCCTTCATGTTGCGGATGTCAATTTGAGTGAAGTAGCCCTTGTTGAAGTTGCCGTTGAGAACCTTGCCACCATCAAGAATACCCTGCTCCTTGAGTTCGGACTTTGTTCCGAAAACATAGAAGGCAGTATTCATGGACTTAACCTGAGCATCAATAGTTTCCTGCTTGCGAGTGTTCTCGGCAGTCTGCTCGTCAACCTTGTTGTTGAGGCTTGTTATGTTCTCGTTCTGCTCAGAGATGGTGTTCTCTTGCTGAGTGATTCGTGCGCTTTGAGCCTGGATGTGCTCGTCTTGAGCGGCAATGGTAGTGTTCTTCTCTTCAATCATGAGAGCCAGTTCTGCCATTTCCTTATCCTTCTTCTTGAGCTGCGCAATGAGACCTTCGAGTGAGCGCTTCATCTCGTCGCCCTTGAAAGTGCTCTCGCGGAGCTTCTGCTCAAGCTGCTCAATCTGCTCGCGGTTCTGGCGCATCTTCTCCTTGATGAAGTTGAAGTTCTCGCGGATGACTGCCGCAGAATTGCCACGCTCGCCGTTCTTGGCAAGGATGATGCGGTCTTCTGCCTCGTTTATCTCATTGAAACTCTGCTGAACGTCGTTGAAGACAGTGAGCAAGTCGTTTATCTCTGCATCGCGAAGGTCAACGATGTGCTGGAGAGAGTCGCTGAGGTGCATGTCCTTGAGATTCTCCTTTTCCTTCTTCTGTGTGCAAGAAGCTACGGAGAGAACAAGGATAGACACTAATAGATAACAAATCTTTTTCATATTTTCATTTGACGATTTAACGATTTGACGATTTAACGATTTGACGATTATCCCGCAAATATTAAACATCTGCATTTTGAAACAAGTCAAAAGCCCCTTTGGGAGGGCTTGGGTGGGCCTTATTCGTCGTAAGCGTGAAGTTTATAGTCTGTTGTGTAGTGCAGACCTCTACACTCTTTACGCTCAATGGCGAAGCGGGTAATGAGGTATGCCGTATTAATCATGTTGCGGAGTTCGCAGATGTCTTTTGTGGCATGAACGCGCTTGAAGAGAGCTTCCGTCTCTTCGTAGAGCACGTCAAGACGTGTCCAAGCACGCTTCAGACGAAGGTCTGAACGCACGATGCCCACGTAGTTTGCCATGATTTCGCCCACTTCCTTGACGCTCTGGGTGATGAGAACCTTCTCTTCGTTGGTCATTGTTCCTTCGTCGTTCCACTCAGGCACTTTATGGTTGAAGTCATACTCGTCGATGTGCTTCATAGAGTGCTGAGCCGCTGTTTCGGCATAGACAACAGCCTCGATGAGAGAGTTTGAGGCAAGTCGGTTACCGCCGTGGAGTCCAGTGCAAGAACATTCGCCGAGGGCGTAGAGTCGTTTGATGGAAGAGCAACCGTCGGTGTCAACCAGAATACCGCCGCACATGTAGTGAGCCGCAGGACGAACCGGGATGTATTCCTTAGTGATGTCAATGCCAATAGACAGACACTTTTTGTAGATATTTGGGAAATGACGCTTTGTCTCTTCAGGATCCTTGTGCGTAACGTCAAGGCAGACATGGTCAATACCGTGCTTCTTCATTTCCTTGTCTATGGCACGAGCCACGATGTCGCGTGGAGCAAGTGAGAGTCGCTTGTCGTATTTCTCCATGAACGAAGAGCCGTCAGGAAGTCTCAGTATGCCGCCATATCCGCGCATGGCCTCTGTTATAAGGTAGGCAGGGTGTGTCTCGCCCTGATGGTAGAGAGCTGTTGGGTGGAACTGTACGAACTCCATGTCCTTGACTGTTCCCTTTGCGCGATATACCATAGCCTCGCCGTCGCCAGTGGCAATGATTGGGTTAGTGGTAGTCTCATATACAGCACCGCAGCCGCCGGTACACATTACCGTTACCTTACTCAGGTAAGTATCCACCTTCTTGGTCTTTGGGTTGAGCACGTAAGCACCGTAACATTCAATGTCTGGAGTGCGACGTGTAACCTCCACTCCAAGATGATGCTGAGTGATAATCTCAACAGCGAAGTGGTTTTCCTTTATGTCAATATAAGGATTCTGGCGGACAGCTTCCATCAATCCGCGCTGAATCTCGCGGCCTGTGTCGTCGGCATGGTGTAGGATGCGGAACTCTGAGTGGCCGCCTTCGCGGTGAAGGTCGAACATTCCGGAAGGCTTCTTGTCGAACTTAACGCCCCATTCCACCAACTCCTTTATCTGCGATGGTGCCATCTCAACCACCTGCTTTACGGCAGCAGGATCGCTGATGTAGTCACCCGCGATCATTGTGTCTTCAATGTGCTTGTCGAAATTGTCAACAATAGTGTCGGTAACGCTTGCGATACCACCCTGAGCAAACTTCGTGTTAGCCTCATCAAGGGTCGTCTTGCAGATGATGCAAATCTTGCCAGTATGCTTACGGGCAACCTTCAGTGCGTAGCTCATGCCGGCTACGCCGCTACCGATGATGAGATAATCGTATTCGAAAATCATGGTTTTAATATAATTCTGCATTCTGAATAGGCTTTCCCCTTGGCCGCCGACCTTTGGTTCTGCATTTAGAATTAGTTAATCGCTGCAAATTTAGCTTAAAACAATCAAATGGCAAAACTTTTTGAGGAAAAACAGTCTTTTATTAATGTTTTTTATGTAAAATATCGTTTATTCCATTAATAATGATTAACTTTGTGGCGAAAAACAATTAAGAATAACATAAGCTAACATACTTGTATGAATCTAAAACTGCAGGCGGAGAAGAACCGCAAACGACTTTTGGAAATCGTTTACAATGCAAAGGCAGGACATATCGGAGGAGATCTCTCCGTACTGAACATGCTCACAGCACTCTATTTCCATACTCTGAACGTAGATCCGAACGATGTCAAGAATCCCGACCGCGACCGCTTCGTGCTGTCAAAGGGTCACTGCGTGGAAGCTCTTTACGCCGTTCTTGAGGCTAGAGGTTTCTTGAAGAAAGAGGTTACCGACACCCTCGGACAGTATCTCTCACCACTTTCCGGTCATCCGACCATCGAGGTTCCTGGCATTGAGGTGAACACCGGTGCGCTCGGTCACGGTCTGCCTATCGGCGTGGGAATGGCTATCGCTGCAAAGATGGACAAGAAGAGCTACAAGACCTTCGTTGTCATGGGCGACGGCGAGCAGGGCGAAGGCTCCATCTACGAGGCTGCTATGGCTGGCAGCAATTACAATCTAGACAACCTCGTGGCAGTCATCGACCGCAACCACCTTCAGATTTCCGGCGATACAGAGGATGTGATGAAGATAGACTCCGTAAAGGAGCGCTGGACAGCCTTCGGATGGGATGTAGTGGAAATAAATGGCGACGACATAGACGAGATTGTTCGCACACTTGACAATATCGATTACACTAACGGCAAACCTCACCTCATCGTTTCGCATACCACAAAAGGCTTCGGCGTATCTTACATGGAGAACATCGCAAAGTGGCACCACGGTATGCCTAACGAGGAGCAGTATCAGCAGGGTATTGCGGAGATTGAGGCAAGGATTGAAAAAATCAGTAAATTTAAAATCAGTAAATTGTAAATCATTAAGATGATAGCATGTAGAAAAGCTTTTACCGACACACTCCTTGAGTTGGCAAAGCAAGACAAAGATATTATCGCCGTAACCAGTGATGCTCGCGGTTCGGTGACTCTTGGCGACTATGCCAAGGAACTTCCTGAGCAGTTTGTAGAATGTGGTATCGCCGAGCAGGACGCTGTCGGTATCTCTGCCGGATTGGCACATAGCGGAAAGAAAGTATTCTGCTGCGGACCGGCATGTTTTTATGTAGCACGTTCGCTTGAACAGGTGAAGGTTGATCTCGCTTACAGCGAAAACCCAGTCAAGATACTGGGCGTTTCCGGTGGTGTAGCCTACGGTGCTCTCGGCGCCACTCACCATTCTCTCCACGACATTGCCGCACTCCGTACGTTCCCAGGAATGCACGTTGTGCTGCCTTCTGACTGGCACCAAACTCGCCAACTCGTAAAGCAGCTCGTAGATTACCCTTACCCTTGCTACGTTCGCGTGGGTCGTGCAGCCATTCCTGATGTCTATGACGACACCAACTGCCACTTCGAGATTGGCAAGGCACAGATGCTTCAGGACGGTACAGACCTTACCATCATCGCTACCGGTGAGACTGTCTATCACGCCTACATGGCTGGAAAGCAGCTCGCAGCAGAGGGTATCTCTACTCGTGTACTCGACTTTGCCAGCGTAAAGCCATGCGACGATATGGCAGTCATCAAGGCTGCTCGCGAGACAGGCAAGATTCTAACCGTAGAGGAGCATTCTCAGTTCGGCGGACTCGGTGCAATGGTCTGCGAGATTATCTCTGAGGCCCCAGTGCCAGTAAAGATCCTCGGCATCCCAGACGAGAACGTCATCCACGGAACAAACACAGAGATTTTCCATCACTACGGTCTTGACGCAGAGGGCATCGTAAAGGCTGCGAAAGAGTTTTGTTGCTATTAGATTCAAACCATTGTGAAGAAATAAGCCTCTTTATATGTGAGTGAGTGAATGATTTTTTATGTTTTTTCACTCACTCACTCAAATATATAAATAATTCACAATTATTCATAAACATAATAGCAGTTGTAGAACTGTAGGATGTACAGAGGGATTCTCTGCGATTTGGTGTAGAGATGTAGTTTTTGTTACAAAAAAATCTTTTTTTTTTTTGCAATTATATATCCCCAACGCGAATTGGAAACGATGCCTCATGGCATCGTTAAACAGCCGCATGGTCATCCCTTTTCGCTCCCTAACGACGCCATGGGGCGTCGTTTCCACTATAAGACATTTTTTTCCGGCACAATTTTAAGCACGGGAAAACTTTCCTTCCTTGGCAAGGAAAGTTGGATTGTACTATTGGTGCGTGAATTTCGCGCCCAACAACCAATCAGAGAAGCAAAATCTTTTTAAATCTAATGATGCAGATCAACGATATATATATATATTGTTTATTAAATTCTTTTTCGTAACTTTGCCGAAATTAATAACCCCAATTAACTAATAAACAAAACATCCCCTAAGTAGGTACGCTTATGAAAAAAATTTTTTCTCTTTTCATGATGCTCTGCGTGGCTATAGCCGCGTCAGCAACCGATTATGACCTCTGGTTCGATGGTATTCGGGTCACAAGTAGCAATGCGAATAGAATCCATGACAGTTCGTATATTACGTACAATGCCAGCACAAAGACACTTACTTTGAACGGTATTGGTTTTACTGCACAAACTGCCGAGGTCATAAAATCAAACATTGACGGACTGACCATCAAGGTTATCGGCACGGTAAATCTCTCTTCTACGGCTTCGGACAGAAATACTTTCGTGCTTACAGGAAAGACTACAATCGTAGGCTCAGGCGTAAGCTCAAGCACCCTCAATATTAAGCGTAATGATGCTACAGGTGGTGCTGGCTATCAGCCTATTCGTGCAAACGGTAATGTTGATATCAAGGATATTACGATGAATGTTACCAACGTTAATGGTGGTACTGCCATTCGTCCTTACAATACTCCAGATTCAGAAAGTCCAACAGCCTACACCCTTTCGGTAACAGACGCCAATGTCACTTTCTCTTCTGCGGGCAAGTATGAGCCTATCTATGGTTTCAAGACACTGACACTTACTGGTTGCAGCCTTAACCCTTCAACCTACTACAAGGCAGAAGCAAAGGGTTACTACGTAGCAAACACGTCTGGCACTTCCATAAAAACTGACGTTGTCATAAAGAACCGCAGGTATGGCTCTTTCGGCAACTTGACCATTTCCGACAGCAACTGCCGCAACATTAAGCCAAGCGGACTCAAATCCGGTACTATCTCGCTTTATGAATTTGCAAAAGGTGCCGGCAAATACGTTTATTTGGATGGTGTAGATTTCTCAAGCACTACTGATCAGGGTCTTAGACTCACGCCTGATGAACCTTGCCACATGGAGGTTTTCCTGAAGGGTACGAACAACATAAAAGCACCTCTTCCTTTATTCATCGACTCCAAAATACCTGGTTCTGTCTATATCAGGGCGGCGAGCAATCTTACATATTCGCCAATCCTCAATCTTGAATCCACACAGTATGCGGGTATTGACGTTCGTTGCCCTAACCTTACATTCAAAGATATCACCCTCAACGTAAAAGGTAAGGATGGTGGTATTGATGGTTTCCAGGGGTATAACTCAGACACCCACACTCTGACTTTCAACAATACTGCTGCTACGATAGCAGATAATTCAACTTCAAAGAAAGGTGCCATCATTAACATCAAGTCTATGTCGTTTACTGATTGCTTCCACTTTGGACCTTCTTATTATACGTTTAAAAACAATGTTTTCAGTAATCAAAACGGCGATAGTGAGACTTATGTCCTGATTCATCGCGGCTATGGCATAAACATCAACGGACTAGACGTTACAAAGGATAATATAAATGATGTCTGCAATGACGGAAAAGTGTCATACAACCCAACTACAAAGACACTTAATCTCAAGGGTATAGACTACAAGAGTGCTATAGCAATACTTCAAGTTTTTACACCAATAACAATCAACCTTTCTGGAAGAAACATTATTAATAACACTGGTACATCGAGTGCACTATATCTTTATGCAAACGCAACGATTACTGGTTCATATGGTGCTACTCTCGCTGCCAATACAGAGAAGAATTTCGCTGGCATTACCGTTGATCAGGCTGGTCTTACCATAAAGGATTGTGAAGTTTCGGTCTATAGTCCTAATAGTACTGGTGTAGTAGGAATGTGGCCTCAGAACTATCCTGTTATGCCAGGCACATCAACGCTTACGTTGAACAATGCTTCGCTAGTCATCAACAACTCAAGTAGTAAAAACTGTATCCAGGATTTCAAGAAGTTTACTATGACTGATTGCTACTTCGAAAGTCCTGTCAATGCTTCGTTTGATACTGCCAAGGGATATGTTAAGAACGGAAGTTCGGCTGTCACTGGCAATGTTGAGATTAGCAAGGGCTACGGCTTCATCGTCGCTGGCACACGCGTCACTAAGGAAAATGCAAGCAACATCATGTCTGGCGTATCTTACGATGCTGCTTCTAACACACTGAAGCTCAACAACGCCAAGATCATTGCCGAAAATGGCAGTGGCATCCACGCATACAAGGATCTCAACATCTACGTCTCAGGCACAGCAAACTCAATCACTTCTAACAAGCAGAATGGCATCCTGGCTTTAGGAAACCTCAATATCACTGGTCCTGGCAAGAGCATGAGCAGTCTTAAAATCAATACAAGCACTCAGGGCTACGCAGGTATATATGTGAATAATGCCAACAAGAAGCTCAGCTTCACGAACACCACTGTGTCGGCACGCTCTACTGGTATAAACAGCTACGGCATCGTTGGTTCCAAGACGGCAGCTACTATCCAGAACGCAGAGGTCACTGCTTACGGTACTTCCGCATCTATCTATAATCTCAGCTCTCTCTCAATGACTGGCGTTGAAATCATTTCTCCAGCGAACGCTGTATTCACTCCGGGCGTTGGTGTTACCCTTAACGGCTCAGTTGTAGCTGCAAAGGATGTAACTATTGGTGTCAAGGATTACAAAATTGCTGTTGGCGGTACAAACATTACTACTGCAAACTACACTGACCTCTATGGCGACGGCAAGGTTAAGTATGATCCTTCTAACAACACGCTTACCCTCAACAACGCTTACATCGGTACAGAAGGCTACGGAATCAGTGCCCAGACTTCTGAGCGTCTCTACATCAATCTCATTGGCACAAACTATGTTAACTCCCTCAGAAGCTACGCTCTCTACCATGACAATAAGAATGGTATCACAATCCAGAGTTCTTCTAACGGCACTCTCAACCTTAGCGGTTCTACCTTCGCTACATTCCAGGAGGCTGGCAACATCACCGTGAAGAATTGTAACCTCAAGGTTAACGGTATGCAGGGCAGGGAAGGCAACAACTACTGCACGCTCAACATCGACAATGCCAATGTCACATCCGATTGCTACTATGGCGCATTCCAGTGGATTGACAACATCTATCTCAGCAACTGCTATGTCAGCGAACCTGTTGATGCAAAATTCAACAGCAGCAAGGGTGGTTATCTCTCTGGCAGCAAGCTCTGCACTAAGGTAGTAATCAAAGCTGGTACTGCTAGTGCCATCGACGATGCTACGATTGACAACACATTTAACTCACCTGCATTTGATCTCCGCGGTGTTCAGGTTGACGACAGCCACAAGGGCGTCATCATCAAGAACGGTCGCAAGTTCATTCGCAGATAAGTTATGATAGATGAGAAAATACTGTTAGATACACTCTTAGACAAGTCATTTTCTCATATTATTTCAAAAGATTCAGCGGAACTCGCCTCAAGAATTACATCTTTAGAGGCGGGTTCCGCTGATTTTTTTAATTATCTCCTTGTTTTCGCTATTTCGTTTTCCCCACCTTTATCAGCAGTAAGCCTAAGCCGGTCCAGAAGAGTTCGCGCAGACGGACGATGAGGGCTACGAAGACTCCGGCACTGGCGCTGATGCTAAGACCCGAAACGGAGAGCATGAAGCCGCCCTCGCGACCACCCAACTGAAGCGGAAGGAAGAAGAGCATGTTGGCAAAGAGGGAGGTGAAGGCAAGGATGAGCATAGAGTCAAGGAATGTGATCTCCGGCGTGATGATGAGCAGGATGAACATTATCTCGAATGAGGAGAGCACACGACACATGAACTCAAGGAACACGGCAAAGAAGAATGTGGTGCGGTTACGGGAATGAAGTGTTGCTATCTGCAGGTCTATATTGGCAAGTTTCTCCCTATGTTTCTCTATGAAGCTGTTTGCCCTTCTCTTCAAGAACGGTATCTTTGCGAAAATGTTCACAAGGGAATTGACTATTCCGTTCCTGTAACCTTTAAGGAAAAGAAGGATGGCTGCCACACAGAAAACCATGATTGCGGCAAGAAGACCGTACATCAACGTGCTAAGCTGGTAACACATTATATATAATATAGCGGAGACAAGCCAGAACCAGAAATGAGAGAAAATGTGCGTCATGACATAGAGAATGACGCTTGACGACGCTTTCTCAATACCTATTTTCTGCGTTAGCTGTGATATGCGGTAAGCCTCGCCGCCCATAAGTCCGCCAGGAGTGGCGTAGTTAAGGGCAAAGCCGGCAACGGTCACTTTGTAGAGCCAGAGGAGTCCGACCCCTCCCGGCCTCCCCACAAGGGAGGAGCTGTCATCCGGTAGGGAATTCTCCCTTCCTGTGGAGGGGGTGGGGGAGGTCGTTTTTGTCAACGCCTTGATTATGGAGTTCCAGCTCGTCGTGTTTATGATGTAGAGAAAAGCCCACAACACGATGACGGCAGGAAACCAGTAGCCGGCGCGCTCCACGCCATCAACAACTTCCCGAAAATCAAGCTGCATAGCCATAATGGCAAATGCCACTATACCTATGCAGAAGAATATGTTGTCTAATTTTTTCAATTATTCGTTTGGCTTTTGCTTGTTCTCCTTTTGCTTGTCGAACTGCTTGTCGTCTTTCTGCTTTTTGGCAGGAATGTTGAAACGGAGGCGCTCGCCTTCATCGCGACGTTCGTGGAAAAGCTTCGGAATAGGGTTTGCATAAGCTTCGGCATGAGCCTTGCGATTGCGCATTATGTCAATGGCTGCATAGACTGCCTGACGGAAAGACTGCTCGTCGGCTTCGTTCTTTCCTGCTATTTCGTAAGAAACACCGCAGTCTGGAGAGGTGCGTACAATCGGCAAACCGGCAGTGTAGTTTATTGCATAGTCCGTGCTGAAAGCCTCTAATGGAGCGGCACCTTGGTCGTGATACATGGCGAGCACGGCATCAAAATGTTCGTAAGAAGCCTGGGCAAAGAATTCCTCTGCAGGGAAAGGACCGAAAGTCATGATCTTCTTTTCCATGAGATTTTTGATAGCTGGAGCAATAATCTCCTGCTCTTCCTTGCCGAGAGTACCGTCTTCGCCGGTCTTTGGATTGAGTGAGAGCACTGCAATGCGTGGCTGAAGAATGAGGAAGTCCTGCTTGAGCGACTTGTTGAGGGTCTCAACTTTCTTCTCAATAAACTCGGTAGTAATCTTTTCCGATATTTCCGCTATTGGACTGTGAGTAGTAGCAAGGGCAATTCGCATGTGCTGGTTCATAAGTATTGCAAGCGAATCCTTTCCTTCTCCGATACGGTTCTCCATGTACTCCGTATGACCGTTGAACTTGAAGTCGTCGCACTGCATGCTGTCAGCGTTTATCGGAGCAGTAACGATAGCCTCGAAAAGTCCTTCCTTGAAGTCTGCCATGGCTTTCTCAAGAGCCATAAGAGCAGTTGCGCCAGCTTCTTTTGACGGCTTGCCGAACTCTACCTTCACGTCTTCCTCAACAACAGGAATGAGGTTGATTCTACCTTGGTGTAAGTCCTTTACTGAGTTGATAATGGTGAAGTTCGCCTCAAGTCCAAGCTCTTTGATGTGGTACTTAGCTACTTTAGGTGAACCATAGATTATCGGAGTGCAGATGTCGAGCATCTCCGGAGCGGCAAATGTTTTTATGATCACTTCATAGCCAATGCCGTTTGTGTCGCCATGAGTGATTGCTATTATTGGTTTCATGTTAAAGAAGACCCCTAACCCCAGAAGGGGGAACTTTTAATAGTATTATTGGGGCTGTTATTATTTTATGTATAGGAACAAATTGTTTACTAACGAAGAAATCCATTTAAGAACTCCCCCTTCGGGGGCTAGAGGGCTTTATGCCTTGCGGTATTCAGGAGACCACAGGCTGCGTAAATGTCCTCGCCACGAGATGCGCGAATAGTTGTAGTGATGCCGTGAGCGTTGAGATAGTCGCGGAAGTTCTCCATTGTCTTCTGGTCGCAACCTTGAAGGTCAATGTCAGGAATCTTGTGATAGCGGATGAGGTTGATGCGGCAGTCAAGTCCGCGCAGCAGCTTCAGTATCTCTTTGGCGTGAGTGATGGAGTCGTTGACACCGCGGAACATGGTGTACTCGAATGTGAGGCGGCGCTGGCGGGAAGTTTCCTCTTTGCCCGAAGCGGACGCTTCGGGAACGGTGGCTGCCTTGCTCATGTGAGGCATGGCGGCTTTGTTTATGTCGGGAACGGTGGCTGCCTTGTTGGACTTTAGGGTTCTGAAGGCTGGATATTGCTTCAGGAGCTCTACGACTTCCTGAATAGGCATCGCCTTTTCGGCAGGCATTATCTGCTGGCGTTGCTCGTGAATAGGAGTGTGCATGGAA
>JAZLKJ010000026.1:0-14039 GCA_045597565.1 Prevotella sp. | reverse complement strand
CGGCATCTTCATGACCGATGCTCCCGGAATACATTGTCATGGCGACAAGCCTTATATCTGCCACGGTATTCTCGGTGCGGAACTTTTGAGAAAGGAAGGTTTTCCTGAACATGCAAGAGTTGCAGAACGACACACCGGAGCGGGCATCACAACAGCGGAAATAAAGGAACAGAAACTGCCCCTGCCAGAGAAAGACCTTCTTCCTGAAACAATTGAAGAAAAACTCATTTGCTACGCAGACAAGTTCTTCTCAAAATCGCACCCAGAAAAAGAAAAAACACTTGAAGGCGCACACCGTTCTCTACAGAAATTCGGTGGTGACACCATCAAGCGTTTTGAGGAAATGATTGAGATGTTTAAAGATTAAAAAAACTTGAAGTCTCAATCCTATCTGAATATCGAAAAGTTCACACTGCCATAAGCTCTGTGCTCTACGAAGCGAGGATGATTCTTGAAATTGTTCGTTTTTCCGTGTTCAAAGACAAATATTCCGTCCTCGGCAAGCAAGTCGTTGTCAAGAACAAGATCTGGAATATCCGCCAGATTTTCTAGTGCATAGGGAGGATCGGCAAAGATAAAATCGAACTTGATGTGACAACTTTTCAGGAACTTGAACACATCGCCCTGAATAAGATTGCAACGCTTATCGTTAAGTTTCTCCAGACATTGACGAATGAAGCGAGCATGGTCGCGGTCCTTCTCCACGCTAACAACCTGCTGGCAACCTCTGGAAAGCAACTCAAGCGAGATACTTCCCGTTCCGGCAAAAAGATCCAAAGCCACAGCGTCCTCAAAGTCAACGTAATTTCTTACTACGTTAAAGATATTCTCTTTGGCAAAGTCTGTCGTTGGTCGCGCCTTAAACGAACGAGGCACGTCGAAATGCCTCCCCTTGTATTCTCCAGTTATTATTCTCATATAGTTACGCGGAAATATTCTTTACAAATTCAGAGAGTAAATCTTTCAGTTCATCCTTGATGTCAACCTCGCCTTCAAGAACAATCTCATCCTTCAACTGATTGTAACCCAATCGCTTAAAGACGCTGAGCAGAAGGAATGTGCAATCTTGCGAAGAGTTGGCTTCATATTCATTGTAGAACAGCAATCTGCCATGCTTGAAAGCGTAGGCATACATCATGTTATCGTAGAAATAGGCATGAAGTATTCTGTCTTTGCAGTCAGACGGATTGATGATAGAAAAGCATTCTGCCAAGATGTGCCTTACCTTATACTGCTGGAAGTTGTCCTCCACAACAGTCATGAGATCTTTGCTCACGCAAAACAGTAGGGCGATTTGCATCTGCTGAACAACACTGTTCAGCACGACAATTTCTTCATCGGTTGTCGTCACCGTCATCTTATACAGTTTCTCTGCATCTTCCTCCTCCAGTGCCTCAAGAGCCAGAATTACCGAAGGAGTAGAAACGCGCATCAGAACCTCTTCAGCTTTAACGCCTAGTTCCTTCAAGGCATCGCGCATATTGGCAGCAACACTCACGCCAACAGCTTGTTTGTAAGTTTTGGATAGAGAAGGAAAGATTATCTCGTCTTTGGTTATTGTTATTTCCATTTATCTTGTTTTATTCAATCTGATAAATCTATTTCAAATGAGAAAAACTACTCAAATTCCAACTCAAAACCGCCAACGTACTCGCCTCTTACCCAAACTGGAAGAGCAGAAGGTCCGTTGAGATCTGTAGAATTAACCTTGTTTCTCACGCCAGGAATAACTTGTATGAAGGAAAGTCCTGTTTCTGGCAGTGTGTAGAGATGCTGGTCACGACCGTCCCTTGGTTGGAATACTCCAACAATATTTACTGGCTTCAAATCTTCAGCTTCAAACATGGCAGGACATGAAGGACGCAGCTTAATACTTCTCTTAGCAGCAGAATTTGAATTGCCAGAAAGACTTACGCCGACAGACATCCACTTAACGTTGGAAAAGTAGCCCTTGAACTCTGGATATTGGAAAGATTCGCCTGGAATAGGGTCGTTGTAGTCATTCTCCCAAACACCATACTGAGGACCATGAAGCCTGTTTTTCCATACGCGGTAAGGACCATCACCTAACCACTTCTTGCTCTTGACAGCCACTTCGTCAAGATCGAACTTCACGCCCATGATATCAACGACACCATTGAAGATATACCTGAACGAAACATTAGCTTTTCCGTCTGGCGAAATCTTCCACAACACCTTCTCCATAGCACCGAGTTTGTAGTTCACTTCAACGATTGTGGTGTCAGCAACTGCCTTATAAACCTTTATGTCGCGAAGCGTCTCCAGATCGTTTATTGGAGCCATTGAACCGTCATAGTTCTCACGTCCGAGATAGTCATACTCCTTGTATGTTGTCTTCAACTTGTCGGCATCTGTAATATCATGAGAATAATACTGGTCGAACGAACGATCGGCTCTGCGATAAGCAAAGAACTTAGGCCCATTTCTAAACGGATAAACGCCATTCTTCGTTACGACGCTCTTCAGCATACCCGTCTTCTCGCAGAAGGTATAAGTTACTCCTGAAGCTGTAACAGAAAGTGAAGCAGAACTGGAGTCTGCACCTACTAATTCAAGGTTTGCCACATTGCCATTCGTATAGGCGAGTGCCTCAACGCGAAAGTTTTTCACAAAGATCTGCTCGCCATATTGGTCAGTAGCCGCAAATCTTATAAACTCTGTACCAGAAGGTACCTTGCCAACT
Source organism: Prevotella sp. (assembly GCA_045597565.1). Taxonomy (GTDB): domain Bacteria; phylum Bacteroidota; class Bacteroidia; order Bacteroidales; family Bacteroidaceae; genus Prevotella. The sequence goes on along the minus strand of JAZLKJ010000026.1, from coordinate 11,335 downwards.
TTCAACACCCCCTGCTTGCCTGGCGCTACATCAATGCCACACTCTGCACCATGCTTGATAACGATCTCCTTCGCGCCTTCCGTCTTCATGAAATCCCAGTCGAAAGTCACCTTGTCAAGATTAAGGAAATCATAACGGTTTTCTATTACAAAAGAGGCATCTGAAGACACTATTTCGTTAAGGCTTGCTACAACAGGACTCCAAAGTTCCTTTATCGTCCAATAACTGCCTTCTTTCTCATGGTGGGGACCAACAATACCGTCAGCAGCATAATTGCCTACATTGTCTATTCTGCCGCCTTCATCAGTACGAACAACTCCTTCATCAGCGTATGCCCAAATGAAGCCACCTTGACAACGCTTCCAAGAGCGCATCAGTTTCCAGTAATCATAAAGACCTGCACCAGCACCTCCGTCGTAAAGAGCATGAAGGAACTCTGTTGGCATAAATATCTGAGGACGACGCATGTGCTCTTCCGTCTCACCGTATGAGCGGTAATGCATTGTCTCGTAACCAGAGAAATTGCCTTGCGGGTGAATTACAGGACGCTTCTGCAGCTCATCCCACTTATGAAATTCAGGATCAAGCTCCGTATTCCAACCTTTCTCGTTACCGTTGCTCCACCATATCACAGACGGATGGTTAAGGTCGCGAACGAGCATTTCCCTTACTAAAGTACGACCGACAACAGTCTCATGATGACCGTGCCAACCTGTAAGTTCACTCATGACATAAAGTCCCAAAGAGTCGCAAGCATCATAAAATTCCGGATCAGCTGGATAATGTGAAAGACGAACAGAGTTCATGTTCATCGACTTGATGAGCTTTACATCCTCTATGTTAAGTTTTTTTGAAAGCGTACGTCCCGACTCTGGCCAGAAACTATGGCGATTGACACCACGGATATTCACCTTCTTGCCGTTGATGTACATTCCGTCGCTCTCGCGTGTTTCTATTGTTCGGAAGCCGAACTTGTCCTTTTCCACATGGAGAGTCTTTCCGTTAGCATCCATGAGAGTGAATTCTACAGCATAGCGGTTAGGAGTTTCAGCCGTCCAAAGCTTAGCATTCTTCACATTCAAGGAAACCATCACATGGTCAGAACCTTCACGTATTGCGTCGGTTTGCTCCGCAACAACTTTCTTGTTCTGAAGGTCAGTAATTTTAGTTTTCACCTTACCTTGTATCGCACTGCTAATGATAACCTTCGCACGGAAAGAACCGTCAGCCTTACCGTCTATAACAGTACGCTCAACATTCACAGCAGGCTTACACTCAATGAATACAGGACGCCAAAGACCTCCAAAGTTCCAATAGTCAGCGCGGCGTTCAGAAAGATTAACGCCAACATTCTTGCTTTCCTTCGCAACTGTCACCTCAAGAAGGTTTTCCTTGTCTCCGAAAAAAACTCTATCTGACACATCTGCTGTGATACGGTAGAAACCGCCCTGATGAGAGCCGACGGCTTTCCTGCCATTTATCTTTGCCGACATGTCGGTCATGGCTGCCTCGAAGATAAGTTCAATATGATGGTTTGACCATTCCTTAGGCAATCTGAACTTATACTTATACTGTCCTTCCTCGTCAGCAATGCCTTCCGGAAAAGCCTTACCATAGAACTTCATGCCATACTGGTAAGTGCCGAAACCTTGAAGTTCCCAGCATGAAGGCACGCCTATCTTTGTCCACTTACCAGAGTTATTTCCCTTCGTGCAATAAAAATCCCACTCCACCATATCGTCACAGCCATGACCAGAGAGATACTGTCGCTGCGTTTCAACAGATGTCTGAGCCGAAGCCGTTAGTGACAAAGCACAAAAAAATAATGCGATAAGATTTATCTTGAAACTATTAATCATAATATTTTCATTATGGGTTAATTATTTGCAATTTCCATCTTGCAGTCGGAATCTGCTTTGAGGTTTTCGTCAATGATAACTTCACCTACAGAATCCACCTTTATGTTTCCGTGGTGTGGATTCTTTATGCTTACGACATTGCCTTTGATAGTAGCACGAACGTCAGAGTATTCAAAAGCAAGATCAGATTCCTCGCCCATCGTACAATCCTCCAACACTAGTCCTTCGGCATAGCAAAGTGGCTGAGTGCCTGCAATATGACAACGCACAAGCTTAAGGTTGCGAGAATGCCAAGCTAAGAATTCGCCCTTTATAGTGGAATCATAAACAGTACAGTTGTCCGACTCCCAGAAAGCATCTTTCGTTTCTATAATGGCGTTTCGCACCACCACGTTCTTAGCATATTGGAAGATATACTTTCCTTTGCAATTGAAATTGTTCACCTCAACATTTTCACAATGCATGAAAGGATAAATGCCATTTTCCATTTCACAGTCGCTCATCTTTACGCCACGACAATGCCACAGAGTTTCCTGTCCATCAGTAAACATCACTCGCTCAAGGGTAATATCTTCAACCTCACGCAATAGTTTCGGACCATCAACGACGCAATCTTTCATAACGACGTTCTTGGAATACCAGAGTGACGCTCTACTTGGCTCTGCTATCGTACAGTTCTCCATGTCCAAACCGTCTATTCGCCAAAGCGCATAATTGCCTTCAAAACAGCAATTACGCGTTACGATATTTGTACATTCCTTCAGTCCAGACTCTCCTTCATGTATTGTAACATTTTCCAAAAGGAGGTCATGTGAAGCATATAGCGGACGTTCTCCACCGAATTCTTGGTCTTTAATTGTTTTCATCAATATTTCTTTTTAGGGTTATCGCACATAATTTGTGCAAAGATAACACTTTTTCCAAATTACAGCAAATCTTCTTTACAAAAGCATAAAGATACATCAAGAATATTAAAGGAAACAGGTTTTTTTTCAAAAAAGTCAAGAAACACAATTTTCAAAAAAATAAAAATTCGTATTTTTGCACAAAATTTGTAAACATACACATAAGATTATAGATTTACATCTTCAATAACACAAAACATTATTTTACAGAATGGAACTTAATCTCCTTACAGCTATATCGCCGATAGATGGCAGATATAGAAGCAAAACGGAAAAACTGTCTGAATATTTCTCCGAGTATGCGCTCGTTCGCTACAGGGTAAGAGTAGAGATAGAGTATTTCATCACCCTTGCTGAGCTTCCGCTTCCACAACTCGTTGGCTTAGAAGAAGCCGTTAATGGTGGTTACAAAACTCTTCGCGACATCTATCACAACTTCACTATTACTGATGCTCAGCGTGTAAAGGACATCGAGAGCATCACCAACCATGACGTGAAGGCTGTTGAATACTTCATCAAGGAGAAGTTTGACGCTATCGGCGGACTTGACAAGTACAAGGAGTTCGTTCATTTCGGTCTTACTTCCCAGGATATTAACAATACAAGTGTACCTCTCTCTGTCAAGGAGGCTATCAACGACACTTTCGTTCCACTTCTTCATGAACTCATTGATCAGCTTTCTGCATACGCTGAGGAATGGAAGAATGTCTCCATGCTCGCTAAGACGCACGGTCAGCCAGCATCCCCTACCCGACTCGGCAAGGAAATCATGGTTTACGTTTATCGTCTCAACGAGCAGTTAGAAACTCTCAAGGCTTGCAAATATACAGCCAAATTCGGTGGCGCAACCGGTAACTACAATGCCCACAATGTCGCTTATCCTTCATACGACTGGAAGGAATTCGGCAACAAGTTCGTAAGCGAAAAACTTGGCCTTGAGCGTGAACAATATACAACTCAGATTTCAAACTACGACCACCTCGCTTCAGTCTTTGATGCTCTCCGTCGTATTGGCACAATCATTATTGACCTCGATCGCGACTTCTGGATGTACATCTCTATGGAATACTTCAAGCAGAAGATTAAGAAGGGAGAGGTTGGTTCAAGTGCTATGCCTCATAAGGTCAACCCTATCGACTTCGAGAACTCTGAAGGCAACCTCGGCATCGCTGGTGCTCTCCTAGAATTCCTCTCTCGCAAGCTTCCAATCAGTCGCTTGCAGCGTGACCTTACCGACTCTACAGTTCTTCGTAACATCGGCACTCCTCTCGGACACATGCTCATCGCTATGCAGAGCACTCTCAAGGGTCTCCGCAAGCTCATCCTCAATGAACAGGCACTCTTTGACGACCTTGACAATACATGGGCAGTCGTTGCAGAAGCTATACAGACGATTCTCCGTCGTGAGGCTTATCCAAATCCATACGAAGCACTCAAGGCTCTCACACGAACAAACACAAAGATGACTCCAGAAATCATCCACGAATTCATTGAAACACTTGAAGTTTCTGAAAGCGTGAAGGAAGAGCTCCGCGTCATTACTCCACACAACTACACTGGAGTATAATAATCATAAGCATTAAAATATGCCTTAAGAATCTTAACAATTTTAATTATTACATCACTAATCATTAAGAGAATTAAGCATCTTAGGAAAGAGAATAATATAAACTAAAACGAAACAACAAAATCACAAAAGTCATGTCAGAAGAAATGAATTTTGAGTTCAATCATCATCTAGAAGGTGGTGACGACAAACGCAACAACGAAAGCCGTGAAGGCCGCGAAGAAAACAACTCAGGATACAGACCTCAGCGTCAGCGAATCCGCACACAACGTCCTGCCGTTTCAAGCTACGGCGGTGGTTACCAGCGTGGAGGCTACCAGCAGCGTCCTCGATACAACGAAGAAGGCAACTATCAGCAGCGTACTCGCTACAACGAGGAAGGCGGTTTCCAACAGCGTCCTCGATACAACGGCGGTGGTTACAACAACGACGGTGGTTATCAGCAGCGTCCTCGCTACAACAGTGGCAACTTTGACCAGAACAACGAGGGTGGATTCAACAACGAAGGCGGCTACCAACAGCGCGGCAGCTACAACCATGGGGGATATCAGCAGCGCGGCGGCTATAATAATGGTGGCGGTTACGGCAACAATCGCGGTGGTGGATATGGAAACAATCGTGGAGGATATGGAAACAATCGTGGAGGATACGGCAACAACCGTGGAGGATACAATAATAATGGTGGCGGATACGACCGTCCACAGCAGCGTGGTGGCTACAACAATGGTGGCAACTACGGTCGTCCACAGCAGCGTGGCGGCTTTGGTAGTAGTCGTCCTGGCTACGATCCTAATTCAAAATATTCTTACAAGAAGCGCATTGAATACAAGGAAACAAACATTGATCCAAACGCACCAATTCGTTTGAACAAGTTCCTCGCTAATGCAGGCGTTTGTTCACGTCGTGAGGCAGACGATTTCATCCAGGCAGGTGTAGTAAAGGTTAATGGCGAGGTTGTAACAGAACTCGGAACAAAGGTGCTCCGCACAGACACAATCCTCTTCCACGACCAGAACATCTCTCTTGAGAAGAAGGTTTACGTACTTCTCAATAAGCCAAAGGACACCGTTACAACTTCTGACGATCCTCAGAACCGCAAGACTGTCATGCAGCTTGTTGAAGGTGCATGCCCAGAGCGCATCTACCCTGTAGGTCGTCTTGACCGTAACACAACAGGTGTTCTTCTCCTTACAAACGACGGTGACCTCGCTTCAAAGCTTACTCACCCTAAGTTCCTCAAGAAGAAGGTTTACCATGTACAGCTTGACAAGAACGTAACAGCAGCTGATATGCAACAGATTGCTGACGGCATCCAGCTTGAAGATGGCGAAATCCATGCAGATGCTATTGAATATGCTCACCCAACAGACAAGAAGCAGGTAGGCATTGAGATTCACTCTGGTCGCAACCGTATCGTGCGTCGTATCTTCGAGCACCTCGGCTATCGTGTTATCAAGCTCGACCGCGTACTCTTCGCTGGTCTTACAAAGAAGAATCTCCGCCGCGGCGACTGGCGCTTCCTCACAGAGAAGGAAGTTGACATGCTCCGTATGGGTGCGTTTGAATAAAATATAACCAACACATGAAAAGAACAAAGATTGTTGAAGCTCTTGCTTCAGAAGGTTGCGGACAGGACATCACCGTAATGGGATGGGTTCGTACTCACCGTAGTTCAAAGGCTGTTGATTTCATTCAGCTCAACGACGGTTCCACAATAAAGAACATTCAGGTTGTTATCGAGCCACAGAAGTTTGATGCAGAAATGCTCAAGCAGATTACTACTGGTTCTTGTATCTCAGCTACAGGTAAGCTCGTTGCAAGTCAGGGCGCTGGTCAGGCAGTAGAGATTCAGGGAGAAAGCATTGAACTCTTCGGCACTTGCGGTAATGACTACCCAATGCAGAAGAAGGGCCAGAGCTTCGAGTATATGCGTCAGCACGCTCACATGCGTCTCCGTACAAATACTTTCGGTGCTGTGATGCGTATCCGTCATAACATGGCGATGGCAATCCATACTTACTTCCATGAGCATGGCTACTTCTATTTCCACACTCCTCTCATCACAGCAAGTGACTGCGAGGGTGCAGGACAGATGTTCCAGGTTACAACAAAGAATCTCTACGATCTTAAGAAGGACGAGAACGGTTCTATCATCTATGATGATGACTTCTTCGGCAAGCAGACTTCACTCACTGTGTCTGGTCAGCTTGAAGGTGAGCTTGGTGCTACTGCACTTGGCCAGATTTACACATTCGGTCCTACTTTCCGCGCAGAGAACTCAAATACTCCACGCCACCTTGCTGAGTTCTGGATGGTTGAGCCTGAGGCTTGCTTCATCGACCTCACAGACCTCATGGATCTTGAGGAAGACTTCATCAAGTATTGCGTACGTTGGGCTCTCGACAACTGCAAGGAAGACCTTGAGTTCCTCAACAAGATGATTGACAAAACTCTCCTTGAGCGTCTTAACTCAGTGGTTAACACAGAGTTCGTTCGTCTTCCATACACAGAAGGTATCAAGATTCTTCAGGAAGCTATCGCAAAGGGCAAAAAGTTCGAGTTCCCATGTAACTGGGGCGATGACCTTGCTTCTGAGCATGAGCGTTATCTCGTTGAAGAATACTTCCAGAAGCCAGTCATCATGACAAACTATCCTAAAAAGATCAAGGCGTTCTACATGAAGATTGATGCAGAGAAGCCAGTTCTCAATGGCGAGGAAATGAAAGAAACCGTTCAGGGTACAGACGTACTCTTCCCAGCAATCGGCGAGATAATCGGTGGTTCAGTTCGTGAAGAGAACTACGACAAGCTCGTAAACGAAATCAAGGAGCGCAACATTCCTATGAAGGATATGTGGTGGTATCTTGACACTCGTAAGTTCGGTTCTTGTCCTCACGGTGGCTTCGGTCTCGGTTTCGAGCGTCTCATCCTCTTCGTGACAGGTATGCAGAACATACGCGACGTCATTCCTTTCCCACGTACTCCAAAGACTGCAGAATTCTAATTCTCATTATATTATATTAATACCGCAACATAACTTTTCTACAAGAAGAGTATGTTGCGGCATTTTGTTTATTTACGACTTACCATATAACTTATACTCCCCCCATAACTATTAACTATCCGAAGATGAAGAAGCTATCTTTAACCCTTACCCTACTCTGCTTGACGATTACGATTTCTGCTCAGACAGACAAGTACTCTTACCTTTACGACAATCTTCCATTCAAGATGCCAAAGGTACAACAGACAAACTTTCCCAACCGCACAATATCTCTTACAGACTACAATATTATTGGTGACGGTCAGACAAATCACCAGAAAATAATCCAGAAAACCATTGATGAAATCTCGGCAAAAGGTGGTGGCAAACTCGTCGTTCCATCGGGCACATGGCTTACAGGCCCTATCATGCTTAAAGACAACGTAAACCTTCACATCTCAAAAGGTGCCATCCTTCTATTTTCCTCAGACATCAACGACTATCCTATCATAAACTCCTCTTACGAAGGACAGCCAACAAAATGCCATCAAAGCCCTATTACAGCCGTAAACTGTTCTAACATTGCCATATCTGGCGAAGGCTTGATTGACGGAAACGGACAGGCATGGCGACCTCTCAAGAAGGAGAAAGTCACAAATTCACAATGGAAGAATTTCACTGGCAACGGTGGTGTATTTCGTCGTCCTGACCTTTGGGTGCCATCGGAGAAAGATCTTGCACGACCAGTAATGGTTCATCTGCTTAAGTGTAAGAAAGTGCTTCTCCAGGGCATTATTTTCCAGAACTCTCCTGCATGGAACATCCATCCAGAGCTTTGCGAAGACCTTATCATGGATGGTGTTGACGTGCGCAATCCAAGCTACGCGCAAAATGGTGATGGACTTGACCTTGAATCATGCAAGAATTGTCTTATCGTAAACACGACCTTCGATGTCGGTGACGATGGTATCTGTCTAAAATCAGGCAAGGATGAAGCAGGCAGAAAGCGTGGCATAGCTACGGAGAACGTAATAATTGACGGTTGCACCGTCTATGCTTCTCATGGTGGTTTCGTTATCGGTTCTGAGATGTCGGGCGGCGTTAAGAACATCAAGTGCACAAACTGCCAGTTTTCTGGTACAGACAACGGCCTTCGCTTCAAGAGTTGTCGCGGTCGTGGCGGTGTCGTAGAGAACATTTGGATAGAGAATGTTTCAATGATAAACATTCTTGCCGATGCCATTCGCTTCAACCTCTACTACGGCGGCAAGTCGGCTGTTGAAGAACTTGAGGACGGCACTAAGCGCCCGGCAGAAATTGCTGCAGAACCAGTATCTGAAGCTACTCCTTCCTTCCGAGACATTCATATCAAGAACATCACTTGCTGCGGAGCTACACGAGCATTCTTTTTCAACGGACTTCCAGAAATGCCAGTTAAGAGAATCACAATGGAGAACGTTTCAATATCGGCGGACGAACCTGGAGAACTAGTTTACTGTGAGAACATTAGCATGAAGAATGTTTCCATAAAAGCAAAAAACGGTAAGCCACTCCTTGTGTATTATTGTACAAAGATTTCAAAGAAATAAGGCATGAAAATGCAGTATTTCTTTGCGTTTTGAGTCGTTTCATTAAGAATCTTGATGCGTCTTCCTTTGATTTCCAAAACTATAATAGTTATAGTTGCCGAATATTTCTTGTTATTGTTGCCGATTTTTTTGCGCAACAATAATATTTGGCACGGTATTTGTAAATTAATGGCAAACAAAACAATAAAACAGATATGAAAGGAAATATTGGAGTAACAACCGAGAACATCTTCCCAGTAATCAAAAAATTCTTGTATAGCGATCATGAAATCTTCCTTCGTGAAATGGTTTCAAATGCTGTTGATGCTACACAGAAACTTAAAACTATCCTCGGCTCTGATGCTCTCGAAGGCGAAGAACTTGCTGTTCGTGTTGCCTTGAACAAGGAAGAAGGCACAATAACTATCTCTGACCGTGGTATCGGTATGACAGAAGAGGAAATCGAGAAGTACATCAACCAGATTGCTTTCTCCGGCGTAACAGACTTCATTGAGAAATACAAGGACTCAGCAAACGCCATCATCGGTCATTTCGGACTGGGCTTCTACAGCTCGTTCATGGTCAGCGACAAGGTGGAAATACTCACAAAGAGCTATAAGGACGGCGCAAAGGTTGTGAAGTGGAGTTGCGACGGTTCGCCTGAATACGAGTTGTCTGACGCTGAGAAGGAAGGTCGCGGAACAGACATCGTTCTCCACATAGCTGAAGACTGCAAGGAGTTCCTGGAAAAGGACAAGATTGAAGCCCTCTTGAAGAAATACTGCCTCTTCATGCCTGTGAACATCGTTTTCGGAAAGAAGACAGAATGGAAGGAAGGAAAGCAGGTTGAGACTGGCGAGGACAACGTAATCAACGGCAACGAGCCTATGTGGGCAAAGACTCCTTCTTCTCTCACAGACGAGGACTACAAGAAGTTCTATCACCTGCTCTACCCTATGCAGGACGCCCCTCTCTTCTGGATTCACCTCAACGTGGATTATCCGTTCAACCTCACGGGTATTCTCTACTTCCCACGCGTGAACTCAAGCGTTGACCTTCAAAAGGGTAAGATTCAGCTCTACTGCAATCAGGTGTTCGTAACAGATCAGGTGGACGGCATCGTGCCTGAGTTCCTCACTCTACTCCACGGCGTTATCGATTCTCCGGACATTCCGCTGAACGTAAGCCGTTCATACCTCCAGAGCGATCGCGACGTAAAGAAGATTTCAACTTATATCACAAAGAAGGTGGCAGACCGTCTGAACCAGCTCTTCAAGGACGACCGTAAGGACTTTGAGGAGAAATGGGACGACCTGAAGCTCTTCATCAACTATGGAATGCTCTCTCAGGAGGACTTCTACAACCGCGCTAAGGACTTCTGCCTCGTTAAGGACGTTGAAGGCAAGGCGTTCACTCTTGAGGAATACAAGACGCTTATCTCTTCTGAGCAGACTGACAAAGACGGAAACCTCATCTATCTATATACAGACAACAAGGAGGAGCAGTATTCATTCGTTGAAGCTGCTAAGGCTAAGGGCTACAGCGTGCTGAACCTGAACGGACAGCTTGATGTGCCTGCTGCGTCTATGCTTGAGCAGAAACTGGAGAAGACTCGCTTTGTACGCGTTGACTCAGACATCGTTGACCGCCTGATTGTGAAGGAAGATGCTAAGAAGGCAGACCTTACTGAGGAGCAGACAAAGACTCTCTCTGAGGCGATGAAGAACCTCATGCCAAAGATGGAAAAGGTTGATTTCGCCGTTGACTTCCAGCCAATGTCTGACGAGCAGACTCCGCTCATTATCACGCAGAACGAATGGATGCGACGCATGAAGGACATGAGCAAGTTCCAGAGCGGCATGGGATTCTACGGTCAGATGCCGGACTCTTATACTGTGGTTGTCAACACAGAGAACAAGCTGATCAAGGGCTGGATGACTGAAATCCAGGAGAACGTGGAATCTCCTGCCAACAACGAGAAACTCTCTCAGGTGATAGACCTCGCTCTCCTTCAGAACAACCTTCTCAAGGGCGCTCAGCTCGAGCAGTTCATCAAGAGATCGCTGGAAATGATAAACAAATAATTGAAAATTGATAGTTGATAATTGAAATTATATTGCGTGTATAATGTAGGACGAAGATTTCTGAGCCGTTTGCGGGAATAAAACCTGAATCGCGGCTCGGAAGGTTTAGCTCGGCGGCCGTAGGGAAAGTCAAATCCTCGCCCAACAAACGAAAAAAGTGCACAAAAGGGTCAGGCCCTTTTGTGCACTTTTTTATTTAACTTAGTTCCAATAAAACCCGAAAGTCACTTAACCCAAGTTTGATACCTTATTAGTCGTTTTCTTTGCTGTTCAGCATTATACAATTTTTATTTGTATCGCTGTGTACTACAAACTTTTCTCAATTTTGATTTTTCTGAAGGGCATCTTCTTGTATTTTAATCGTTCGTA
>JAZLKJ010000025.1:0-7715 GCA_045597565.1 Prevotella sp. | reverse complement strand
CAAGGACAACATCAAACTCACTTTCGTAAAAAGTGCCTTCACTACCAAGCAGGAACTTCAGTACGCAAGCGGCGGGATAAAGGCTGGGTTCCCTTCTCCTGCACAAGATTACATGGACGAAGCCATTGACTTCAACCGCGACTTCATCTTCCATCCTGAGTGTACTTTCTACGCACGCTGCTCAGGCGATTCCATGATAGAGGCAGGCATCAACGATGGCGACCTTCTGGTCATCGACAAGCTTATCGAACCTAAAGACGGCAGCATAGTCGTGGCGTTCATTGAAGGAGAATTCACGCTTAAGACTCTCAAAATCGTCAAGAAAGGCAAGCAGCGAAGAGTTTTCCTCATGCCTGCCAATCCTGATTTCGAACCTATTGAGGTTGATGAGTATAACGACTTCCGTATCTGGGGTGTCCTTCTTTACTGCATCAAGGATTTTTCAAAGAGATAATTATTGGCAATTACATATCAAGAGAGAGAGCTTATTTCTCTTCAAAATGAAACCAATCCACATCCACGTAGCCGCCTAACTTCTTTGTAGCGTAGTTGAAGATGGCGAACTTTGTGCCCATGAAGTGGCGAGTGTAGTCAAAGCGCATAGCGACCTCGCGACCGATGGACTTCCACTTCTCACCGTCTGTGCTGTAACAGAAGCTTGCCATGTCGCGACCAGGGTTGAAGTCACCGTGAATCTTCAGATAGACCATGTTACCCTTAAGTTTCACTTCCTCAAGAACTTCCACGTCAACACGTTCAATGTTTCGAGGCTGCTTGAATACCGCCTTTTCCTCTGTCAACTGGAGTACTGCCTTATTGCCTTTCTTTACGATACGGAGCACACCGCTATCGCCATTGTAGGCAGCGAATCCGCAGATGTCACCATCCTTCATCTTGCTGATATCCATAGCTATGGAACCCGTACATTCAGGACCTGACATGCGCTGAGTGAGAGTATTTGGCGCAACATTCAGATTGTCAACAACGCGAGCTGTCTTCAAACGCATGAACCCAGGGCGTTCGGTAAGGCTCCACGCCTCGTCTATCGGATTGTGGTTCCACTGCCAGTAGAGTTTCAATCCCATGTTAGCGTGGTAAGAACCTTTATTCATTCTATTCATGGCTTCCATAGGAAGGTCGAACTCGTCACTGCCGATGATGCCTTTTACGGAAGGATGTTTCTTCGTAAGGTCAGACGGAGTCTTGTAGGCACGCTTGTCAAGACGGATATCGCCCGAAGGGTTGTCGCCCTTACTCTCAGTAACGTCTGTGTTTATCTTGCCGGTAAACTCGCCGACCATCGGCCAGCCATCCACCCATGTAACAGGCAGCGTACAAGGCACTCTACCGATGCCGCCACGATCCTGGAATATGAGTGCCATCCATCCCTTGTCGCTCTGGTCGTCGCCAACAAGACAACCTTGTCCTACTCCACCGTAAGTTTCAAACGGAGTTTCAAGGATAATCTTCTTCTCGTAAGGACCTTCTATATTGTCAGCGCGGTAGCAAACCTCGCGGCGGTATCTGCCCTTAACGCCCCATTTCATTGAGATCATGCAGAGGTAGTATTTGCCATTGTGCTTTATTACTGACGAACCTTCAAGTAGCGAACCTCTCTCCTCGGCATCACGCTCGAAGAGTTGTTTGTCAATGCCGCCATTAAGTGGTTCAAACGTCTGAGAATCAAGCTGCTTTAGCCTACCATTCTCGCAAAACATATAAACCTTTCCGTCCTCATCGAAGAAAAGCGAACCATCGTGCATGTGGGGTGGACGGGCAACGAGTGTCCACGGACCTTCAGCCTTGTCAGCGGAATAGACAAAGCCCTTGCCCGGAGCGCCGTTGGCAGTAAACCATACGTAGAATTTGCCCATGTGGTAACGTATGCTTGAAGCCCACTGTCCCTGTCCGTAAACTGTAGCGCCGTCTTCAAGGTTGTAGCGTGGACCGTCGTCAATGCGGTCAAAGACGTAGCTGATAATTTCCCAGTTCACCATGTCTTTTGATTTCATGATAGGTGCGCCAGGCATGAGGTGCATGGTTGTAGAAACCATGTAGTAAGTATCCTGAACCTTGCAAACACTAATATCAGGAACGTCGGCATTAATCACAGGATTGCGGTACGTTTCTTGTGCAAAGCTATAAAGCCAAGAGATTAAAGCCAAGGTCAAGGTCAAAGTCAATTTTTTCATAATAGGTCAAAGTTAAAGTCAAAGTCAAAGTCAAAGTTAAAGTTAAAGTTAAAGTCAAAACTCTGCGCAAAGTTAGCAAAATATTTAGTAATGTGAAGCATTTCTGCGAAAAACTTGGCAGCAAAGGGTAAAATATACAAAATCCCACATCTTCTGCCCATCGGAATTTGCAGTTTTATCCGTATCTTTGCAACGCCCAATTTTAAACTTTTCATTTTTCATTTAAAACGCATGACCAAGCACGAGATACTCAAGAAATATTGGGGCTACGACAGTTTCCGTGGCATACAGGAGCAGATTATCGACGAGATAATGGCAGGACGCGACGTGCTTGGTCTTATGCCAACGGGCGGCGGCAAGAGCATCACTTTCCAGGTGCCGGCACTCGCCATGGAGGGGGTCTGCATCGTGGTAAGCCCGTTGATAGCACTGATGAAAGACCAGGTGCAAAACCTACGCAAGCGCAACATCAAGGCGGCAGCCATCTACAACGGGATGTCGCACAGCAAGATTCTCGAGACTCTGGAGAATGCCGTCTATGGCGGCGTGAAGATTCTATACGTCTCTCCCGAAAGACTGGAGAGCGACCTCTTTCAGGCGAAACTCTCGCACATGAAGGTCTGCTTCTTCACCATTGACGAGAGCCACTGCATCTGCCAGTGGGGCTACGACTTCCGTCCGTCGTACCTAAAGATTGCCGACATTCGTCGCATACATCCAACAAAACCTGTCCTCGCACTCACCGCAACAGCCACACCTGCCGTCGTTGCCGACATTCAGGAGAAGCTTGCCTTCAAACGGAAGAACTGCCTGAGCATGAGCTTCAAGCGCGAAAACCTCTCCTACCATATACAGCGTAGCGACGACAAGCTAAAGGACATGCTAGAGATACTCACCGAGACCGAAGGTTCCGCCATAGTCTATGTGTCAAGCAGAGACAAGACAGTGGAAATAGCCAACCTGCTGAGGAAGGTTGGCATCAGTGCCGAAGGCTACAATGCTGGACTCACAGCACTTCATAGAGATGTCCGTCAACAGAAATGGACAGAAGACCGCACTCGCGTCATCGTAGCGACGAACGCCTTCGGCATGGGCATAGACAAGCCAGATGTCAGAGTCGTAATCCATTTTGACTGCCCCACGTCCATTGAGGCTTACTTCCAGGAGGCAGGACGAGCCGGTCGTGACGGCAAACCAGCCAAGGCGATACTACTTGTTTCAAAGAAAGATGCCAACATCTTGAAGTTGAAGCTCGCGGCTGAATATCCCGAAAAGGACTTTATCAGTCGTGTCTATGAACTCGTCGGCTGCTTCTACGAGGTTGGAGTGGATTGCGGAAGGGGCTATTCTCGCGTGTTCAACATGGATAAGTTTTGTCGTACATACAAGCTTTTCCCCACCTACGTTTCTTCTGCGCTCCATATACTGAGCAATGCCGGCTACATACGTTACGACGACGAGCGCAACTCCATGTCAAAGATACGCTTCATTGTTGACCGCGACGAACTCTACCAGATAGGCACACTGACGAAACGCCTGAACATATTCATGCAGGAACTACTGCGCAATTATACAGGTCTCTTCACCAGCTACGTGGTCATTCAGGAAGAACGTGTGGCAGACCAACAGAACATCACAGCGCAGGAAGTCTATGAGATGCTCTTGGAACTCTCACGCTACGGCATAATACGCTATATACCGCGCAGCAAGGAGCCGCTACTGACATTCGTCATCAACCGCGTTGCACCAGAACACTTCTTCCTCCCCGCCGAGTGTTATCAGTTGCTGAAAGACAAGGCTACCGAACGTATCGGCAAGATGGTGGAGTACATAACCGACGACTCCACCTGCCGCTCCCGACTGCTTCTCGACTATTTTGGAGAGAAGCTTCAGGACGACTGCCAGCAGTGTGACGTCTGCGAGAAAAAGAGAGTCACCGAATCGCCCACTGACGCTGGCATTAACTTTGGCATAGAGTCTTACATAATGCAAAAACTCGCTGACAGGCAGATGCACCATATCAGCGAGTTGTATTCGGCAGACATTCCTTCGCCAAAGCTAATGGAAGTCATCCAGTTGATGCTCCAAGAGGAGAAACTGAAGGCTAAGGGAACGCTTGTCGGAATGGCTTAATAAATGCAAGAAAGACAAATCAAGTATGTAACACACTGTATATAGGAGGGTCGCAGCCTCAGCGACCATGGCGCGTAAGCGACAAGACTTCCGCATTACAGACGATAGCGAAGATTAATAACATGTAGGGCATCATAGAATAACCATCAAGGGCTGCAACGGAAAATGTGCCGTTGCAGCCCTACAACCTGCCTGTTTTTAATTTCAAATAGAATGGGATGAGGAATATTTGTCGTTTTATTCTTGAAGGCTCATTAATAAGTCTGTAAAGCCACTCCATGTTATGGTTCACCCACCACTCTGGTGCTCGCTTCACACGACCGGTATATACATCGAACGAGCCGCCCAATCCTTGGTAGATGGCAGGGTGACGCTCCATCATCTCCTCCATCAGCAGTTCTTGCTTTGGAGAGCCCATTGCCACGAACACCACGTCAGGCTTCTTCTCTGCAATGTCATCAAGCAGAGCTTTCTTCTCCTCCTCCGTCTTGATGTAGCCATTGCGGTAGCCTATGATGTTGATGCCTTTCTTCTCACGCTGCAGCTTCTCCACCGTAGCATTTATCACCTCCTGCTTTCCGCCAACGAGATAGAACGTCTTGCCATCCTCGCGTAGAGCGTCAATGATACGCAGCCACAGCACACAACCAGGTATCTTCGTGACGTCATAGTAACCCTTCTTGTGCAGTGCCATCACAGCCCCTGCACCATCGCAGTAACCTATATTACGGTTTATTATGGCACGCGTCTTCTCCGTTGCGTGGAAAATTTTCTCTGCATTGATGGCAACAAGTATTCCCTTGTGTGCATCAACGTGCTTCAGTAGTTGGCGGAATGATGTAAACGGATATATCTCAACACCGTTTACGCTTACTCTTGTATCTTTTTGCATTATAATGTTATTTATGTTGTAGATTTCCTTAATCTGATAAGCCACAGCTGGTGCCACACCTTCCACAGCGGACACCACAACACTTCAGAGGGATAGTGATTGATGAACGTCATGTTACGTTTTACCCTCTTCCAGAACGTGCCTACGAAACCGTTGTTCCGCTTCCTGTCT
This sequence comes from Prevotella sp., assembly GCA_045597565.1. Taxonomy (GTDB): domain Bacteria; phylum Bacteroidota; class Bacteroidia; order Bacteroidales; family Bacteroidaceae; genus Prevotella. The sequence goes on along the minus strand of JAZLKJ010000025.1, from coordinate 2,327 downwards.
ATTCTTACGTCGTAGCGTCCAAAATCTCCTGCCTGCATGATTTCCGACAACAAGAAAGCACCTTCTTCCGGATTCGGTTCGCATAGTAAATACATCTCTTCCAATCCGAAGTAAGTCTTCAGTATCCACATCAGAGCTTTAGTGAAGCGTTCTGCCCCAAAGGAACGCAGCAGTTGCATAGTGGCTGACTTGTCGTAGTCGGTAGATGCACGAAGCACGAAGAAATAGTCCAGTACCTGTCGCAGTCCTATTCCCTCGCCGAAGAGGTGTCGGTAGATGTGCAGCAATACGTGTATGCGGTTGAAGTCCAGTGTCGTTGCCTTTATCACATGACCGGTGCTCAGTGTCACGTTGTTGTCAAACAGGCGTGGTGCCTGTGACTCCATCCAGCGTTGCAGACGTGCGTTGTGTATAGGCGAAAAGAGCCACGATGGTGTGAAGTGCATCTCTACTGCTATGTTCTTCGCATAGTTCACTGCCACATTATGATACATAGGTTTGCACCAAGGGTTTATCTTTCGTGCCAACGATAGTACCAGTTTTCGTCGTTGGCTACGTGAAAGGGAATATCTCAGCGTGCCGTCTTCGTTGATTGGCCACATCCACATGTCAATGTCGCCCAACTGGCGGAGTTCAGACATGTCGCCGTAGTAAGTTCCTATGCCCTGACCTTTTATCAGGCAACTACCAAAACCATTCTTTCTAAATACTTTTTGTAATTTGGTGCACGATTCGTTTATCTGCTTGTTGTGATGCTGTATCATAGCAGCAGTGACAATCCACTGTAGATACCGTTTCCTCGGTGGTCGCTGTTCCTCCGACAGGCACTGCATACCCTTTACGCAGATGCCCATCATCGCCTGTTTCACGAACGTGTCGAATATCTCTTGCCACTCCGCCTCTGACGGTGTGTGCGACAGTCTCTGTTGCGTGCCTATGGCTACCCTTATCAGTTCAAAGAAAAGTGTCATTGCTTGTTTTCAAGAAGATAATATGTCATAGCGCAGAACATGAAGGCATTGCTCCAGCGCATATAGCTTATTTTACTACTCATGCCAGGCTTCAGCTGATAGTAGAAGTATCCCTTTTTGCCCTGCATGTTGCGTACGGTCCAGTCCATTACCTTACGAGCAAGCTGTTGGTGCTCCGTGAACTTATGCAGTCGCGACAATGTCACAAAGAGTTGTCCAGGACAGTGTATGTCTATCGGGTACATACGATTGTGGTAATACTTCGGCGTGCCGTCAGCCTCAAAGAAGTTTTCCATATAGAACATGAACCCCTTCTCCATTGCTTCGTGAAACTGCATGTCGCCCGTCTGTTCCTCGTATGCTATCAGTGCGTCAAGATTATAGCCCGTATGGAAAGAGTCTATCCAACTCTGCACAGGCAGCAGACCATACACCCATGAGCCATCCTCCTGCTGCCCCTCCACACAAGCCCTCACACTGCTGCGCGCAGCCTCAAGGTATTCTTGTTTGCCAGTGTATCTGTAGCAGTAAGCAAGCAGGCGTGAGCCTAACAGCGAGGCATTATAGACGGTATCGTTGCCCGGCAGTTTGCTGTAAGAGAACAGGAACTTCCCTTTGTCGTTCTCATCAGGATAATAGCGGTGCAGGTCGTGTAGCACGAACTCCGCTGCTGTCAGTGCCACCTCCTTATATCTCTCTGCTGCCGTGCGTATCTTCTCGTCAGCAGAATCCTTCAGCACCTCGTAAGCCTCCAGCAGAGCCGTGGCACAGAAGTTAGTTGCCACCACGGTAGGCGTATGTGCAGGGAAGAGGAACAGGCGGCGGGCCTGCCAGTCGAAATTATATCCCCAGCAGGCACCGTGGTACTGTTCTGGGAACATCCTGTCTGAACGCATCTCCAGCAACAGGTCTGCCAGATACATAATCTTATCAAGTATCTCCTCCCTCGAACCAACAATCTTGTACAGGTTGCAGTATCCCTGCAGAAACAGGCCGATACCCTTGGCATTATGTTCCTTCGGCACAAGCGCCAGCGTTCGCAGGTTCACCGGGCAACGCTTGAATCCCTGTATGATGCACAGTCGCAGTATGGCAGAGTGCCTCAATGGCAGCATCCAGTGCGCCACCTTCGACTTGAGCCCGTCATATGGGTCCCAGCCTTTGTAGTCCTCCGCCTCGCAGTAGGAGCGGAGGCGGGAGAATGAGTCTTGGATGTTATTATGCATTGTATCTATTTGTCATAGAAATTAGCCTTTTCCCTACTGATTCTTAGCCGTGATATACTTCCTTTCAGGGCTATTCTGGTTAATACGAGTTGGTCTGAGTTTGCCGGCATTCACCAGTTTCGTCACATAC
>JAZLKJ010000024.1:0-2453 GCA_045597565.1 Prevotella sp. | reverse complement strand
CGGCAATTCAATGCAAGGTATGTGGGAGCTGCTGAAAAAGGTCCGCTTCACTCAGACGTATGACACGAGCGTCGATCCTTTCTGGTGCTCGGAATTTTATGACACTCCGAAGATTCCTACATTCGACGACCATCCTATGTCCTATTGGACCAAAGAAAAGGTGCTGGTTGAGGAGAAACCTGCCGCAGAAGTTGCAGCATACGCAGAATATGCCAGGACGGGCAAGTATAAGGAGGAGGACGGCTTGTGGTTCACAACCCACAACAGTACCTACGACATCGCAAACAAAGCCCTTTGGGTGACCATCCGCGAGAAGTACGAAAAGCATTATGACTTCAACTTGTATAAATAGTAAAACGCAAACCTCAAAACCTTTTTTTCACTCCTAAATCAAAATTTAAGAAAATTATGAAAAAATCGATTTTATCATTATTCGCAATTGCAGTTGCCATTATGATGGTGAGTTGCAAGGCAAACTACGCTGATACCGTAGTCTATGGAACTATTCACACAGCTGACCAAGAATGCCCTGAGGCTGAGGCAATCGCTATCAAGGATGGCAAGTTTATTTACGTAGGCGATAAGGCTGATGCTGAAGCTTATATTAAAGAAGGTGTAACAGAAGTGGTGGATCATACAGGTAAAGGCATGGTGATGCCGGGTTGCTTCGATGGTCACGCACATTACATTATGCCTATGGCTCTTGCAAATATGAAAGGCGGTGTGCTCTTTGATATCAATGATGACAAGGCTGCTATTCTGAAGAAAGTTGATGCTGCCGCTCTAAATGCCGCCAACTCTGGGGAAAAATGCCTTTTCGGTTTCGGATGGAATTTTTACACTATCAGAATGTCCGAAAAGGAACAGATTTCCCTGGCAGAACTGGATGCAGTCTCACACGGGCTGTCTGTCGCTTTGTTTGACTCAGGCGGACACAATATGTACTGCAATTCAGAATGTTTCCGTCGCAGCGGCATCATCGACGACAAGGGTAATGTGCTTATCAAAGAACTACCTGGCGGACTGCTGGAATTGGATGGAAACGGACATGTTACAGGCTTCATTGATGAGCGTGTGACAGGTTATCCTATGCGTATGGGAGGTATCATCTACGATGAAATCATTGATGATGAAGTAGCAAGTATAGCTCTTGAAAAAGCTCAGGAACTGTTACTTTCTACAGGTTTTGTATCGTACATGGAAGGATGGTCGAACTGCCTCCATCCAAGCAAATTCTACGAAGTTGCCAACCATTTCGACAAGGAAGGCAAGCTCAAGATGCTGCTTTCGATGTCCTATGAGGTTGAACCCTGGCAGAAGGATATGGGCGAGCAGATTGACTATCTTGTGTCACTTAGAGAGAAATACGGCACATCCCACGTACGTCCCGAATATTTAAAAATCTTTATGGACGGCTGCGTGGAAGCCTTTACAGGTTCTATGTACAAGCCATACAAGAATGGAATTACATACAATAGTCACTGGGCAGTTGATCGCCTTGCAGACATCACTCGTGAATGTAACGCCAAAGGTCTTACTGTCCATACTCACGTAATGGGCGATAAAGCCATTGCGGAGGCTACTGATGCCTACATCAAGGGCGGTGATGGAGAGCATCGCAACTGCCTCGTTCATCTGCGCAATGTGCGCAAGGAGGATTTCAAGCGTATTGCCGAAAACAACATCGCCTGCGTGGCAGGTCTTACATGGCATGTTGGATCTTCCGCTGAAGAAGAAGCCATATTTGCTTCGATAGTGGATGAAGAGTATGTAAAACACGCATATCCTATCAAGTCGTTCTTTGATGCTGGTGTCAAGGTTTCAAGTCATAGTGACTATCCTGCAAACGGTTACTGCCCACAAGACCCATTCGGAATTATGGAAATTGCAGTAACAGGACAGATTGTCAATCCTTATACTAATGAATTATATCCTGCGTTTGATTCAGACGAACTCATCACATTAGATCAAGCACTTCAAGCTCTCACTATCAACGGAGCATGGCAACTTGGACTTGATAGCGAACGCGGAAGTATCAAGGTGGGTAAATATGCCGACTTCGTACTTGCCGACCAGGATGTGTTCTCATGTCCTGTGACTGACATCCACAAGACAAAGGTTGTTTCAACATGGTTCGAGGGTGAAAAGGTTTATCAGGCAACAATGACCAAAGTGGCTGACTATCTGTATGAATTTGAAGCCGACGACTATGGCACAGAGCCTCCTACCGTATTGCTGACAGACGACGGTCCTGTGACTTTCGGCTGCAGCGCAGTCAGAAACGGCAACTTCTACGGAAGAAATCTTGACCTGGGCATAAGCGAAACCTGTGAGTTCATAGTAAGGACTAATGCTACTGCAGAACACAAGCATGCTTCCATCGGTGTGGCGAACACCTGCTTTTCAAACATCACGGACGATATGGTAAGAGCCGGACTCAGTGAGGAACAACT
>JAZLKJ010000023.1:0-23774 GCA_045597565.1 Prevotella sp. | reverse complement strand
ACAGACTTATCAGTCGCGAGACCGATAGGCGAGTCTCCTTCGAGTGGAGCTTGGAGTAAAAGTGTTCTCATTGTATCTTGTATTTTACGCTGCAAAGATAAGTAATAATCAGGAAATACGTGTGTTCCATTTTGTTCCAATTTCGGTTTGGGCGCATTTTTCCTTTTTGATGGCATAAAAAAAGCCCGACATTCGTGGGGGAAATGTCGGGCTGAGGATGATTTCTGGTAATCGCAACGAACAATACTAATCAAATCCCCCTCATTTAGGGAGAGGGCAAGGGGTGGGTTTCTAAACAAGTCTCTATAACCATAAACAAAGAGGGTCAAGGGTGACGTGAACCCTTGACCCACTTCTTCCGGAAATAAATATCGTTGTCCAGATGTTTATGGGCAGACGGGACGGACTGAGCAACCGTAATTCCTGTAAGTGTCGGACACAGATTTATTGTCAGGAGAACAGTATATGTGGCACGCTTTGTATGAATTGTTTGTGCGGCTGAGCGACGATGACCAGTATCTGGCCACATCGTAGTTGGTAGTCGTGTCATAGTAGTAGCCGGCAGCCGGCAGAAAAATAGAATTTCCGTTAGGGCCTGTTACTTTATACCCCTCCTTGTCATTCTGGGTAGTCCAAGTCAAAGTACATTTTATACAAAGCTCTTTTAGCTCTTCTTCTGTTGGCATTCGCCATGAACCTCCCCATTTCACATGAGCAACATCATCTTCAGGATCTAGTATGGTCTTGTTGTCAACAGTTCCGGCGTTTGATGTGGTGCAGTATTTAGTCAACATATCCTTAGAATCCCACCTGTAAGTACTCCAGCTATATTCTTCCTTTGAAACTGTCTCGCCCCAAGCAAAGTGGTCGCCATCCTCTTCAGGAGCATTTGCGCCGACATTGCAAGTAGCCCAATATACTGACAAGCCAAGGTCAACATATTCATGACCATTTTTATCTACATTGAGCATCTTCATATATGTAATATCTTTTGTAGGAAAGGACTTTACTGTGCCATCCTTCATCACGATATTCATGACCTGAGCCATCATGCTAACACTTGCCATGACCTGAGCCACTAATAATATAAAATATCTTTTCATCGTTTTGTTCTTTTATAAATTAGTTTTAATTCGTTCGGTTATACTTCTTTGAACGCACAGGGCGCACAGGCAAACCATTTCTGCGATCCTGACTTGAATATCCCTTCATATTGTGTCCCACAACGAAGTATCGACCTTGACTTTTGCTAGCCAAGGTGCTTGACCAACACATAAATTCATCTGGTTCTTTCACTGCATCATTTATTCGACGTCCTGCTGCTGGCAAGAAGATGAATTTTCCATTCGGTCCTTCTGCGATGATTCCATTTTTCTTTGAATCCCATGTAATGGTACAAAAAGTATATAACTCATACACATCACTCTCGTCTGGCATGCGCCAGTAACCTCCCCAGTTTACATGAGCTGCGTCATCTTCAGGACTGAGTTCCTTGTTATCCATGTTATACTTTTGGTAGTTAGGGTCAAAATAGTTTTCCTCTGAATATACATCCTTTGGTTGGGTCTCTCCCCAAGCATAGTAGTTACCTGCTTCGAGAGGATTAGATGCTCCCACATTCTGCTGAGCCCACCAGACGGACAGGGCAAGGTCAATAAATTTGTCGTCGAACACTGGACGGATAGCAAGACCACGATGACGAGGGGTGCTGAACACATCTATTTCGTCTGAATAGAAGCCCATGCTTGTTGCATAATCCGACTCGTACGGAGCAAGCGTGTTCGACCAGTAGAAGCCTGACACGTCTTTGTCGAAGTTTGACGTACCTTCACGGGATCCTGTACAAGGAAGGAAAATGCGGTTTCCGTTCTTGCGTGAAGTCACCCAGTATCCATTCACAACGCCCTGCTGCCCCCACTGCCAGTTGCAGTTGTCGCGAAGCTCACGCCATTCGGCATCGCTCGGTATGCGCCAGTAGCTGCTGCGCTCGGCAAATGCCATGTCATGCTCCTCGCCAAGTACTGTCTCTCCTGAGCTGCTGTATGTTTGGTGGGAGGCGTCAAAATAAGTGTCTGACGTAAACTTAGTCTTATTATCTACCTTCTCGCCCCAAGCATAGTAGTTGCCTGGCTGAGTTGGATCCGAAGCACCCACATTGCATGTTGCCCATTTCACAGATAGGCCAAGGTCAACATAGCTGTAAGCGGTATAAGCCTCTTGTGAAATATAAACCTTACATGAACCACCATTACACTTCAGCGTTATAGCAGAAAAACGCTTGCTGCCATCTGTATTAGCATCAACAGTTACGGTTAAATCAGTAGCCCCCTTACCTTCTGTCTTGCTGATCTTAATCCATGACTTTGGAACAGAGACTTCCCAATAGTCATTTGTCTTCAGACTTATGGTTTGGCTTGATGAGGCAGAAGAGAACATAAGCACCTTTGTGTCAGTGCTGATGAGCTCCTCCGAATCTGTTCCGTCCGAGACAGGGCGAATGCTACAGCCATGATAGCGTGGCACACCATTCCTATAGACAAGGGACGAACCGAAGCTGGTGGCATACGCGCTGTAAGAGCTCGTTGGGTAGAGCGATGAAGACCAATAGTTGCCAATAATACCTTTATCTACCGCGTCATCATCTTTGCCGGCTGCTGGAAGGAAGATAGACTTGCCGTTCCTCAGCGATGTTACCTTGTAGCCTTTCACGCCATTCTTTGTAGTCCACTCCCACTGACAGTTATCCTTGTCTCTCAGCTCTGCCCATTCTGCCTCTGTTGGCATGCGCATGTCGTGAGAACTTTTATAGGCCGCATCGTCTGCCAATGAAAGAGTGGTTTGACCGCCATTGTTATTGTATTTCGCTGCGTCATAGTCAAAGAAATCGCTACTTGAGAACTGTGTCTTAGGTTCAGTCTCTCCCCATGTAAAGTAACCACCATATCCCTCTGGATTGGCCGCGCCCACATTGCATGATGCCCATTTCACGGAGAGTCCAAGGTCAACATAAGGTTCAATCCATTCAGACCAGCGGATGCATTCTATGTCATCCACATTAAAAGAAAACTGATTGGTTTGCGTTTTCACAACAAGCCTATCCTGAGCCATAGAGCTTAGAGCCGCTACGATAGCAACTAAAAGTGTCAATATCTTCTTCATCGCTTTGTGATTTTATAGGTTATGTTGCCGTTCTTTACTACGTAGATGCCAGCCGGCAGACTGGACATGGAGAATGACGATTTACCGTTCTCGGCCTTGGCGGTATGCACCAGCACACCGTTAAGCGTATAGATGCGCACATCATCGGACGTACCTTTTGTCGTAGCTATACCTGTCGCTTCGTCCTTGCTAAAGGTAAACTTGTCAAGGTCATCAAGAGGATAATCAACGTCCACCGTCTTTGTCTGGAGGTGCAGGCCGTCTGCGGTGTAGGTCACGGTAGGTTCCTCGCTGAAGTTGTAGCTTACAACCGATCCGCTTTTCGTATGAACATTCAAAGTGCTCTGCGCCATGGCTACCATCGTGCATAGGAGCAGGAACAGTCCAGAAAGAATGAGTTTTTTCATAAGTAATCTGTTTGAATTTTACTATTCGCTTACCGTTTTGTTTCCTATAATAAGAAGTCTTTCAATTGCAAATTTACAAAATGATTGTTACAAAGCAGATTTACCCCCCCATTTTAGTTATTTTAACATTGTGCTGTTATAAATTAACATTGCTTAACATTACTTTTAACTCTTTGTAACTACTCATGTCTCCCTGCTTAAAAAAACGATAAATAATAAATATTTTGCCAGAACATGTACATTATATCGGTATCTCCATTTGTGCCATAGCACCCATCCTCTGCAAGGGATGGATTCTGTTTTTATACTTTATGGACACGGATTTTGCAAGTGAGCCTCAAAAAATATACCATTTTCTAATAATCACAAGGCTACAATCCTGAATTTTCGCCATACCGGATGCTTTCGGTAGGCAGCGATGCTTTGGGCTGGGACATGGAGAGTGCCATAGTGTGTGAAGGTGTCGTCGCTGATGTCCTGTGGGGTAGGGCGGTGATTGTAGATGTCGGCGAGGGCGTTGCAGCCTTGGAATGAAGGACCGATATTTATGCAGGATTTTGGTATGGTTATGGATGAAAGGGATTTGCAATCCTTGAAGACATACCAACTGATCTGCTTAACGCCCTCGGGCAGATTGATGCTCTCCAAGGAGGTGCAGCCACAGAATGCTGCATTGGGCAGTTCGGGGGTGGTAGGCGGGATGGTGATGGTCTTGAGGGATGTGCAGTCCTGAAAGGCATTGGAATCAAGATGGATTACGCTGCGAGGAATGGTGATGTGGGTGAGCTGACGACAGCCTTGGAATGCGCTGTTGTAAACGCGCATTATGCCGTCGGGAATGGTGTATTCGCCTTTCTTTGTGGCAGGGCATTGACGGAGAATCTTGCCTTCATTTGAGAAGAGAACGCTGTCCTGAACATAAAGCCAAGGGTTAGACTTGTTGACGATGAAGGTGTCCAAAGACTCGCATGAGGCAAAGGCTCCATTGTTTACGCTGCGGACGTTTCCCGCGAAGTAAACCGACCGTAGTGACGGACAACCGAAGAATGCGTTGTTGCCGACTTCGTGCATCCAGGAGTTGAACTCTATGTTTCGGATGTTCCTTTTGCCGAAGAATGCTTTCTCGGCAACGGCTATGACGTTGTATGTGCGACCGTGGAAGGTCACGTTGTCATGAAAACTCAGTGTGCTGTCCTTCACGACTTCTGCGTCAGCCTCTGTTATCATCACGCCGCTGACACCATGATAGTCATAAACCTTATAACTGAATCCGTCAACAGTGAATTCCTCTGCATACCAGAACCGATAGAAACTTACGCTGCTGATAACAAGAAATAAGGTGGCGGCAACGCTGGTGGCGATTATTTGTAAAACGTTGGATTTCTTGTGATTGTAGTAAGCATCAATGTCTTCAATAATCTGTTGCGCATTGGAGTAGCGTTCTTCAATGTTCTCTTGCGTACATTTATTAATAATACGACGAAGAGTTTTCGGCAGTCGCACTCCGCTTTTTGTGGCTATAAGCTGAATGATAATGCCGAAGGAATAGATGTCTGATGCGGCACAGAGGGCGTTTGTGTTTCCGCTCTTCAGTTCGGGAGCAGCAAAAGATGTCGTCTTGCCGAGCGACGAAACCCAATCGTCGCTGCAGCTGTAGCCGAAATCTATGATGCGAACATTATCCGTGCGGCGTGTTATGATTATGTTCTGAGGCTTAAGGTCGAGGTGGATAATGCTGGCTGAATGCAGGTCGCATAGAGCCTCAAGCATCTGATAGATGAAGCGTCTAAGGTTAGACTTGTTGCGGAAATAGTCTGGAGACTTTGCTAATCTGGTCTCAAGAGTGTCTCCATCAATATAGTTTAGCGTTAAGGAAAGACGCTCGCCGTCATCGTTAAACGAACGATAACGTGGAAAATAGTCGGAAGAAAGTTCGGAGCCGATGCTGTATTCCTTGATGAAACTGTTGCGCATGCGCTTGTCAGCATACAACTCTGGACGGAGTTGTTTTATGAAGAGTCGCTGTCCGCCATGGTCAGCATCGTATGCCTCCCATGCAAGACACGTGCTACTGTCGTACTCTTCCAGTCGCATGGCATCAACTCCCTCGTAAGGCAGTTCCTGCGATGGTATCATTTCGCTGGAGCCAATTTCCATACAAATTTACAGATTTACAAATTTTTCACTTTTCACTTTTCCCTTTTCATTTTTCACTTTTCACTTATTACGTTTATTCCGCCATTCTTGCCACAGACGTAGCTCATGGTAGGGAAACCGGTGCGAATTAATCGGTTGCAGAAGAGTGGCATTCCTGAGACAAACTGGCTACAGCTGAACGTATCGTCCTTTTGGAGTTTGCTGTTCTGCGACTCCAAGACGCGGAAGGTTTCTGTTCCGATATATTCAAGTGTGATTTTCCTGTCAGGACTCCAGGTTACATATATTTGATTTCCTATGCTGAGAGAGGACGATACCAGGATGTAACGTTCGCCCAAAAGTTCGCTGGCTGGTTTTTGCGACTCATCTTTTGATTTATTGCAGAAATCAGAGAAGTCTGCATAGCCTATAAGTCGGGAAAGGATATTAAGTGTATTCTGTGAAACGCCGCCTTCCTTCTCTTGATAGCCCCAGAAGCGACGGAGTGTAGTGGCAGAAACCATGTTCTTGGTATATGTGAATACAATCTCTGCAAGCATGTCAAAATGCCTGCGTGTCTGCATCTTATGACCTATGAAGGTTTCTACTTTTTCTTGCAAAAGTATATAGTCTTTCTGCATTGGGGCGATGGTTTAGAATTGTTCCAGTATCTCTATTCTGTTTTTGATGTCGGGATGAGTGGCGAACATGCTGGAGAAGAAACTTGAACCGTTGAGACTTTGCGGATGTGCGATGAAGAGCTGGGCAATGTCGTCGCGTTTACAAGATTGTAAGCCTGTGTCGCCAGAAATCTTTTTCAGTGCTGAGGCGAGGGCGAGCGGATTGCGTGTAAGTTCTGCGCCGCCGGCATCTGCCATATACTCGCGTTTGCGGGAAATTGCGAAACGGGTGGCGAGCATAAATACGTAGGCAATGGCTATGCAGACCAAGCCGATGATTAGAGCTACTATTATGGCAACACCACCGTTCTTGTTGTTTCGGTTTTCGCTGCTGAAACTGCTGATGCGGCGGCCGCTGTCGCCATACCATAGGACGCGCTTGAAAATTTCCCAGATGAGAGAGAGGGCTGTGGAAACGATTCCTACGAAAATGATGGATGTGATGAGAAGACGGGTGTCGCGGTTTCTGATATGAGTGAGCTCGTGTGCAACGACGCCGGATAGTTCCTCATCGTCAAGTATGTCGATTATTCCAGACGTAAGCGTTACGGCATAGGTTTTTTCGTCTATGCCGGAAGCGAATGCGTTAAGCTGCGGATCGTTTACTACATAGAGCTTCGGCATGGTCATGCCGCAACTCATGCAGAGATTCTCCACAATATTGTAAACTCTCTTGTTTTCTTTTCGTTGCAAAGGTACTGCGCCTGTGGCAGCCCGAATGATTGAGGCATGGAAAAAATAGGCTATGGTGAACCATATGCCCACGCCGCCAATTACCCACGGAAGGGTTGCAAGGAATTGGGCACCGACAGCCTGGAAATCAACCTGCGTAACGTATTCGCCGTATTGGTCGTAATAGCCATCGGTAAGACTGCTCATAATGGTAAGGAACACTAGGATCATTCCCAGTATGATACAAGGAAAGGCAAGGAGCAACAACATGCTGTACATGTTGTTGCGCCTTATTTGTGAATATAGACCTACGTACTGCATTAGAACTGTACTTCTGGTGCCTTAGTAACTGTAGCACGCTCCTCTGCTGAAATCTCGAACATTGACTCCTTGTGGAAACCGAAAGAGCCTGCGATGAGGTTTGCCGGGAAAGACTGAACCTGTGTGTTGTAGTCTTTTGTAACAGAGTTGAAGAAACGACGAACGGCTGCAAGCTTGTTCTCAATGTCAGCAAGTTCGCTCTGGAGTTCTAGGAAGTTCTGGTTTGCCTTGAGCTCTGGGTATGCTTCAACAGAAACCTTAAGGTTTGCGAGAGCCTGACCGAGCTGCTGCTCTGCCTGAATCTTTTCGTCGATGCTGGTTGCACCCATAGCAGCTGCACGAGCCTGTGTTATTTTTTCGAGTGTACCTGCCTCGTGAGCAGCATACCCCTTTACGGTTGCAACGAGGTTAGGAATGAGGTCATGACGCTGCTGGAGCTGTACGTCGATGTCGGCGAAAGCTTGTTCGCGATTGTTACGGAGCTTTACAAGGTTGTTGTAAATGCCCACGAGCCAGAGTGCTAAAAGCACTACGACTACGAGAATGATGATTAATGCCATTGTTATTAAGTTATTGGGTTATTTTATTTGTTTCTATATTCGCGAGGTGACATTCCTGTTCGTTCCTTGAAGAATTTGCCGAGGAATGACTGAGAAGGGAAATGAAGTTCTTCGGTAATCTCCTTGATGGAGCGTGAAGAGTTGCGTAACTGGACGCGAATCTCGCGAATGACGTAGTTGTCAATCCACTCGTTTGGAGTACGCTGTGAGACTGCCTTGATGGTCTCTGAGAGATACTTCGGCGTTATCTTAAGCTGCTCTGCATACCATCCTACGCGGCGTTCCGTCTTGTAGTGTTCCTCCACGAGATTGATGAAGCGGAAGAAGGCATCGTGAGAGCGGTTGAAGTTCTCCGGATAAGTTGTCTGTTGTCTGCGAATAGCATTGCTGACAATATAGATGAGCGACATGATGAGCGTCTGGACTATGTCGTTACGGAAATAGTTGCTCGTGTCTTCAATCTTCTCTTTTATCAGATTGCAGAAAGTCTGCACATCCTTTATCTCCGCAGGTTCAAGGTTTACTACCGAGCGCATTCTGGAGAAAAGGAAAAGGCTGTTGAGTTCTTTGATGTCGCGAACCAATTCGTCGAAATAGTCTTTCGACCATATCATAGCCATTCCTTGCAGATTCTCCGAAAAACTGAAGTTTGCCGTAACGCGGTCTTTATGGATAATGATGAGGTCGCCCGGCTTAACGGTTCGTTCTTTTGTGTCAACGGTGAATTCTGCTTCTCCTTGCAGACAAAGGGCAATAATGATGTGTTCAGAGCGTCGTGGTTCTGAGATAATTGGTAGTTTACTCATATCGCTTAGAAGGATTAGGTCGTCGCCGATGTGTACTGTTCCTTCTATCTTGAGTAGTTCATCAAGGTTTGCTATCATGCTGTTTGGTTTGTTTTTTTAGTTTATCGCATTGCAAGTGCTTTGTTTTCTTCTGCTTCCATAATCTCGCGTTCGCCTGGACCTTTGTCGTTTATTCCGCAGAGGTGCAGAATGCCATGGATTATTACGCGATGGAGTTCTTCTTCGTAAGGGGCGCCTACCTGCTGGGCATTTGTGAATATCGTGTCGAGAGAGATGACAAGATCGCCATTGATGACATTGCCCTCGCAGTAGTCGAAGGTAATGATGTCCGTGTAATAGTCATGCTGGAGGAATTCGCGGTTGACTTCAAGGATTTTCTCGTCGTCGCAGAAGAGATAGCCTATCTCGCCCACTTTCTTGCCGTGGGCAGCTGCTACACGCTTTATCCACGCCGTTGTCTCTCGGCGCTTGATTTTTGGGAAGGGGGTATTTTCGGAGTTGTAGGTAATCATATTTCTTTTTTCCCTGCAATGAATTGCAGGGCACGGGGGCTTTTATAGCTTGATGTTTTTTAAAGCTTGATGGCCTTTTCTTTTTAGCTTGATGGTTTTTTCTTTTTTAGCTCGAGGCTTTTTATGGCAGGAACTCGGAGATGTCTCTGCCGAAATGTTTCAGTTCGCGAACCATGGAACTGCTGATGGCAGCTTTGTCTGGCGAAGCGAAGAGAACGATGGTTTCAATCTCTGGGGCGAGAAGCTTGTTTATCTCAGCCTGTTCGCGCTCGTACTCAAAGTCTTTCGTAGAACGTACACCTTTTATTATATAGCGTGCGCCCACGCGAGAGGCGAAATCTACGGTCAGGTCGGAATACTTTTCTACTTCAACTTTCGGCTCGTCTTTGTATATTGCGGCAATCTGCTGCATACGCTCGTCGGCTGAGAGCATCGTTTGTTTGCGCTCATTGTAGCCCACACCGATGACAATCTTGTCGAACAGCGGCAGGAAGCGATGAACGATGTCGGCATGACCGATGGTGAACGGATCGAAGGAGCCTGAGAAGAGGGCGATGTTCATGGGAGTGCTTTGTTTATTTTGCCCGACGGAAAACCGTCGGGAACGGTGGCTGATGGACCGAAAGCGGAACTTTCGAGGACGGTGGCTGCGAACCGGAAGCGGAACTTTCGGGAACGGTGGCTTGGCTGGAACGGTGGCTAATCGAAGAGTCCTGGAGACATGATGTTTCCCTTGTATGGATTTCTGCCGAAATGCTGGTATGCGAGCTGTGTTGCCATTCGTCCTCGTGAGGTTCTGTTGATGAAACCTTCCATGATGAGGAAAGGCTCATAAACTTCCTCCACGGTTCCGGCGTCTTCTCCAATAGCAGTTGCTATAGTAGAGACTCCGACAGGACCACCGGCAAACTTGTCGATGATGGTGAGAAGAATCTTGTTGTCAATCTCGTCAAGTCCGTAACGGTCAATCTTCAGCGACTCAAGTGCCTTCTTTGTGATGGTGAGATTAATCGTTCCGTCGCCGAGAACCTGAGCAAAGTCGCGCACACGGCGGAGCAGAGAGTTTGCTATACGAGGAGTTCCGCGTGAGCGAGAAGCAATTTCGTAGGCAGCTTCTGGCGAAATCGGCACGTTGAGAAGCGAAGCCGAACGAGTGATAATCTTGGAGAGCGTCTCTGGATCGTAATACTCAAGGTGCATATTTATGCCAAAACGAGCGCGAAGTGGAGCTGTGAGAAGTCCGCTGCGAGTCGTTGCACCGACGAGAGTGAACGGAGAAAGGTCTATCTGAATGCTGCGCGCCGAAGGACCTTTGTCTATCATGATGTCGATGCGATAATCTTCCATTGCAGAGTAGAGATACTCTTCTACGACAGGAGACAGGCGGTGGATCTCATCAATGAAGAGAACGTCGTTAGGCTCAAGCGATGTGAGGATGCCTGCAAGGTCACCCGGCTTGTCTAGGATTGGGCCGCTTGTCAGCTTGAAACCCGAGCCAAGTTCGTTGGCAATGATGTTCGACAGAGTGGTTTTTCCAAGTCCAGGAGGACCGTGGAGTAGGGTGTGGTCAAGTGGTTCGCCACGCTTCAGAGCGCCTTTTACAAAGACGCGCAGATTGTCAACGACATCTGGCTGACCGCTGAAGTCGTCGAAACATAGCGGACGGAGGGCTTTCTCGTAGTCGCGATCGCTATTGGAGGCTGATTTTCTTATATCGAAGTCTGACACAGTGGGAATTTACGGATTTACAAGTTGGTTTTTGGTTTTTGGTTTTTGGTTGTTTGTAGGGCGAACATTTGTGAGCCGCGATTCAGGTTTTCTTTTGCGGCGCAACGGCTCGGAAGGTTTTATTTCGCGGCGCAACGGCTCGGAAATCCTCGCCCTACTTCAGAGACGCCCTACATTTTTTCACTTTTCACTCTTCTTACTGAAGTAGCGTACCGGATACCATGTGGCAATCCATGAAACGACTACAACCGTGATGAATACGATGAGGATGTCCGAAGGATGGACGCTGACAGGGTAGGCATTTACGATGAAAGTGCCTTCCGACTGTCCGAGAGCAACAAGACCGAAAGTCTGCTGGAGCCAACAGAGAAGAAGTCCGAAGAGAAGTCCGATAATGGCACCGATACAAGCTATCATACGACCTTCGTAGAGGAAAATCTTTGCAATCTGCTTGTCCTTAGCACCGAGTTTTCGGAGCGTTTCCGTATCTTCCTTCTTGTCAATCATAAGCATAGACAGAGAACCGATAATGTTGAATGAAGCAACGATGAGAATAAACGAGAGGAAAACGTAGGCAAGAAGCTTCTCAATCTCCATGATGTTGAATGTTTCCGCCTGTTGCTCGTAACGGTCTTTTACGACATAACCCTCGCCGAGAGTCTGCTTGATTTCCTTCTTGACGGCATCAATGTCGGAACCTGGCTTCAGTCTCAGGTCAAGAGCTGACATCATATTCTGCATGCCGAAAAGGTTTCTGGCAAAGTCTATTGACGTAATGATGTAACTCTTGTCGTATTTAGACTGCTGAACGCTGAAGATTACTCCAGGCGAGAGTACCGAGTCAACCACGAAAGCCTCGCTCGGATCTTCCAGATCTATCAGCTGGCCTTCACGCTGCGGAGCGTAAAGTTGCAGAT
Organism: Prevotella sp.; assembly: GCA_045597565.1. Taxonomy (GTDB): domain Bacteria; phylum Bacteroidota; class Bacteroidia; order Bacteroidales; family Bacteroidaceae; genus Prevotella. The sequence continues at coordinate 11,876 of JAZLKJ010000023.1, read as the reverse complement.
AGTCAGAGTAGTGAGCCGATGCGCCGAGGGCGTCAGCCAGTCGTATTCCGAGTATTCCGAACTCCAGGTTGGCTGCCTGAAGGGTGAAATCGCCGTCGCCGTAGAGTATGCCGTTGATGTTGGTAAGTTTGTTGAAATTGTCTTCCACGCCCATCACGGTTACCATAGCCTGCTTGCCCTTATAGGCTGCGAGTGCTTTTTCCGTAACAACTTCCGTGGCAACTTCAACAGCCGCAAGTTTCTTTACCTTCAGAAGTTTCTCGTCGTCAACGGGCATGGACTTTCCTTTGGCTGGAGTTATCTGCACCTGCGGATCGAAAGAAGTGAAGAGAGTAGCAACAAGGTCATGGAAACCATTGAAGACACTCATCGTGACGATAAGTGCCATGGTTGCCACAGCCACGCCAAGCATACTGACAAGACTTATCAGATTTATGGCGTGCGTACTCTTTTTCGAGAAGAGATAGCGGCGGGATATGAATAGAGGGAAATTCATCAAGGGAATTTTCAATTTACCGATTTACGGATTTCAAATTGGCATTTGCCGGAAGTTTTTTACTCCCCGCAGAGCGAGCTTACTGCCATCTCGTAGCCTTTAAGTCCGAAGCCGATGATGATTCCAGCTGCAACAGACGAGATGTAAGAGTGGTGGCGGAACTCTTCGCGCTTATGGACATTGCTTATATGAACCTCGATGACGGGAGTCTTGATGGCTGCAATGGCATCATGAAGCGCTACTGATGTGTGAGTATAGGCGCCAGCGTTGAGCACGATGCCGTCGTATGAGAAACCAACCTCGTGGATTTTGTTTATCATTTCGCCCTCGATGTTGCTCTGGAAGTATTCTATCTCTGCTTCCGGAAACTTTTTGCGAAGTTCCGGAAGGTAGCTCTCAAAGGAGTTTGAACCGTAGATTCCCGGCTCGCGTACACCGAGAAGATTGAGGTTCGGGCCGTTAAGGACTAAAATCTTTTTCATTTACAATTAGTATGTTATAAAGTTGAGACTCCCCTCCCACAAGGGGGATGAGTGGTGGGGCTTTTACAGCACAGTGTCTGCCAGTCGCTTTGCCTTGTCGCGAAGAGCAGTCATGTCGCAGTAAGGGTCACCGTATGCAAGAACGACAGCCATTCGGCGACCTTTATGAGCGTCTGGTTTTCCGAATACACGGATGCGAGTGTTCTCTTCTGCGAGTACATCTTTCAGATTGTATTCAAGCGGTTTGTCGCTTTCTTCCTTAGCAAGAACCACTGCCGATGCGCCAGCGTGCTCAAGCTTTATGCTGTGGATTGGCAAACCGAGTACAGCACGGCAATGCAGCTCAAACTCAGAGAGATTCGTGGTATGACCGAGCGAAACCATACCAGTATCGTGTGGACGTGGAGAGAGTTCGCTGAAAATTACGCCATCCTTGGCGAGGAAGAACTCAACGCCCCAGATGCCTGCACCTGTGAGCGATGCCGTAACCTTTGCTGCCATGTCCTGAGCATCCTTAAGATCCTTGTCTGAAATAGCGTAAGGCTGCCAGCTCTCGCGGTAGTCGCCACCCTTCTGTACATGACCGATAGGAGGACAGAAAAGGGTTGGGCCGTTCTCCTGAGTTACGGTAAGAAGGGTGAATTCTGAGTCAAAGTGGATGAACTCCTCAATGATTATTTCCTTCACATCGCCACGGCTACCTTCCATAGCATCGTCGAAAGCCTTGCGAAGTTGAGACGCATCTTTAACCAGACTCTGACCGTGACCGGAGGAAGACATGAGCGGCTTGATGACGCAAGGGAAACCAATGTTCTTTGACGCTTCTTCAAGCTGCTCGAAAGTAGTGGCGTAGTAATACTTCGCGGTGCGCAAACCGAGTTCCTTAGCTGCAAGGTCGCGGATAGCCTTGCGGTTCATTGTGTAGTTTACGGCGCGTGCAGAAGGTACAACCTTTATGCCTTGTTTCTCAAAATCGAACAGGCGTTCTGTGCGAATTGCTTCTATTTCAGGTACGATGATGTCTGGCTTATGCTTGTTTACAACGGCTGTAAGCGCATCTCCATCGAGCATGGAGAACACTTCTCGCTCATCAGCAACCTGCATTGCCGGTGCGTTATCGTAACGGTCGCAAGCCACAACATGGCAGCCTTTTCTCTGTGCTGCAATAACAAACTCCTTGCCGAGTTCGCCTGAGCCTAAAAGCAGAATTTTCTTCATTCAGTGTTAGTTTGTTTAGGATTTGTTCTTTATTTCGCGGGCAAAGTTAGCAAAATTATTGGTAAACTCAAAGGAAATGGATGATTTTTTCAGTATTCATTGTAAATGAAGCTTGGCGGCACGAATTCTCTTCTTTGGCGTTACGAATGCTTTTCCTTGGCGTTCTGAATGCTTTCCCTTGGTGGGACGACTCATTTTCTTATAAGAAAAATAAAATTTTCTTACTAGAAATGAAAAGTTTTCTTACTAGAAAAAATAAATTTTCTTATAAGAAAATGATATGCAATCCTAAGGCTTATGTTTTGCTTACCTTGGTGTTATGATTCGTAATCCTTTGCGTGAATATTTCCTTTGCTTTGCCTAGCTTTTTTTAACAAATATGGCTTTTTTTAGTTTTTTATGATTTTTTTTCGCAAATTCTTTTGGTGTTAGAAAAAAAATGCTTAATTTTGTGTAACAGAAGCGCAGAAAATGTGGCTTTCGATGAGTCGGAAAACAAGATATTAGCAAAACGAACCACAGAAATCTGACGCTCTTACACATTAATATAATAATAGGCGGATAAAATGGAAATCCGCCGTAAACAATGAACATTTGAGAGTATATCGGCTCTCTGCCGTAAACTTTCCATGACGAAAAAAACTATGATTAACGATTTCAAAAAGTTCGCTCGCCTCGATAGAGGCATTTCATCGATGACACTTGACAGTGTAATCTCTGCACAGAATCAGTATCTTAACCCTTATATCCTTGAGGAGCGCCAGCTGAATGTTACTCAGATGGACGTTTTCTCACGCCTGATGATGGACCGCATCATCTTCCTCGGCACTCAGATAGACGACTATACTGCCAACACTCTTCAGGCGCAGTTGCTCTATCTTGACTCTGTTGACCCAGGCAAGGATATCTCAATCTACATCAACTCTCCTGGTGGAAGCGTGACTGCTGGTCTCGGCATCTACGACACAATGCAGTTCATCAACTCTGACGTTGCTACAATCTGTACTGGTATGGCAGCATCTATGGGAGCTGTTCTCCTCGTGGCTGGTCAGGAAGGCAAGCGCTCTGCTCTGCCTCACTCTCGCGTAATGATCCATCAGCCTCTCGGCGGAATGGAAGGTCAGGCACGCGATATGGAGATCCAGGTGGCTGAAATCCAGAAGCTCCGCACTGAGCTTTACAACATCATCGCAACTCATTCGCACACAGACTTCGACAAGGTCTTTGCTGATTGCGACCGTAACTATTGGATGACAGCTGAGGAGGCTAAGGAGTATGGAATGATTGATCAGGTGCTGGCTAAGAAGTAATTAAGATGAACAAATGTAGTTTCTGCGGTCAGAATGAGCGTCAAGTGCGAATGCTTATCTCAGGTCTGAACGCATTTATATGTGACGATTGCTCAAAGAGAGCGGCTGAGCTTGTTGATATGCAGCTCGGTGAAAACTCTGATTCTCAGGAGGATGAAGATTTCAACTTCAATACTGATGAGAAAAACGGAGGTAAGAAGCTCCCTAAACCAGCGAAGATAAAGGAATATCTTGACCAATATGTTATCGGACAGGATGAGGCAAAGCGCTATCTTTCCGTGTCTGTTTACAACCACTACAAGCGACTCGGCCAGAAGAAGGCTGACGATGAGGTTGAGATAGAAAAGAGCAATATCATCATTGTTGGTCGAACTGGTACTGGTAAGACTCTCCTTGCCAAGACAATTGCCCGACTTCTTGATGTGCCTTTCACTATCGTTGATGCCACCGTGTTTACTGAGGCAGGATATGTGGGCGAGGATGTTGAGAGTATTCTCTCGCGTTTGCTCCAGGTGTCCGACTATAATGTGAAGAAGGCTGAACGAGGCATTGTCTTCATTGACGAGATTGACAAGATAGCCCGAAAGAGCGATAATCCTTCAATAACTCGCGACGTTAGTGGTGAAGGTGTTCAGCAGGGCTTGCTCAAACTCCTTGAGGGAACAATCGTGAATGTACCGCCAAAGGGCGGCAGAAAGCACCCTGATCAGGAATATGTAAAGGTGAACACGAACAACATTCTCTTCATCTGCGGTGGTGCTTTCGACGGAATTGAGACAAAGATTGCACAGCGCATGAACACTCATGTCGTTGGTTATAACTCGGTTAAGAATCTTAAGCAGATAGACAAGAACGACCTTTTGAAGTATATTCTTCCGCAGGATTTGAAGTCGTTCGGACTTATACCTGAGATTATTGGTCGTCTTCCTGTACTTACACATCTTGATCCGCTCGATCGTGACGCGCTGAAGTCTATTCTCATTGAGCCTAAGAATTCGCTCGTAAAGCAATATACAAAGCTCTTCGGCATGGACGATATTAAGCTTACGTTCTCGGAAGAGGCTCTTGACTTTATAGTCGATAAGGCTGTGGAGTATAAGCTTGGTGCTCGCGGACTTCGCTCTATTGTTGAAGCAATCCTTATCGATGCAATGTTTGAAATGCCTTCAAAGCGCAAGAAGTCGTTTGAGGTAACAAAGGAATATGCTGAAAATCAGTTGAATAAAGCAAATCTTGAAGTATGACAAATCGCATATATGACACTCTGAAACAGTTTTTTGGCTTTGATTCTTTCAAGGGCCATCAGGAGCAGATTATACGCAATGTGCTTGACGAGAAAAATGTTTTCGTGCTAATGCCTACGGGTGGCGGCAAGTCGCTTTGCTACCAGTTGCCTGCCCTTATTATGGAAGGTACGGCAATAGTCATTTCTCCGCTTATCGCCTTGATGAAGAATCAGGTTGACGTGATAAACGGAAATGCTGAGTATGACGGCATTGCACACTATATAAACTCTTCGCTTACCAAGGCTGTTGTCGATGGTATTAAGAAAGATATTACTGATGGTCGCTGCAAACTTCTCTATGTGGCACCGGAATCGCTCACGAAGGAGGAATACATAACCTTCCTGAAGAGCGTTAAGATTTCTTTCTATGCTATAGACGAGGCTCACTGTATCTCGGAATGGGGACATGATTTCCGTCCTGAATATCGCCGTATTCGTCCTATTATCAATGAGATAGGCAACGCTCCTGTCATTGCTCTTACGGCAACTGCTACTGACAAGGTGCGTACGGATATCAAGAAAAACCTTGGCATAACAGATGCTGTTGAGTTCAAGAGTTCGTTCAATCGCGCTAATCTTTACTATGAAGTTCGTCCGAAAGGAAAGGATATTGACAAGCAGATCGTAAAGATTATCAAGCAGAACTCGGGCAAGAGTGGTATTATTTATTGTCTTTCGCGTAAGAAGGTGGAGGAACTTGCAGAAGTGCTTCGTGCCAACGACATTAAGGCTGCCGCTTATCATGCCGGAATGGACACTAAGCAACGCTCTGAGACGCAGGACAATTTCCTTCAGGAAGACATTGATGTCATCGTGGCAACAATTGCCTTCGGAATGGGTATTGACAAGCCGGATGTTCGCTTCGTGATACACTACGACATTCCGAAGAGTCTTGATGGCTACTATCAGGAGACTGGTCGTGCCGGTCGCGACGGTGGCGAGGGTAAGTGTATTGCCTTCTATGCTAAGAAAGACCTTCAGAAACTGGAGAAGTTCATGGACGGAAAGCCTGTCTCAGAGCAGGATATCGGTCGTCAGTTGCTTCGCGAAACTGAGTCGTATGCAGAGACTTCCGTTTGTCGCCGCAGAATGATTCTCAACTACTTCGGCGAGAAATATACTGAAGAAAACTGCCACAACTGCGACAACTGCAAGCATCCTCATGAGAAACATGACGCTACAAAGGCTTTTGAGCTTGTTCTCAGTACGATAGAAAAACTAAAGGAAGACTTTGATACGACGCATATCGTGGATCTTCTTGCTGGTAAGGAGACGCACGACATCGTTACCCATCATCACGAGAACTCTCCGCTTTTCGGTAAGGGAAAGAAGTATGCAGAGCTCCTTAAGCCAGTAATTCGTCAGGCTCTTCTTGAGGATTTCCTCTATAAGGATGTCGAGAGCTATGGCATTCTGAAGCTTACGGATAAAGGACGCGAGGCAATGGAGAATCCACCGCAGATGGAAGTAATGCTTGATGGTGTCTTCAATGAGGCAATCGCCGATGCTGACGATGAGGCAAAGATTGAGGCTCTTGACCCAGTGTTGCTCAAGATGCTGAAAGACTTGCGCAAGAAGGTTGCCAAGACTTCAAAGGACGCAAATGGCAATGTCGGACTTCCTCCGTATGTCGTTTTCCAGGATATCTCGCTCGACCAGATGGCTACAGTTTATCCGCATACTATGGACGAGCTGCAGAACATCAACGGCGTAGGTGCCGGTAAGGCTAAGCGTTTCGGTCAGCCTTTCCTCGACATGATAAAGGTTTATTGTGAGGAGAATGACATTGAGCGCCCTGATGACCTTCGCTTCAAGACTGTTGCAAAGAAGTCTGCTTCAAAGGTTAAGATTATCCAGCTCATTGATAATGAGACTCCGCTCGATGAAGTTGCCAAGGCTCAGGGCATGAGCTTCGAGGCTTTGCTCAACGATCTTGACTCCATCGTCTATAGCGGAACGAAGCTGAACATAGATTATTATATAGAAGACATCCTTGACGATGAGCAGATAGACGATATCTACGATTACTTCCTTGAAAGCAAGACCGACAGCATGAAGGAGGCAATGAAGGAACTCAAGGATTACTATGAGGATGACGAAGTGCGTCTCGTGCGCATAAAGTTCATCTCAGAGAACGCTAACTAAGAGCCCTATGAACATAGAAGAACTCTACAAGATTTATCTTGAAAACCCTAATATAACAACCGACAGCCGCAATTGTCCGCCTAATTCCATCTTCTTCGGCATAAAGGGCGAACGCTTCGACGGCACTAAGTTTGGTGATGCCGCCCTCCAGAATGGAGCTGCTTACGCCGTTACAGAAGGCGATACCTTAAAGACCTTGCAGGATTTGGCCAACTACCATATCCGCCAGATGAAGGCAAAGGGCTTGAAGGTTATCGGCATTACCGGCACAAACGGCAAGACAACTACCAAGGAACTCGTCTCTGCCGTGCTTCAGAAGCAGTATAATGTGCTTTATACTCAAGGCAACTTCAATAATCATCTCGGTGTGCCGCTGACTATTTTGCGAATTCGCGATGAGCATGAGATAGCCGTTATCGAGATGGGAGCAAACCATCCTGGCGAAATTCGCGACCTTGTGAACATCGCAGAACCTTCGTGGGGCTTGATCACTTCCGTCGGTCGTGCGCATCTGGAAGGCTTCGGAAGCTTTGAAGGCGTCATCAAGACAAAGGGCGAGCTCTACGATTATCTTCGTGCTAACAACGGAAAAGTGTTCCTTAACATGGAGAATGAATACCTTGTTCCGATAGCTGAGGGCATGAATCAGATTCCATACGTTCAGGGTGGGGTAGTGGAAAGCAATCCTTTCGTGAAGTTCCATTGGAACAGTAGGGCGAGGATTTGGCTTTCTCCTTCGGACCGCCGAGCTAAACCTTCCGAGCCGTTTCATGACGCTACTGATTCTGAGACCGTCCAGACACAGCTTATCGGCAACTACAACATTGTGAATCTCCTCGCGGCAGTTACTGTGGGCAACTACTTTGGCGTAAGCTGTGAGGATATTAACGCCGCTCTCTCTGAATATGCTCCTACGAACAATCGTTCGCAGCTGATGAAGACGGAGAAGAATACACTCATCGTTGACGCTTACAATGCCAATCCTACATCAATGGCAGCTGCCCTCGACAATTTCCAGACCATTCCTTCCGTACAGGAGAAAATGGTCATCCTCGGCGGAATGGGCGAACTTGGTTCTGGTTCTGACGAGGAACATCAGAAGATTCGCGAGAAGATTCAGGAAATCGGCGTTAAGCACGTCTGGCTTGTTGGCAAGCAGTGGGGCGAATATGATTTTGAGACCGTTGACGACGTTATCGCTCACTTGCAGGAATCCCCAGTTGAAGGCAAACTCATCCTCGTAAAAGGTTCAAATTCCCAGAAACTCTTCAAACTCCCAGAGCATCTGTGATGGATTGTCAAGAAACGAAGACTCACTTACATTAATTAGAAGATTCACTTAAGAAGAAATAGAATTTTCGTCAAATCGGGATTCGCTGGTAAGCATGAACGAAGAAGGCGGTGTACATAGCAAAAAGTTTGTTTCTCCCAATGCGACAGACATTGGGTGTCCCCCAGATGTGTCCCACGCTGACAAGGCTGACGAACAGAAACATTGGTATGTCATGCGATCAACCTATAGCCGCGAAATAAAGGCAAAAGAGCTGCTAGAGGCAGAGGGGGTGACATGCTATGTGCCGATGAAGAGAGTGCGTAGTGAACATGGAGACAAAATGCTTCCTGCAGTCCACAATCTGCTGTTTGTGCACACCAACCGTGATTTTATGGACAAATGGAAACGCAGACATGAGGAAGATTGTCCGCTACGCTATGTCATAGACAAGACATCCTCACAGCCTATGATTGTCCTCGACAAGGCAATGGAGGACTTCATTCGCGTCACCAAGAATTCAAACGAGCAAAACATCTACCTTGACAATCCAAATGTCGCAATTTCGAAAGGCAAAAAAGTAAAAATCGTTTGCGGGCAATATGCTGGTGTTTGCGGAACCGTTTTACGCATCCTGCGCGACAGGAAAGTGGTAGTGAGCGTCAACGGACTTGTTGCCATCGCTATCAACGGAATTCCCTTTTCGTGGATGAAGGAAATCTGAAGAAAATCATATTAAGTTGATGAAAAAGGTAATGCTGATTTTTGGAACGAGACCCGAGGCAATAAAGATGTGTCCTTTGGTCAAAGAGTTTCAAAGACAAGAGAAAAACTTCGAGACATACGTCTGTGTAACGGGTCAGCATCGAGAGATGCTTGACCAGGTTCTCAGGATATTTGATGTTGTCCCAGACTATGATCTGGACATTATGACACAGGGGCAGGATCTGACCGATGTTACGGTACGCGTGCTTGCTGGCATGCGTAATGTATTCAAGGAGTGCCGTCCTGACATTGTGCTTGTACATGGTGATACCACCACTTCCACAGCAGCAGCCCTTGCAGCGTTCTATGCACAGATTCCTGTGGGACACGTTGAGGCAGGACTTCGCACGCACAACCTTCTCAGCCCTTGGCCAGAGGAGATGAACAGACAGGTGACAGGACGTATCGCAGCATTCAACTTTGCTCCAACGTCGTTATCGGAAAAGAACCTTAAAGGGGAGAATGTTTCCGGACAGATTGTTGTTACAGGTAACACCGTCATTGATGCATTGCACCTGGTTGTTGAGAAACTGCGTAGCGATGAATCACTGCGTATTGCGCAGGACAAAATATTGCTTGAAGCTGGTTATGATGTGAAACGCCTTGACGGTTCAAGGAAGATGATCCTTATAACCGGTCACAGACGCGAGAACTTTGGCGACGGCTTCATTCGTATGTTGTCAGCCATGCGCGACCTGTCAATAAAATACCCAAATGTGGATTTTGTCTATCCTATGCACCTGAATCCTAATGTCCGCCGACCAATTCATGAAATCTTCGCAGGCATGGACACTCTCTCCTTGGGAGAAGGCTGGGGAGAAGCTTCTAATTTCTTTTTCATCGAACCATTGCAGTACATCGAATTCGTACACCTTATGAGCAAGTCACATATAGTGCTTACCGATTCCGGCGGCATACAGGAGGAGGCTCCAGGACTGGGAAAACCTGTGCTCGTAATGCGTGATACTACAGAGCGCCCAGAGGCTCTCAGTGCTGGTACGGTAAAACTGGTGGGTACTGATTATGACCTTATATGTCATAATGTCTCAGAACTTATCGAATCAACAGAAGTGTATGAAAGTATGTCCCAGGCCGTAAATCCCTATGGCGATGGTAAGGCTTGCAAACGAATAACACAGTACATTAATAGTATATTCTCATAAAAACAATGATTAACGTAATTGGCCTCGGCTACATAGGACTCCCGACAGCCCTTATGATGGCTTCACATGGTGTAGAAGTCGTTGGTACTGACTACAACAAGAAACTCGTTGACACCCTCAATGCTGGTCGCACCACCTTCAAGGAGGACGGTCTTGATGAGCTCTTTCAGGATGCCCTGAAGGCTGGCATCAAGTTCACCACAGAGTATCAGAAGACCGACATGTACATCGTGTCCGTTCCTACTCCTTACGACAAATTCTCGAAGAAGGTGGATGCCTGCTACGTGGTGGCAGCAGTAAAGGAGGTGATGAAGGTATGTCCTAAAGGGGCAACGGTGGTGATAGAGTCAACGGTCAGTCCTGGCACGATGGATAAGTTCGTGCGCCCTGTAATAGAGGAGAACGGCTTCAAGATAGGCGAGGACATCAACCTTGTTCATGCTCCGGAGCGTATCATCCCGGGTAACATGGTGTATGAACTGCTGCACAACAACCGCACCATCGGTGCTGACAGCCGTGAGATTGGTGAGAAGGTGAAAGAGTACTATGCATCATTCTGCCAGGGTGAGATAGTGGTAACGGACATACGCACCGCCGAGATGACAAAGGTAGTTGAGAACACCTTCCGTGCTGTCAACATCGCCTTTGCCAATGAACTGGCACGCATCTGTCGTCACGACAATATGGATGTTTATGAGATCATACGTATCTGCAATATGCACCCTCGCGTGAACATCCTGCAGCCGGGTCCTGGTGTAGGCGGTCACTGCATCAGTGTGGATCCGTGGTTCCTCGTGGGCGACTACCCACAGCTGGCAAAGGTCATCGACGAGTCTATGAAGACGAATGACTCGCAGCCTGAGTTCGTGCTCAGCCGCATACACGAGATCATGGGGGAGAATAACATTACGGACAACCGCAAGGTAGGTCTCTATGGACTGACATACAAGGAGAACGTGGATGACTTCCGTGAGTCGCCAGCACTGCAGATGTTGGAGCTTCAGGAGCGTCACCTTGCACGTCCGCTCAAGTGCTACGATCCATTCTTTGAGAACCAGAAGATTGCTCTCAACCAATACTCTGACTTCGATGAGTTCCTTAATGACATGGACATGGTAGTCATCATGGTGAAGCACGACCACATCAAGCAGAACTGGGACAAACTCAAGGGTAAGGTAATCCTCGACTGCTGCAACATCTGTCCGCTGGAGGGCGTGTATCATATATAATTCATAGTAACTTACAATCATTATGAAATATCCTATAGGAGTACAATCATTTGGTAAAATCCGTGAAAATGGATTTGTCTATGTTGACAAGACTGACCTTGTCTATAGGCTTGCACAAAAGCATATCAGTTTCCTGTGCCGCCCGCGCCGTTTCGGAAAGTCACTGCTCATCTCTACCTTAGAGGCATATTTCAAAGGCAGGAAGGAGCTGTTTGAGGGACTGAAGATAGAGACTATGGAGCAGGAATGGAAGGAGCATCCTGTATTTCGTATTGACTTTGCCAACGAGAACTATTTGCTCGACAATTCTTCCCGACAGAAGATAGAGAAGCATCTCTCTCATTGGGAAGATGAATATGGAGCAGAACCATACTCACGGTCTATAGGCTCACGCTTCCAGTATATCCTGGAACAGGCTCACAAAAAGACAGGAAAGAGAGCGGTCGTGCTCATTGACGAATATGACAAGCCGATGCTCGACACCCTCAACACTCCATTGGAGGAAGAGCATCG
>JAZLKJ010000022.1:0-6565 GCA_045597565.1 Prevotella sp. | reverse complement strand
CGTCTTCATCTACGATCAGCATCTCGTCTTCGCCTATCTGATAGAGGCTCATGTTTCCGCGAAGAATGTATTCCGCAAACACCATCTCGCGACTGCCGGCATCGTTCTTAACATTCTTTGAGACGTAGTAGATGCCGTTGTACTTGTAGCGTTGAGCATTCCAACCAGTGCTGTTCGCCATCAGACCACCATAAGGATAGTAGTTATTTACCTGCTCTATCATGCCACTTGGGTGGACAACCATGCGGTTGTTGCCGAGATGGTCCCTGACGTATAGGCAGTATGGGTTACTCCAGTCGTCCATCATAATGTAGCCACCTTCTACAAGTATCTGCTTTAGAGTGCCGTTTTCAAAGATCAAGTTGCCACAATAATCGACAGTTTTTGTTGTGGCAGGCATTGCAGTGGTGTACTCTGCCCTGAGCTTGCGCCCATCGGCACTGTACGTGTAACGGATTACATTGCCATCCGCAAAGAGGATTTGCGTGGGCAAATTTAGGGAATTGTATTGAATTGACGAAATATTCTTGTTTAAATCTTTTGTCAGATTGCCATTTTCGTCATATTCGTACTCAGAATCGCTGTCAGCACCGTCCTTGAAGTCCCAAGCATTGTTGTAGGTTGGGTCTGTGACGGCATCGCAGACCGATGTCAGGCGGTTGCCGTCATAGCTGAGAGTGAGGTCGTCAAAGGTGACATAGATCCGTCCCCTATCACTCCTTTCCTAATCACCGAAAAGAAGTTTCAGGTGCTTATCAAAGTCAGACATAATCTCGCGATCTTGAATGATGCGGAACTTGTCGTATTCGGAAAGAGCTTTCTCTACAGCTTGTTCGTGAGACACACTTCCCGAATCTGGTAGCGATGGGCGATTGTTCAAGTCCATGTATCGTTGCAAGAGCACCGTCCAATCCGCCATAGTCATTATTATATGGTCTTGTGCACGTTGCTCCGCAATATCAATGAATGCATTGCTCAACCTGTTCAACGAATCAACTTCATTCTCACTGAGATAATTCTTTGCAACAGTAACATCCGATTTGACAACTCTTCCGTTAGGAGCGTTCTTCCATGTCGTCAGCCCCATGTGTGGACGCTCTGCGTCTGCACGTTCGTAGATGATTTCGGCAGCTGTCTTTTGCGATACGGCATAATGCATCGTATTCTGCACAATCTTGAAGAATGTACGGGTCTGCTCTGACTCTTTGTCGTAATCAGAACTACATTCACTGTAGATGTCCGTAATCTTTTGATAATAACGACGTTCGGAAAGACGGATTTCACGTATGCGGTCGAGCAAATCGTCAAAGTAATCTGCTCCGAAAACATTCTTGCCCTTCAGTCGTTCGTCGTCCAGCACAAAGCCCTTTGTAAGATACTCCTTCAACACTTGCGTTGCCCAAATGCGGAACTGAGTTGCCTCATAGCTGTTTACACGATAACCGACGGCTATGACCACATCAAGGTTGTACATCATTACCTCTCCAGACCATTTGTCCGAAGGTATTAAAAATTTTTTAATAGCATCGGACAAATGGATCTCACCACTCGCATCAATCTGTTGAAGATGGTAAACAATATCAGGTATTGTTACCCCAAACAACTCTGCCATTCTCTGTTGAATGAGTCAGGGGACGGTTCTCTGACTCAATGGGGTGACACAGACTTATACCCCCCATTCTTTATGCCTATAATATACGTATTTATTGTTCTTCCTAATGTAGGTGAAAACGTATCCTCCTTGAAGAGCAAGAAATATCTCAGAATTTCTATAAGTTAATAGATAATAAGAGATTTGAACCTCTGCTCTTCTCCCCTTTTGCTTAATATTTTGGATTTTTATCACAGGATACTCTTTTGAAGAATCTTTTGAATACGGTAGCCCTGTTCTTATAGGACATAAACCTTCATAGCGATATTCCTGTTCAAAAGAATCTCCCATAATTACATACAAAGAATCATTGTTAACTTTGGAAAAATTAAGTTTATAGATTCTATCCACAATATCATTAATGGATACATTATCATTATTAGCATAAAGTGTTTGTATGCATGCTATAAAAAAAGACAACAATATTATTCTCATATTAATGAAATATTTCTAGATGCAAAGAGACTACAAATCCTTTTTTGTATATTATATAATGGTGACACAGAACCGTCCCCTGTCACCCTCATAATATTATGCTTTTCGATATTCCCTGATGACATTGCCGTCATACCATTTTTCGCTGACGAGAACGGCGTTCTGCGGTATGGCGGCGGCTTTGGTGCCTCGATGGAAGAGCTGGGCGGAGGTCTCTACGCGGATGATGTCCCATAAGCCGTTGTCTATGAAGTGTTTATGAACCGCAGCACCTCCTTCGACGAGGAGCGACTGTATGCCCTCCATTTCTTCCAGAGAACTGATGGCGGTGAAGTCTTCCGAAATGGAAAGTTCGCTCTTTTGGCTGCTCAGAACGAACTTCTTCGGCTCTTTGCCGTACCAATGGCGCACGGTAAGCGACGGTTTGTCGCGCTCCAGGGTTGTCCTGCCTACGAGGATGCCGTCGTTCTCTGCGCGGAGCTTATGGGCAAGCATGGTGGTCTTCTCGTTTGATATGCGGACGGGCTGAAAGTTGCAGTCAATGAATCCGTCGGCAGACTGCGCCCATTTGAGTGTGATGAATGGGCGGTGGAGCGTGTGGTAAGTGAAGAATGTGCGGTTCAACTCGCGGCACTCATCCTCAAGAACACCGACGACAACCTCTATGCCCGCATCCTTAATGCGCTGAATGCCACGTCCTGAGACCTCAGAGAAAGAATCCACGCAGCCGACGACACACTTTTTTACCGCCTTTCGGATAATCAGATCAGCGCATGGTGGCGTCTTTCCGTAGTGTGCACAAGGTTCAAGACTGACGTAGATGGTGGCCTCAGGCAGTAGGTGATTGTTGCCGCGACGTTCGCAGTCGGCAAAAGCGTTCACCTCTGCATGAGCCTGACCACAACGTACGTGGTAGCCCTCGCCTATGATATTCCCGTTTTTGTCTATGATTACGGCTCCGACCATAGGGTTAGGTCTGGCATTCTGGAGTCCGTTTTTTGCCAACTGAAGGCAGCGGCGCATGTATATTTCGTTCATTAGAAATGAAAAATGAAAAGTGAAAAATTAAAAAATTTTAGAATGAAAAGTGAAAAGTGAAGAGTGAAAAGAAGGGTGTTTTATGGTGCAAAGATACTATTTTTGCCAATAATAGTGCAATATTTCCACGTTTTTTGTAATAAAAAAGCAATTTGTTTGTTTAGGAAAGTTAATTTTTGTAACTTTGCAACGGAAAATCTCTATATTATCCATTACACTTCGAACAACCTAATGGGCAAAAGAATAAAAAAAATCAAGAATATAAGACTGCATCATGAGGGAGCCGACCTGCTTATGGTAGGACTGGCTTTTGTAGTTCTCGTGGGCATAATCCTATGGTTCTCGGTTGAAAACAAGATACCTTTTTATATATTTCTCGTACTTTGCGGTATTCCTTACTGCATTGCTGTAAACTTTTTCCGCTGTCCTATTCGCCGCTTTGAGGGTGATACGGACAACATTATCGTGGCTCCTGCCGACGGCAAGATTGTCGTGGTAGAGGAAGTTTTCGAGGATAAGTATTTCCATGAGCCTCGCAAGATGGTCAGTATCTTCATGAGTTTGTGGAATGTGCATGCTAACTGGTTCCCATGCGAGGGCGTCGTTGAGCAAGTAAATCACTATAACGGCAATTTCCACAAGGCTTGGCTGCCAAAGGCAAGTGAGGAAAACGAGAGAGCAGAGGTTATAATAAAGGCTGAGAACGGTCAGAGAATCTTGTGCCGTCAGGTGGCTGGCGCAGTTGCTCGTCGCATCGTTACTTACGCAAAACCAAAAGACGACTGCTACATTGATGAGCATCTTGGTTTTATAAAGTTCGGCTCGCGCGTGGATCTTTATCTACCGATGGATGCTGAAATCAATGTAAAGATGGATGAGCATACCACAGGAAATGTCACTGTGATAGGCAAACTTAAGAAGAATTAATTGATAATTGAAAATGGAAAATTGATAATTATTTGTCGTGCAGTCAAATTGCCAATTATCCATTATCCATTATCAATTTATTAAGTGATATTATGAAAAAGCATATACCAAATACGATAACAGCCTGCAATCTTGTATCTGGCTGTATAGCAATAGTTCTTGCTGTGACAGGTAATCTTGTCGCAGCGCTTTTGTTTATAGTGCTCGGAGCCGTTTTTGACTTCTTTGACGGCATGGTGGCACGACGACTCGGCGTTTCATCGCCAGTAGGAAAGGAACTTGACTCGCTTGCCGACTGCGTAACTTTCGGTGTTGCACCGTCAGCGATTCTCTACTACACATTGAAGGAGGTTGTCGCTTGTCCGATAGCATCTGAGTGTGTAAGCACCTACCTGCCTTTCGCCGCATTCATCATGGCAGGCTTCTCGGCTCTCAGACTTGCAAAGTTCAACCTCGATGAGCGTCAGACATCATCTTTCATCGGCTTGCCTACTCCGGCAAATGCCCTTTTCTGGGGATCGCTCTTAGTGGGCGGCGAAGATGCTCTTAAGAATTGCGAATGGAGTTATCTTCTGCTTCTTATCCTTATGCTCGTGATGAGCTATATGCTGATAGCAGAGATTCCGATGTTCTCTCTTAAGTTCAAGAAATGGAATTGGACGGACAATAAGCTTCGTTGGTCGTTTATCATTTCCTGCGTTCCGCTACTCGTTATCTTCCAGCTCTCAGCCTTCGCTGTAATCATCGCGTGGTACGTAGTGCTTTCTATTGCGAATAATAGGAAGTAAAAATGGAACGTCTGAAAGAAATACTTGACCGCGAGGGTTGCTCCCTAGTAATACGCAGTCTGGGCAAGGAACAATGCTACTGGAAACGAGGCGTTGCAGACCTGTTCTATCTTCTCCGCAATGAGCCGGACGTTCTGCTCAATGCCCAGTTGGCAGACAAAGTTATAGGCAAAGGAGCTGCGGCACTGATGGTTCTTGGTGGTGTCAGGGAAGTATATGCCCACACAATAAGCCAGCCAGCCTTGCAACTATTGGAAGACGCTGGCATCAACGTAAGCTACTCGCAATGTGTGGAGCATATCATAAACCGTGCCGGCACAGACTGGTGTCCAGTGGAAAAGCTCTGCAGCACAGCATCCACGGCAGAAGAATGCCTCCCGCTGATTGAGCAGTTTGTCTGTTCGCAGTAGCTTTTAGCCTTTAGCCTCAAGTTTAAACTTGAATATAAATTAACCCCCTTAAAATAACTATGCAAACTCAAGACGTACAACTCTACTCCCTCTCCCTTCGCGAGAGCAGATCTTTCCTCGTAGCTTTAGCATTCATTGCTGGCAACATCGCTTTGCCACAGCTCTGCCACCTTATTCCACAGGGCGGACTCATTTGGCTTCCAATATACTTCTTCACCCTCGTAGGTGCTTATAAATACGGATGGCAGGTTGGTTTGCTCACTGCCGTAGCATCGCCAATAGTAAACAGTCTGTTGTTCGGAATGCCAGCCTATGGCATGGTGCCAGTAATACTCGTTAAGTCCGTACTTTTAGCCATGGCAGCAGGACTCATGGCAAACCATGTTCGTAAGGTTTCGCTTCTCTCTATTCTCGCTGTAGTGTTGACATATCAGGTGCTCGGAGGTTTGGCTGAATGGGCTATCACTGGCTCAGCCACAGCTCCTCTTCAGGACTTCCAACTCGGTCTTCCAGGACTTGCACTGCAAGTAATCGGTGGCTATCTCGTTATCCGCTATCTTCTTAAGAAATAGGCCCCCCTCTGACTCCCCCACAGGGGGAGGACAAACTCTCCATAAAACATGAATACAAAGCCTTTCCACGATCTCCATGTTTCCACTCTCGGCATGGGCAATATGCGCCTGCCACAGAAGGGAACGGCTGCCAATGCTCCTATCGACTGGGAGGCATCGGCGGAAATGATAGACTATGCCTTGGAGCATGGCATAAACTACTTTGACACAGCGTGGGTGTATAACGAAGGTGAATCTGAGAAATGCCTTGGTGCAGCCTTGAAGCGTCACGAGGCAGATAGAGATAAGTTCTATATCGCCGATAAATTCAATATCGCTGCTACCACAGACTATGAGATGGTCTTTGAGGAGCAGCTCAAGCGACTACAGACGGACTACATCGACTTCTATCTTATCCACTGTCTGATGGACAGCAATATCCAGCAGTATATAGACAGCGGAGCAATAGAATACTTTCAGGAGCAGAAGCGCAAGGGTAGGATTCGTTTCCTCGGTTTCTCGTGCCATTCAAGCGTTGAGACACTGCGCATCTTTGCCGATAAATACCCATGGGACTTCGCCCAGCTACAGATAAACTATTACGACTGTCGCTACAGTGCTACTCCTGCCGAATACAAAATTCTAGAAGAGCGCAACATTCCTTGCATCGTCATGGAACCAGTCCGTGGCGGAAAGCTCGCCACTCTGCCCGAAGCTGCCGAGGAACTCTTGCGCCAGGCACATCGTGATTGGTCTATGGCTGCA
>JAZLKJ010000021.1:0-17240 GCA_045597565.1 Prevotella sp. | reverse complement strand
ACGTGCTTTCCCTGCGCTCATGAAGAAGGTTTACACTTGGATGGCTCTCGCCCTCGTCATCACAGGTATGACAGCATGGCTCACAGCCTCAAGCCCAGCCATTTTGGAAGCCATCTTCAGCAATTCAATTCTTTTCTGGGGCTTGCTAATCGCAGAATTCGGCTTGGTTATCTGGCTTTCTGCTGGCATAAACAAGATGTCGCTAACCACCGCTACCCTACTCTTCATTGCCTACTCCGTCGTAAACGGTCTGACAATGTCGTTCATCTTCCTCGCCTACACGGCAAGCAGCATAGCAACGACATTCTTCATCACCGCAGGAACCTTCGGCGCAATGTCTCTCTATGGCTACACAACTGGCAAGGACCTCAGCGGAATGGGCAAAATCATGTTTATGGCTCTCATCGGTCTTATCATCGCTACAATCGTAAACATCTTTGTGGGCAACGGTATGCTGGAGATGATCATTTCTTATATCGGTGTGCTCATCTTTGTTGGTCTTACGGCTTACGACACTCAGAAAATCAAGCAGATGTTCTGGGATGCTGACGAGTATAACCCTGACGTTCAGAAATACGCAGTGCTCGGCGCTATGACTCTCTATCTCGACTTCATCAACCTCTTCCTCTATCTGCTCCGTATTTTCGGAAGAAGAGATTAAGACTTTTCCAAAACATTTCTACGGTATGAGCAGAGAGCTGTCGCCGTAGGAGAGGAAGCGGAAATCGTGGGCAAGGGCATAGTCATAGACTTCATGCCACTTGTCGCCAATTAGCGCGGAAACAAGCAAAAGTAAGGTGCTCTGAGGCTGATGGAAATTAGTGACGAGCATCTTTACTATTTTATAGTCATAACCGGCAGGGGTGATGATAATCTGAGTGGAAGCGTGAAGGGCATCAAGGTGATTCTCAAGAAGATAGCTCTCTATGGCTTTCAGGGCGTCAAGAGTTGAGACTTCATTTGCTCCCGGCTGGTAAGGCTCCCACTGGGAAACCTTGAATTCTAATGCATTTTTATAAATTTGCGCGCCAATGTAATAAAGGCTCTCAAGGGTGCGAACGGAGGTTGTGCCGACAGCAATGGCTTTTCCGCCATGACGGATAAGATTCTGGATAGTGGAAAGGCTGACAGCGAAATGCTCTGCATGCATCTCGTGGTCGGCAACATTCTCTGACTTTACGGGCTTGAAGGTGCCTGCACCGACATGGAGAGTAACTTCGTCGCGCTCAATGCCGAGGGCGTCAAGAGCGGTGAGGACAGTCGGAGTGAAATGGAGTCCGGCGGTTGGGGCTGCAACGGAGCCTTTTATCTTGGAATAGACGGTCTGATAGGTAGTGAGGTCGCTCTGCTCTGTATCACGATTGAGATATGGCGGAATAGGAAGTTCGCCAGCCAGATCAACAATCTCGGCGAAACTAACCTCCCCCACCCGCGCCACAGGGTGTGGTGATGATTGCCACGAGAATTCTACTATATGAGCCGTGGCATGAGGAGCAATGTAGCGAGCAGAGAGGGTGATGGCGACACTGCCCGAAGATAAATCTTGCTTTAGTTCGCCTTCCTTCCATTTCTTCTTATTGCCTATAAGGCAGAGCCACTGACACTTGCCGCGTGACTGGAACATCTGCTCGTAATCGGCTGGAAGGTAGGGTTCAAGAAGGAAAATCTCAATAAGAGCACCTGTGTCCTTGCGGAAGTGCATTCTAGCACGGATAACCTTGGTGTTGTTGAACACCATGAGTTCGCCCTTTGGCAGATAGTTGCCAATATTATAGAAGGTATCTTCCTGAATGTTTCCCTTGTTATAGACGAGAAGCTTGCTATGGTCGCGTTCTGCTACGGGGAACTTCGCGATTCGCTCGTCAGGAAGGTTGTAGTTATAATCTGCTATCTTTATATCTATCATATCTATTCGGTTATGACTTTACTTTTCTCCGACCTGTATTCTGATGAAGACATCAGACTTCACCCAACCTGTCTTGCCGTCAGGAAGTTCAACTTCTTTCCAGTCTTTCATAGCATCGTCAATAATATCAACGTGAGTGCCTTCGTGGATGGTTGCCACATCAGTACTTCCAGCCTCAGGGGTTTTCTTCATAACCACTTCTTTTGCTGTCACTATAGCCCCCTTGTTGTTATTTATAAAGTAAGACTGCTGAAAAGCGAAGACTATACTCAAGACGAAGAGAAGCATGGACAGCAAGGTTGCCCAGAAACTAATCTTACGAAGAAGTAGATTAGGAGTAAACAAATAGACAAGGAAAGCCCCCAAACTGAGTAGAATCACAACAATGGAAAATATAGCCCAGCCATAGATGGAGAATATGTAAGTAAGACTCTTATACCATGAAACGAAGAAGAGATCGGCAGCAGGAATCTGCTTGTCAACGGTCTTTGTACGAACATAGTCGAGATTGTGTCGTACGTCTGCATCGGCAGGATCATAGAGATAGGCTTTCTCGTAGTTGAGAAGAGCTTTGGTAATCTGGTTTGTGCGATAGTAGGCATTGCCGAGATTGTAGAACAGCTCAGGACTGTCACCGGCTTTCAAAGTCTGCTCATAGAGTGTGATAGCCTGCTGGTAATTGCCTGACTGATAGGCAGAATTGGCAGATTCGATAGTCGTTGCCGCACGAGAAGCTTGTGAGGCGAAAGTCATAGCGAAGAACAGCATCAGGGTAACAAGTAAAGCAGCCCCCGACTTTGTACGCATCTTCAGCGAATCCTCAATCTCAGTAATGGCAGTAACCGCCATGTCATAAATATTCTTCATACTTGATTTCTCATCCTGTGACGGCGCATAACGAGCATATTCACACTCGGAAATAGCGTCGGTAAACTTCTCCACCGAGTAAGAATTGCAGTTATGTTCGAGGAGCTGTTCCTGGATATTATCTTTTGACAAGCTCTCTACTGGAATGTTTATCTTATCGGCGGCATAGCCCCAAAGTGCACGAAGAACTTCGTCGTAGAACTCGTCCTTCTTGCGCAAGCGCATGAGCATAGCAGCCTTCTGGAGTTTCTTGGATGCAACCTTGTTTGCACGATTAGCCTTCATGCGGACAACGTCAGCACGCTCAATAGCACGCTTACGGAACACATAGAGCAAAACGAAGAACGTAACGAGGAGCAGCAACATGATGATGACATAGCTAGCGGAAAGGAAGAAACTGTCGTTATTGTGGAACTCAATTTCCTGGAACTGCTTGATGGAGTAGATATCGGAATTGCGCAGCTCTTCCTGATATGATTCGGCAGAGGAAGAGGAAGCGTCAGCCTCGTCAACCTTCAGCTTCATGACAGAACTCTTAATAGTCTTGTAGCCACTTGTCTGGGTGTCATAATAGGTAAATTCTACTGCAGGAATAGTGAAATCGCCCTTATTCTGAGGAATGGCAATGAACTCATACGTCATACAGCCTTCCAAACCAGCATTCGTATTCTGTGTATTGTCCGTAACCTTAGGATCATATACCTCAAAATCCTTAGGGAAATTGACTGTTGGCTGCTTAACGAGCTTCATGTTACCAACACCAGAAAGTCCGACTCTGACCGTTACAGGTTCGCCAGCTTTCACCTGACTCTTGGAAATGGCTGCTGTCATATTGAAATGACCGACACCACCAGAGAAGTTTGCTGGACGCTGTGGAAGTGGAACTACATTGACGGTAAGCGGTGGAACAGCAATATCCATCTCCTCTTCATGGTAAGTAGAGCCTGGATTGAACATCTGTTCGATAGGATCAACATTATTATGGTGGACAACACGATTTATCTGAACACTACTACCCGGCACAGTAAGCTTACCCGTACTCTGAGGATAAACTATATACTGCTTCCATACGGCACATTTATATGTCTTTCCATTGACGTTCTCGGTAGTCCACTGTGCACTGTTCGGCTGTTCAATCTCGTAGATTGTAAAGTCTTGAACATTAGGCATCTTCAGATCAGAAGGAACTGTTATCTGAGATGCTGTATAAAGCTTGTAAGTAAGTTTTATCGGTTCTTGCTCAACAACTGTATTCTTATTTGCAGTAACCCTGATGAACACATTTGCAGAATTTGCCGGAGCAGGAGTTGCAACAGTATTGTCTGACTGCTGTTGAGACTGCTGCGGGTGATGCATACGAGGCGCACTCTGAACCTGACCTCCTTGCTGCTGGTTGCCTCCTGAACCAATTACCTTCACCTGATGTGCACGTGAGGTAACATTCTTGCCACCTATCCTTATGCTAACAGCAGGGATAGTAAATGTGCCGGATTTTGCTGCATAGAACACATAAGAAATACGCGCACTGCTACTGCTTGATGTGTGACCGTTGATAATCTGATAACTTGACTGAGTGGACATATATGGTCCAGCTATCTCCTCCAAACCTTCAGGAATCTTGCCTGTAAATCGTACATCAGAAACGTCGTCTGAAGATACATGATATTCAACACGGAAATTCTCACCGGCAGAAACACTTCCAGGAGCATTTACCTGCACCTGTGCTAAAGCTGCTATGGCAAGTAGCATCAATATGTAGAGAGAGAATATTCTTTTCATTTGTAGCATTAATCAAAAGATTCAAATAAAAAAAAAAATAAGCATAACGGCTAAACTGTCAAGAAAGAACACTACCAGTTCTTCTGTCTTGAAGTGTTACGGCGTTGCTGTTGAGCCCGCTTGACCTTCTCCTGAACAGCACGTTCTTGGTTCTTGGCTGCGTTAAGGAGTTGTTCTGCATTCTCCTTGTCTATCTTTTCCTGCTTAGACTCCTGAGGATTCTGCTGGTCCTGATTGTCCTTATTCTGGTCGTTATTCTTATTCTGATTATTCTTGTCGTTCTGTTTGTTTTTGTCGTTCTGATCCTTATTATTCTGGTTCTTGTTTTGGTCTTTGTTCTGATTCTTGTTCTTGTCCTTGTCCTTGTTCTTGTCCTGATTATTCTGATTTTTCTGTTGGTTCTTCAGGAGCTTCTGACAGAGTGCTAGATTATAACGAGTCTGGTCGTTTGTTGGATCGTTTCGCAGACTTGCCTTATAAGCCTCAATAGCCTTTTCGAAATCCTTATGATTCTGCAATATAACACCGGCATTGTGATACACCTGAGCCTTGCGCTTCTTGTCTTTCTGAACCTGCGCAGCCTTGTCAAAATAATCAAGCGCAAGAGAATCATTCTCTTGCATCATCTTGGCACATCCCATATTGTAAAGTGCCTCTGGATTGTTGGGATTTCTCTCCAAAGCCTTCTTATACTCAATGTCAGCCTTGTCAAATTTCTGTGCACGATAATACTTGTTTCCGCTGCGGATGAACTGTCTGTCACTCTGAGCATTTGCATTTAACGAGAAACCGCCGAGCATTAAAAGTAGAAGAATAGCCTTAGCAACAATCTTATTACCAATCTTCATTTGGTTGGCACTGTTGGCAAGAGTTTTTCTTGAAGCCATACGCGATAGTTTTGTGAACAAACCGTTTGAAGAGTCGGAGATAAAAAGTTCAACAAGAAGAAGGAAAAGGATAAGCATGACAACAGGTTGGAACTGCTCATCATAGTCGCTGTAAACCACATTCTCCATCTGTCCTTTCTGCAACTTGCCAAGCTGGTCATTCAGGAGTTCCTGAGCACGATTATTATTCTCCACATGTATATAAGTACCATGACCAGCCTCGGCAATCTTTCGGCACATATCTTCGTTGAGTGAAGACATTACTTCATTGCCCTCATTATCTCTCATATAGCCACCTTCGGCAGTAGGCACAGGTGCTCCCTTAGTAGAACCTACACCGAGGACGAAAACATTATAGCCTTTCTTGTAAGCCTCAGCAGCAGTTTCTTCCGCACCACCTTCATGATCTTCACCATCAGTAATAATAATGATAGCTTTTCCTATGCCTTCCTGTTTGGTAAAACTCTCCATGCTGAGACCAATGGCATCAGCTATATTGGTGCCTTGAGCGGCAATGAGTTCTGGTGTGATACTCTGCATGAACATCTTGGCAGACACGTAATCGCCCGTAATAGGAAGCTGCACAAAAGCATCGCCGGCGAAGACGATCAAGCCCACCTTATCTTTATTGAAATGGTCAACGAGGTTTTCTATCAGAAGCTTCGTCTTGTCTAATCGCGACGGAACGACATCCTCCGCTCTCATAGAGTTGCTAATGTCCATGGCTATCATCACCTCTATGCCGTTTCTTTCTTCCTTACTAACCTTTGTTCCCATCTGCGGACGAGCCAAAAGAAGAACTAGAAGAGAGTATATGAGGAGAATGAGAGTGTATTTTATATTCTCTCGAAGGAGTGATAGCTGCGGCATCATCTTATATACAAGTTCCTTGTCACCAAGTTTATGCAAAGCCTTCCTACGCTTGTAGTACGTTACCAAGCGAAGCAGGATGAAAGCTGGTACAAGAAGCAGCAGATAAAAATATTCTGGTGAAGCGAATTTCATATTCCTTTTCTATTACGGCAATCGGCGAAGCCATGTCTGGCGTAGTATTATTTCCGCTATCAACAGCATAATAGCTATGAGAGCAAGAAGTTGATAAGCTTCGTTCTTGCGCGAGAATTTCTTTATGTCAATCTTGGACTTTTCCAAGGAATCTATTTCCTTGTAAATAGAAAACAACTGAGAAGAGTTTGATGCCCTATAATACTTCGCATCAGTCATCTGGGCTATCTGAGCAAGAGACTTCTCGTCCACTTGATCCTTTGTATGAACATACTGTATCGTTCCGCCAACTTGCACTGGCACTGTAAGCACCTTACCGCTATAGGCAGCAATAGTATAAACACGAATGCCGTATGTCTTGGCAATCTTGGCAGCCTGAAGTGGAGATATTTCACCGCAGTTATTGCTACCATCGGTAAGAAGGATTACCACCTTACTCTTCGCCTTGGAGTCCTTCAAGCGGGAAAGGGCATTAGCAAGTCCCATACCGATGGCAGTTCCGTCTTCTATGACACCAGCTTCTGCCATCTCTGTTCCTACACTTCTCAGAAGGTTTAAGAGTGTGGCATGATCAGTTGTCATCGGACATTGCGTGAAAGCTTCTGCGGCAAAGACGGTAAGTCCGATATTATCATCTGGACGATTGTTTATGAATTCAGCAGCTACTTCCTTTGCAGCCACGATACGTGAAGGCGACAAGTCGGTGAGCGTCATACTTGTGGAAACGTCCATTGCAAGCATGATGTCAATGCCTTCCGTTGTTCTTGTTCCCCAAGAGCTACTTGTCTGAGGACGTGCCAATATGATGATCAGCAGCGATATAAGCGCAACTCTCAACACATTAGGCAGCCACATCAATCTCTGACGCAAAGACTTCGGGAGTTGGGAAATGCCTGAAGTGTCTGCAACGGTCATCGTAGCCGACTTCTTTGTACTGCGTATCAGATACCAAACGTATGGTATAAGCAGCAAGAACAGTAACAGATATTCTTTATTTGCGAAAATCAAAGTTCAGTCAATTAAATGAATCTATTGTGATTGTTATATCAGATTAAGAAACGACCAGCCTACATATAAAATAAGCAATGAACCGCCAACAACAAGAACGGCT
The DNA here is from genome assembly GCA_045597565.1 of Prevotella sp. Taxonomy (GTDB): domain Bacteria; phylum Bacteroidota; class Bacteroidia; order Bacteroidales; family Bacteroidaceae; genus Prevotella. Next base: position 9,685 of record JAZLKJ010000021.1, on the reverse strand, counting down.
ATTAAGCCTGTATATATACGACGCCAAAGTGTCTTCTGCTTCTCTTCTTCCGACTTCTTAGGTTTCTTTTCTTCGTCCTTCTTTTCTTCTGGTTTTGTTGTCGTTACAAACTCAAGCGCATTGGCAAGATTCATATCGTTCTCGTTGAGAGGCATCTGGAACTTGGCAAACTTCACGAGGTCAGCAGTCTCAAAAAGTTGCTTCAGTTCATTGACCATAGTGGCTTTTTCCTGTTTGCTCAAAGCCTCTATAATCTCTGTTGTAACCATCTCTTTCGCATCAAAGCCGAAACGAGCCTCAATATAATTTCTCAGAGTGTCAGTAAGATTTGAGTAGTATTCTTTCTGATTCTCAGAGTGAGAAAGGTTCTTCTCCTTTATAGTAACGATCTCCTTAACGGCAAGTTCGTAAGGGGTAAGCTTCTTGCGGAAAGAGAAATTCAGTTTCAAAGGCTTGTTTTCCTTCTTTCGCTTATAGAAATATGCGGCAAAAACGAAACAAAGCAAAGCCAGCAAAGTGAGCAAGATAATGCTGCGCCATTCGGACATATCAAACGGAGGATTCTGGACATCCTGTGGAGGGAAGAAGTTTTCCGGATGAACGGTATCAACTTCACATGTCAGAACCTTGAGCGCAAGATTCTTGCCCTTATACTCCTTTCCTGCAACCTTCACTTTCTGCGCCGGTATATAATATAATGTGTCGTCGAAGGAAGTAAGAGTATATTCGCGGGTTGTCTCAACGGAATTGTTGTCTATTTCCTTTGTTTCTTCTTTTCCATTATCAAGTACCTCGACTCCAGGAGTAATATATTCGCTCTCCTTGAAGACAGGCATCTCCACCTTCTGTCCCTTCTTTGACTGCACAGTTAGCTTCAAATGAGCTTGTCTGCCGATGAATATTTCAACAGAATCAATCTCTTGCTTCACACTCTGCGCAAAGGAAAGAAATGGAAGAAATGATAATAATATTATGGATAAAAGCTTTTTCATTATTTATCAACTAATAACCTCATAACCTTACTTCGCCCTCTGCTTAAAAAGTTTTGTCAGTGCCACCACATAATCGTCAGTTGTAGAAACTGAGATATTGTCAACCTTCGATTTGTTGAACATCGACTGAAGTACCTCTTGTTTACGCTTCCACGCAACGGCATGAGCTGCCCTTACGTCGCGACTGGCGGTATCAATGTACGATGTGATGCCTGTTTCTGCATCCTGCACCTTTATGAGACCAACATTAGGCAATTCTTGCTGGAACTTGTCATAAATTTGGATTGCTATGATATCATGCTTACTACAACAGATATTCATTGCCTTCTCAAAGTTCTGTTCTGCATAAAAGTCACTCAGGAGGAACGTTGTGGAACGGCCTTTCACCAAACGGTTCAATGATTCAAGGGCAATGGAAAGATCCGTCTTATTGCTCTGCGGCTTAAAGTCAAGCATCTCTCGAATAATCTGTAGTATGTGCTTGCGACCTTTACGCGCAGGAATGACCTTCTCTATCTTATCAGAAAAGAATATCACGCCTATTTTGTCGTTGTTTTCTATGGCAGAGAAGGCTATTGTGGCAGCAATTTCCGTTATAATGTCTTTCTGCAACTGCTGATGAAGTCCGAAATTCTGCGAACCACTGACATCAACAAGAAGGAAAACCGTCAGTTCTCTTTCCTCCTCGAAAACTTTAACAAAAGGATGATGGAAGCGGGCAGTAACATTCCAGTCAATATCACGAACATCATCGCCGTACTGATACTCACGCACCTCACTGAACACCATACCTCTACCCTTGAAGGCAGAATGATACTGACCCGCGAATATATTCTTTGATAATCCGCGAGCCTTGATGTCCAGTTTACGTACTTTCGCTAATAATTCTTGTGAGTTCATTAAGGTGAGTTCTACAATAATCTTTATGGAACCTGTACTTTATTAAGAATCTCAGAAACAATATCCTCCGTGCTGACATTTGTAGCTTCTGCTTCGTATGAGAGTCCGATACGATGACGAAGAACATCATGCGCAATAGCTCGAACATCTTCAGGCACTACATAGCCTCTGCGCTTCATGAAGGCGTATGTACGAGCAGCCTTTGCGAGATTGATGCTGGCACGAGGACTACCACCGAATGTTATCATCGGTTTGAGATTTACGAGTTGATAACGCTCTGGATAACGAGTTGCGAAGACGATGTCGGCAATATATTGCTCAATCTTCTCATCAATATAAACCTGATTTACAACTTCTCTAGCTTTGATTATATCCTCCGCCTTTGCTACTGGACGAACCAGAGTCTTTTCACGAGAAAGGTTCTGACGGATGATGAGCTTTTCTTCTTCAAGTGAAGGATAGTCAACAATAACCTTCAGCATGAAACGATCCACCTGAGCTTCAGGAAGCTGATAAGTACCCTCCTGTTCGATAGGATTCTGAGTAGCCATTACGAGGAATGGTTTTGGAAGCGAGAATGTTTCACTACCGATAGTTACCTGGCCTTCCTGCATAGCCTCAAGCAGAGCACTCTGAACCTTTGCCGGTGCTCGGTTGATTTCATCCGCGAGAACAAAGTTTGCGAATACAGGACCTTTCTTCACATGGAAATTCTCGTCCTTCTGAGAATAGACCATTGTACCTATCACGTCGGCAGGTAGGAGGTCTGGTGTAAACTGAATACGTGAAAAGTCTGCATCAATGAGCTCAGAAAGAGTCTTTATAGCCAAAGTCTTAGCAAGACCAGGAAGACCTTCCAAAAGAATATGACCATTGGAAAGAAGTCCAAGTACAAGACTTTCCACAAGATGTTTCTGACCAACGATGGTTTGGTTAAGTCCCATCGTCAGGTTCTGGACGAATGCGCTGTGCTGCTCAATATTATCATTAAGAGCACGGATATCTAATGATTCTGCCATTATTTGGTTTCCTTTTACGTTTTTCGTTTTTTATTACGCTGAAGTTTTTGACCTTAGTTATTTGTCTGCTTTTGCGACTGCAAAGTTACAACATTTATTTCTTTTGAAGCAAAGGTATTCTAATCTTTTGACCTTCTTTAACATTTTCTAACGCATTATGCACCTGAATATAGATTTCTCCTTGTCCTAATCCGTTTGCAACAGCAATATCGTTTAACGATTCATTAGCATTAACCTCCACAGTCTTCAAGGTTCCAACAATCATGTAACCGCCACGAGGAAGAATATTCTTTGCAGTTTCAAGGTCAGTAGAACAAGGATATTCTGGAGCTCCAGTGTTTCCTTTTCCAACAAGGAATAGCTTCTGCTCATCAGTAAGATCAACAGCATTAACCATTCGTTTAACGTTGTCAATAGAATCTTGCTTATGCTTAAGCTCAGCAGCCTTTTGTGAAGCAATACGTTCTTGCTCTTTAATATCCTGCTGCCTGTTGTATTCGTAGTAGCCACCACAAGCAATGAGTGCGAGCAACAGAACAACAGCAAGGAATGTCCACAACTTTTTGCGGAATTTTCTTTTTTTCTCTATCTTTTCCTCAAGAGCATCAACCTTCTCGACCAAAGCCTCTACTTGTTGTTCTACGGCAGGGTCGTTTGCAGTTTCGTCACCCAGTTCAAAAGTCGTTTCTTTTACTTCCGACTCTACTTTCTCTTTCTGTGGTTCATCATAACTTGCAATCTCGTCCATGAGGCTATCGCCAAGTTCAGACAAATCCTCTGCGGACAATTCTCCAGTAATCTCTACCGTCTTAAAATTGGCAAACGGCGCATTGACGGTTTCTGAAAGTTCCATATCAGGAACATAGGTTACAATTTCCTTCTCCTTTGTCTTCTGCTGTCTGAATGTTCCTAAGCCGTTTACTATAACTTGCTTGTCATTAATCAAACCTACAGAAATTGTGCTGAACATTTCCGAAACGAAACGCTCAGCATCACCTATTGATATATGTTTTCTCTGCGCAAGCAGACGAGATATTTCACGTATTTGAAGTCTTTCCATTCCTCAGTTATTTACCACTAAACTTCACTTCAAGCTTTGGCGGAACGAGCATCTTTTTCTTAGTCGTCGGATCAACAATAATCTGTTCTTTCTTCATTTGAACATAAAACAACCCAAACGAAGATATATTGATCTGATTACCTTCCTTCAAGTTTTCATTGAACAAGCTAATCAGCACATCCATATTCTCCTGAGTTTCCTCTGAAGAACATCCGAGTTTCTCGGACAATGTATCTATAAAAAGTTTATGATTCATTGAACAATTAGATTATCATTCTTACAACAACTCTCCATAAAGATCAAATTCATCAGAGCCAATGATCTCTACCTCATAAAAGTTTCCTACTCTTAAATCGTCATCAGTCTTCACCAGAACCTCTGGATCAACTTCTGGAGAAGAGTATTCTGAACGGCAGATATAGTAATCACCTTCCTTACAATCAACAATAACCTTTAGTTTCTTACCGACGAAGCTTGCTGCAACTTCCTCACTTATAGTCTGTTGCAGAGCCATGAGTACGTCAAGGCGTTCTTGCTTAACCTCTTCAGGAACATCGTCTTCATAGTGGTCAGCACTGTAAGTTCCATCTTCCTCAGAATAAGCGAAAGCACCCATTCTGTCAAACTTTGCCTCGCGAGTAAAGTCCATCAATTCTAGGAAATCCTCTTCTGTTTCTCCAGGGAAGCCAACCATCAACGTTGTTCGCAAGCAAATGCCAGGCACTTCCTTGCGCATGGTTTCTATAAGCTTCAGCGTATCTTCCTTGCTGATATTCCTGCGCATTCTTGTGAGCATATTATTGGAAATATGCTGAAGTGCGATATCCATGTATTTGCATACATTGTCTCTTTCTCGGATAACACGAAGCAAATCCATAGGAAAATGTGTCGGATAAGCATAATGCAAACGAATCCACTCAACACCTTCTATGTCAGAAATAGCTTCAACGAGTTCAGCAATATGCTGCTTTCCGTCTATATCAATACCGTAATAGGTAAGTTCCTGGGCAATGACATTAAACTCTTTAACTCCCTCAGCAACAAGTGATTTCACTTCTTCAACAACATCAGCCATAGGTCGGCTCAAATGCTTTCCTGTCATGATTGGGATAGCACAGTATGCACAATGTCTATCGCAACCCTCAGAAATTTTCAGATAGGCATAATGCGAAGGAGTTGTGATATGACGTCCTACACTACAGCAAAGATTTGATTGAATAGAATCTGAGTTTGCTAAATGTTTTTCAGCCAAATCCACAGCAAGCTGCTTATAGTCAAACTTACCGTAAAACTTATCTACTTCAGGGATTTCCGCCTTTAAGTCATCCAAATAGCGACTAGAAAGGCACCCCATAACATAGAGTTCCTCTATCCTCCCCTCTTCCTTTGCCTGAGCAAACTCCAGAATTTTCTCAATACTTTCCTCCTTTGCATCTTGAATAAATCCACAAGTATTGATTACAACAATCTCGCCTTTCGGGTTCTGACTGTCATGAGTACAGTCAAAGCCGATGGCTTCAAATTGCTTCATAAGAGTCTCAGAATCAACAAGATTCTTTGAGCAGCCGAGAGTTATTACATCTATCGTCATCTAATCTGTAGATCGTTTATAAATATTCTACTTGAACAATGTGTTCACAAAGTCAGTTCTATTGAAGAGCTGTAGGTCTTCCATGCCTTCTCCGAGTCCGATATACTTCACAGGCACCTGGAGTTGGTCAGATATACCAATGACAACACCACCCTTTGCCGTGCCGTCAAGTTTTGTTATAGCGAGTGAAGAAATCTGAGTTACGGCAGAGAACTGCTTTGCCTGCTCGAATGCATTTTGTCCAGTAGAACCGTCAAGCACGAGAAGAACTTCATCCGGAGCTTCAGGCATAACCTTCTTCATCACATCCTTTATTTTCTTAAGCTCGTTCATCAAGCCTACCTTGTTATGAAGACGGCCTGCAGTATCTATGATAACTACATCAGCACCATTGGCCTTAGCAGAAGAGATAGTGTCAAACGCTACACTTGCAGGATCAGCACCCATTTTCTGCTTCACCACAGGCACACCGACACGTTCACCCCAAATGCAAATCTGATCTACGGCAGCAGCACGGAATGTGTCGGCAGCACCAAGATAAACCTTCTTGCCAGCCTGCTTGAACTGCCATGCGAGCTTACCGATGGTAGTAGTCTTACCAACTCCATTTACGCCTACAACAAGAATAACGTATGGCTTATGGTCTTCAGGAAGCTCCCATTCGTCGCCATCCTTATTGCCTGTCTCAGCCAGAAGTTTTGCTATTTCTTCTTTGAGCATACGATTGAGCTCTGAAGTAGAGACATACTTATCCTTTGCCACACGAGTCTCAATACGCTCAATAATCTTGAGTGTAGTCTCTACGCCGACATCGGATGTAATAAGCACCTCTTCGAGGTTATCAAGAACTTCATCATCAACCTTGTCCTTACCAGCTATGGCACGAGTGATTTTGGAAAACACACTCTGCTTTGTCTTTTCCAAGCCCTGGTCAAGGGTTTCCTGCTTCTGTTCTTTATCTTTGTTTTTATTGAAAATCTTACTAAAAAAGCCCATTATCTGTATGTATTTGATGTATATTTGATAACTTAAAAGGAGTTACCCAGCCGGTGAAGCCGCGTAACTCCTTTATTTTATAGAGCTGAAAGGCTGTACAGCCTGATTCACTTTACTTCTTGAAATAGTCCTTAACAGCCTCGTTAGGAACCATCTTCTCTTCAAAGATGTAAGCACCAGTCTTAGGGCTCTTCACCATCTTGATAACCTTTGAGTAAGCGCGACCATCCATTGATCCTTCATGGAGAGTAGCGACAGCTTTCTTTGCCATTTCCTAATATTATTTTAGAACTGTTATTACTTAATCTCCTTATGTACAGTCATACGCTTCAAGATAGGGTTGTACTTCTTGAGCTCAAGACGTTCTGGAGTATTCTTACGGTTCTTAGTAGTTACATAGCGTGATGTACCTCCGAGACCGCTTTCCTTCATTTCTGTGCATTCGAGCACTACCTGTACTCTATTGCCTTTTGCCTTCTTTGCCATTGCGATTATTCTCCTATTACTTTTATGTCTTTGTAATCGCAGTAACCCTTAGCAACTGCCTGCTTGAGGGCTGCATCAAGACCAAGTTTATTAATTACGCGAAGACCTGCAGCGCTAATCTTGAGAGAAATCCAGCACTGTTCCTCTACATAATAGAACTTCTTGCTGAAGAGATTAACGTCGAAGCTACGCTTTGTGCGATGCTTTGAGTGGGAAACGTTATTGCCGATCTGAGCCTTCTTTCCCGTAATCTGACATATCTTTGACATTGTCTTAGATTGCTAATTGTTAATAACTACTTATTCCAAACGGCTGCAAAATTACAACTTTTTCTGCGACTGACAAAGTTTTTCGGTTTCTTTTTTATAATGTGTAAATACCTAAATTCATTTTTTTGATTTATTTTAAGCGTCACACAAGCAGAAACTCTTAATTTTCAGTCTTATTCGCCTTTTTGCGCTCGTTATGGTCGAGGATTATTTTGCGGATACGCATTGACTTCGGAGTCACTTCCACGAGTTCATCAACCTTGATGTATTCAAGTGCTTCTTCAAGCGAAAGAACCGTACGCGGTACAATGCGAGCCTTATCGTCGGAACCTGAAGCACGAGTATTTGTAAGCTGCTTCGCCTTTGTCACGTTGACAACAAGGTCGTTATCGTGGATATGCTCACCGACAACCTCACCCATATAAACCTCATCACCCGGATCAATAAAGAACTTTCCTCTATCCTGAAGTTTGTCTATCGAGTAAGCGAAAGAAGCACCAGTCTCCATAGCAATCATCGAACCGTTTACACGGCGTGAGATTTCGCCCTTAAAAGGCTGATATTCCTTGAAGCGATGTGCCATGATAGCCTCTCCTTGAGAAGCAGTCAGCACATTAGTTCTCAAACCAATAATACCACGAGAAGGAACGTCAAACTCAATGTTTGTACGCTCTCCCTGACTTTCCATTGAGGTAAGATCACCCTTACGGCGAGTCACCATATCAATCATCTTTGAAGCGAATTCGTCAGGAACATTTATTGTAAGTTCCTCTATCGGCTCACACTTCACGCCGTCAATCTCCTTGTATATAACCTGAGGCTGACCTACCTGCAGCTCATAGCCTTCACGACGCATAGTCTCAATAAGAACCGAAAGATGAAGCACACCACGACCAGACACAACCCACTTATCCGTAGAATCCTCAAAAGGAGATACACGAAGAGCAAGATTCTTTTCAAGTTCACGCTCCAAACGGTCGTTTATATGGCGTGAAGTAACGAATTTGCCTTCCTTGCCGAAAAACGGAGAATCGTTGATTTGGAAAAGCATGGACATCGTTGGCTCGTCAATTGAGATTGGAGGCATGGCTTCCGGATTCTCAAAATCACAGATTGTATCACCAATCTCAAACTTCTCAAGACCGATAATTGCGCAAATATCACCAGAACCAACCTTCTGAGTCTTGACATGTCCCATACCTGTAAATGTATGGAGTTCCTTTATCTTAGTCTTCTCCTGAGAACCGTCACGATGACAGATTGTCACGTTCATACCCTCAGTAAGAATACCACGATGCACACGACCAACCGCAATACGACCAGTATAACTTGAGTAGTCAAGCGACGTAATGAGCATCTGAGGTGTTCCTTCTATAACTTCCGGTGCAGGAATAACCTCCACAATCTTATCAAGAAGGTAAGTTATATTGTCAGTTGGAGAGTTGAAATCTTCGCTCATCCAACCGTTCTTTGCCGAACCATAGACAACAGGGAAATCAAGCTGATCCTCTGTTGCATTTAGCGAGAACATCAAATCAAATACCATCTCATAGACTTCCTCTGGACGACAGTTCGGTTTATCAACCTTATTGACAACCACAATCGGCTTAAGACCAATCTCAAGTGCCTTTTGCAGAACGAAGCGTGTCTGTGGCATCGGACCTTCAAAAGCATCCACGAGAAGCAGACATCCGTCAGCCATATTGAGCACACGCTCCACCTCACCACCGAAGTCTGAGTGTCCCGGAGTGTCTATGATATTGATTTTTGTCCCATTATAGTCAATTGACACATTCTTAGAAAGAATGGTAATTCCTCTTTCCCTCTCCAAGTCGTTGTTATCCAAAACCTGTGAACTCAAATCCTGACCTTCACGAAAGAGGTTGCCGGCAAGCATCATCTTGTCAACAAGCGTTGTCTTTCCGTGGTCAACGTGAGCTATAATTGCAATATTTCTAATATCCATATTTTGTGTTCAAGTTTCGCAAGCTCAACTTGAGGGTAATGGGTAATGACTAATGACTAATGGATAATGGCCGCAATATATCCAAAGTAGGGATGAGCAGCCAAAGCCATCTGCCCTTAGCTATTAGTCATTAGCCTCAAGCGCTAGCTTGAATTAAAAAGGAAATCCCACCCCCCGAAGAGGGAGATGGGATTATGTTTGTTTGGAATAAGAATATTTGATTTGTTTAGGCCTTATAGGTCTATGGTCTTGACGATTAAGCCTGTGCCTCAGGGATTACTGAAACATAGCTACGATCCTTACGACCCTTGCGGAAGTTTACAACTCCGTCAACGAGTGCGTAGAGAGTATCGTCCTTACCCATACCTACGTTCTGACCTGGGTTGTGGTGAGTACCGCGCTGGCG
>JAZLKJ010000020.1:0-5369 GCA_045597565.1 Prevotella sp. | reverse complement strand
CCATCCAGAACTTCGGCGCAATGAACATTCTCTGTACCGACAAGACGGGCACGCTGACTCGCGATAAGGTGGTGTTGGTAAAGTACATCAATGCTGATGGAAGCGAAGATAGAACACGCAGAATCCTTCGTCACGCATTCTTCAACAGTTACTTCTCCACAGGACTAAAGAACCTGATGGATAAGGCTATTGTGGAACACGTCAACGAGAAAGGAAAGCCGCTGGATGTGGTAACCGAAGACTTCAAGAAGATAGACGAAATTCCTTTTGACTTCAACCGTCGCCGTATGTCGGTTGTGCTTGAAGGTAAGGATGGCAAGCGTCAGATCATCACAAAAGGTGCTGTTGAAGAGATGATTAGCATCTGCTCACATTGTGAACTTGACGGAAAGGTTATTCCAATGACTGGCAATATGCGAACGATGGCAATGGATATTGTTCATGACATGAATAACCAAGGTATGCGAGTACTTGCCGTTGCGCAGAAATCGTTCCTTGAAAAGGCGGGTGTGTTTGCTGTTGATGACGAACAGGAAATGGTTCTCATTGGCTATCTCGCTTTCCTTGATCCACCAAAGGAATCTGCTGCAGAGGCTATCCGTCAGTTGCATGATGCTGGTGTGGAAGTGAAAGTGCTTAGTGGCGACAATGACGCTGTGGTAAGTACTATCTCTAAGCAGGTCGGTATAGCAAATACAGCGTGCATCATTGGCAGCAACTTCGAGCAGATGAGTGATTCGGAGAAACGCCAAGCCGTTCGTGACAACTGTATCTTTGCAAAACTCACACCACATCAGAAGACAGAAATCATTACTCTCCTTCAGGAACAGGACAATACCGTCGGTTTCCTTGGCGATGGCATAAACGACGCTGCGGCTCTTCGCCAGTCGGACATTGGTATCTCTGTTGATTCTGCTGTGGATATTGCCAAGGAGAGTGCTGACATAATTCTGTTGGAAAAGGATCTCATGGTGCTTGAACAAGGTGTTCTTTCTGGTCGCGAGACATTCGGAAATATCATCAAATATGTGAAGATGACGGCATCAAGCAACTTCGGAAATATGTTCTCCGTACTTGCTGCCTCTGCCTTCCTGCCGTTCCTTCCAATGCTAAGCATACATCTGCTCGTACAGAACCTCTTGTATGACATCTCGCAGACAGCAATTCCGTTCGACAAGATGGACAAGGAGTTTCTGCTTAAGCCACGCCGTTGGGACAGCAGTGACATCGCTCGCTTCATGATATTCATCGGACCGATCTCAAGCATCTTTGACATTGCGACATACCTGTTGATGTGGTACGTCTTCGGCTGCCAGTCAGAAGAGATGCAGACTTTGTTCCAGAGCGGTTGGTTCATCGAGGGATTGCTCTCGCAGACACTTATTGTTCACATGATTCGCACTCGTCGCATTCCGTTCATCCAGAGCAATGCTGCGTGGCCTTTGATGCTCATGACCTTCGCAATCATGGCACTTGGCATCGCCATTCCGTTCACTCCGTTTGGGGCTTACATCGGTCTCATGCCTCTGCCACTGAGCTATTTCCCATGGCTCGTTGCAATCCTCCTCAGCTACTGCGTGCTTACTCAGGGCATAAAGATGTGGTATATCCGTAGATTTGGTAAATGGTTGTAAATTAATGGATAACGTCTCCCGGCTTACTGAATTTGTGAGTCGGGAGAACAAAATACCCTTTTTTGAGTATTGTGTTATCTTAAAAATAGTTGTAACTTTGCACAAATTAAATAACAAAAATGAAGTTTATAACCCGATTTATCATTCTGGCTGCATGTCTATGCTGCGTAGCAAGGAGTGTGGCACAGGAAAGGACTGAAGAGGAAATGTCCTATTATACACAGGAAAAGAAGGCTGAATTTGGCGTAGATCTGACTTCTGAACTTCAGGCTACTCACAAAGGCGATGTCAACTATGTGAATCTTCTTAAGCTCAGTGCAACGATTCCCGTCAGCAAGAACCTCTCTCTTGAGTCAACGTCAATATCTACTTGCGAAACAGCTTCGGAGAGCATTTGCGACGACTTGCAAACTTTCTCCAATATAGAAGCTGGCAACATCCTGTTTACCCTCTGCAAGTTTGGCGTTGACTGGCAGATAGAAGATCGCCATTCATTATTTTTAGGTATTCGCAACATGAACGAGGATTACTTTGCCAGTCCTGTAACGGCGTTCTTTACCAACAGCTCTTGTGGCATTTATCCAACAATTGCTGCAAACTTCCCGATAGCAAATTATCCTGTAGCGTCAGTGGGAGTGCATTATAGGTATGAGAGGGAGGTAAGTGGTTCAAGTGGTTCAAATGGTTCAAGTGGTTTAATGATAGTGCAGGCTTCGCTATATAATGGCACAGGCTACAATCGCTTTTACGGTCGTGAGAATATTTTCCGCTTTTGTCCGAAAAGCGATGGCATCTTCGGACTTGCGCAGTTAGAGTATCAGCGTAAAGGCAGCTCTTACTTTCTGGGCAGTTCTGTGTATAGCAATGAAGATGTCAGCGTAACACCCTGGGCTTATGCCGAACAGCGAGTGAACGATAAACTGAAGGTTATAGCCGGTCTTTCGCACGCCTTTACGGACAATCCCGTTTGCCAGGACTTTGTCGGCATTGGAGCGCATTACAAATCAGGCAAATACGAGTTTGGCGTTTTCTCCGATTACGCTAATTTTGTGGAAACCGAGGAGTGGGCTACGGAGCTGACTTGCAAATATGCGATAAACGACAATATCAGCGTGCAGCCCGTAACACATCTCATCGTCACTGGAAATCAGTTTAAAGGCATAGCCTGCCTCCGCTTGAACATCAGTTTTTAAAGTTGTGGAAGGTAAAGGGAAGGTAATATGCTTCGCCACGAAAGTTTCTTTAGTTTCTCATCCAGTTTCTTTGCGCTACATATAATCTTTGAGGGTAGCGCACATCCATTTTTTTGCACAAAGGGGTCTGACCCTTTTGTGCAATTTTGTAAAAAAGATATATGCTTTTATATGTTACTGCCTCATGTTCTTAAACAACTCCTCCCAGAACTCCATCTGAGGTTTGTTTGGTGCTTCTGTAAGGCTGAAGCCGTTCCGCATATTCATCACCGTAGCTTCGCCCTGACGGTAAGTTGTCCAGTAAGGAAGACCGTCGGCATTTGGATTGCCTGTCTTGACGAAGTTGATCCAGTACTGAGGCATAATTTGAGCCATGTGCTTATCAACGTCTGTCATTGGTCCCCAGTTCCAGTCGTAGATGAAAGGCATTTCGGCAACGTGAGTAGCGCCACGACAGTCCTTCAAAATGCTGTTCTGCGAATGCTGAGCGAAGTAGTACATATAGACATTGCTCTTGCCTGTCTTTGACTGAAGGTTAGCCCAAGCCCATGTGCCCCAGCCGAAAGCTGTGTCGCGGAAGATGTCCTGAACGGCGTAGAGAGCCTCTTTGTCGTTAGTTGCAGGATAAACCTTCAGCAGCTGGTTGCCAGCAGGACCAAAACCTTGTGCCATTCCCTTGTACTGGTCAAGAGTCATCTGATAGGCAAAAAGACTGCCTTCGTCAGAGTTATAGCCCACGATGACATTCACGTCATTGTAGTTGCCCTGCTCGTAGAGCTTGTAGATGTCGCCAGTGATAGCCTTGCCGTCAACAACAGGCCAGAACTGCATTCCGTTTCCTGCCTCGATGAGTTCGCTTGCACTGACAGCGCGAAGCTTCTTGAGATTCTTTGCGCCAAGCTTCTTCTGATAGTCGATGCCTTTCTTCTCTGCATCCTTATAATAAGATGTTGTTGCACCCAGGCCGATAGGAGAAGCACTGGCAGAAGCAACAGGACAGAAACTGCCGCCACTCTCGCTGATTGCACCGCGGAACAAGCCCTTGCAAAGAGGAGAAGCGCAGAGAATGCTTACCGAGATGCCGCCGGCAGATTCACCACAGATAGTAACTTTTTCAGGGTCGCCGCCGAAAGCAGCGATGTTATCGTGAATCCAGTTGAGAGCGCAGATCTGGTCGTAGATGCCGTAGTTTCCGGAAAGACCATCAGCCGATTCCTTGCTTGCCTCAGGATGAGCCATGAAGCCGAGAGGACCAAGGCGATATTCGATGCTGCAATAAACGATGCCTTCACGGACGAAGTTGTCCTGAGTGCCGCTGTAAGAGCCAGTAGCAAAGCCGCCTCCGTGGATGTTTACAAACACTGGAAGCTTTTCGTTCTTGTCCTTGGCAGGAGTCTGGACAGAGAGGTAAAGGCAGTCTTCGCTCATAGGAACATCGTTGCCATTCTGGTTTGGATCTTCCTTCTGGAAAGGTCTGCCGCCCCAATTCTCCGCCTTATAGACACCTGTCCATGGCTTCTTGGGTACTGGAGCTTTCCAACGTAGATTACCTACTGGCGGTTCAGCATAAGGAATGGCTTTGTAGAGTACAGAGCCTTCCTGTTTTTTACCTTCAATTTCACCTTGAGCAACTGTTGTGCGGAGGATTTGAGCTTGCGAAGTCATGCTGCATAGCGCGCCCGCAAAAAGAAAGGTTAAAAATTTGTTCATCATTTTAGGTATTAAGAATAATCTTTTTGTTTATTTTCGGGTTATTGTTGCAGTTTTTTGTCCGCAATGATTTTGCACAATATACGTTGGCAAAGATAATGTTTTTTTTATAAAAACAAGTCTTTTTGTTGAAAAAAATGTAAAAACAGCGATATGGAACTATTTATTTTCAATATATCTAAATATGTCAAGAATTCTTTGTAAATTGCGCGCTGATAGTTGCATGCTATCAGAAACCTATAAAATAGAATTAACACAACCCTTAAAAATGAAAAACAAAACCTTTATCAACAGGCTTTTTTCCGCGTTATTCTTTTGCACGGCTATCATTATGCCAGCACAAAGTCATGACTCAATGACTGGCAACGACGGAAAGAAGGAATCTGCCCTTATGAAGTATGAGGACAAGATTACGGAAATTATCAACCAGATGACTCTTGAGGAGAAGGTGGCAATGCTGCACGGCAAGAATATGTTCTCGTCTGTAGGAGTGCCACGACTGGGCATCGCCGATATGGAGTATGCCGACGGACCTTTCGGCATTCGCGAGGAGATGGAGCCTCACAGCTGGAAATCCATCGGTTTGGCTAACGACTCTGCGACTTTCTTTCCAACAGGTTCTGCACTGGCTGCCACTTGGAGCCGCGATTATGCCTATCTGTATGGCAAAGGAATGGCTTTGGAAGCCCGGCTGAGAGGTAAGGATATGATTCTAGGTCCTGCGATAAACATCCAGCGCATTCCAACTGGCGGCAGAACTTACGAATATATGAGTGAAGACCCGCTGCTTTCTGCCGAACTCGCTGTGGGCTATACTCTTGGTGTTCAGGAC
>JAZLKJ010000019.1:0-9916 GCA_045597565.1 Prevotella sp. | reverse complement strand
CCAGCACATAGATTAGATTTAGTACAAGAATACTACTTCAGTAGGAAACTGAAAGAAGTGGCAAAACTCAACGCTGAGGGCAAAGATATTGTTAGTCTTGCTATCGGTTCGCCTGATATGCCACCATCATCACGCACCGTTGATACTCTTTGCAAAGTAGCAAAGAGTTCTTCGGCTCATGGCTATCAGCCAACAATGGGAACTCCAGAACTTCGTACAGCAATTGCTGAGTTCTATAAACGTTGGTACGATGTGGAACTTAATCCTCAGACAGAGATTCTTCCGCTCATTGGTAGCAAGGAAGGTATTCTTCATGTGACGCTTGCTTTTGTCAATCCTGGAGAAGAAGTTCTCGTGCCCAATCCGGGTTATCCTACATATACATCACTGTCAAAAATCTTGGGCGCAAAGGTCGTGAACTATGACCTTGATGAGAATAACGATTGGCAGCCAGACTTTGATGCTCTGGAAAAGATGGATTTGTCGAAAGTTAAACTCATGTGGACAAACTATCCGAATATGCCGACTGGAGCTCGTGCGCAGCGTGAGACTTACGAGAAACTCGTAGCCTTTGCGCAGAAGCATAATATCGTTGTTGTGAATGACAATCCTTATTCCTTCATTCTGAATCGCGAGCATCTCTCGCTCCTTCAAGTGCCAGGTGCAAAGGAGTGCTGTATAGAGTTCAACTCTATGTCAAAGAGTCATAATATGCCAGGATGGCGTGTTGGTATGTGCTTGGCAAATCCTGAGTTTACTTCTTGGATTCTTAAGATAAAGAGTAATATCGACTCTGGTACCTTCCGCGGTATTCAGCTTGCAGCGGCAGAAGCTCTTCACAATGATGAGGAGTGGCATGAGCAGGCAAATATTGAGACTTACGCCAGCCGACGTAAGATAGCAGAGCAGATTATGGATGTGCTAGAGTGTAAGTACGATGAAAACTCTGTCGGAATGTTCCTTTGGGGACGTATTCCTGAGAAATATGCCACTTGCGAAGAACTCACAGAGAAGGTGCTTCATGAATCTCGTGTTTTCATAACTCCTGGCTTTATCTTCGGCAGCAAAGGTGAGCGCTATATCCGTATATCACTCTGCGCTAAGAACGAGCAGATGCAGGAAGCGCTGGGAAGAATAAAGGCGACATTCTTGAAGTGAAAAGTGAAGAGAGGAAAATCCGTAAATTGAAAATCCGTAAATCCGTAAATATAAAATATGCTTACTTTAAGTCCACTAAATCTTCCAAGTGATGACGAACGACTGATGGTCATCGCAGGCCCATGTTCCGCAGAATCAGAAGAACAAGTTTTAACAACTGCAAAGCAACTCGCTGAGAAGGGATGCCACATGTTCCGCGCAGGAGTGTGGAAACCTCGTACAAAGCCAGGCGGCTTTGAAGGACATGGCGAACCTGCTCTCGCTTGGCTTCAGAAAGTTAAACAGGAGACTGGTATGCTCGTTGGTACAGAGGTTGCTACTCCTGAGCATGTTGAGCTGGCACTTAAGTATGGCATAGACATTCTTTGGATTGGTGCTCGTACCACAGCAAATCCATTTGCTGTTCAGGCTCTTGCTGATTCTCTTGAAGGAATTGATATTCCTGTGCTTGTAAAGAATCCGGTCAATCCGGACTTGGAACTCTGGATTGGTGCCCTTGAGCGTATAAATCGTGCTGGCATCAGTCGTCTTGCTGCTATCCATCGCGGTTTCTCAAGCTTTGATAATAAGATGTATCGCAACCTTCCGATGTGGCAGATTCCTATCGAACTTCGTCGTCGCATACCGAATCTCCCAATCTTCTGCGATCCAAGTCATATTGGTGGTCGTCGCGATCTTATTGCTCCACTCTGCCAGCAGGCTATGGATCTCGGTCTTGACGGACTTATCGTTGAGTCGCACTGCAATCCTGATGAGGCTTGGAGTGATGCTAAGCAGCAACTTACACCAGAGGTTTTGGATTTTATCATCGGACTTCTCGTTATTCGTGACGGTAAGGTTACAACGGAAAGCATCTCTGCCCTTCGCAAGCAGATAGACGAACTTGACGACAACCTCCTTGAGCTACTTGCTAAGCGTATGCGTGTTTGTCGTGAGATTGGACAGTACAAGAAGGAGCACAATATGACGGTTCTTCAGACAACCCGTTATAGCGAGATTCTTGACAAGCGTGGTGTTCAGGGTACTCTTTGCGGTATGGATGGCAACTTTATCAAGTCAGTGTTTGAGGCTATTCATGAGGAGTCTGTCCGTCAGCAGATAGAGATAATAAACAGATAATCCCAACGTTTCTATATGAAGATACTCGTATTGGGCGCAGGCAAGATGGGAAGCTTCTTCCTTGATCTGCTGAGCTTTAGTCATGAGACTGCTGTTTATGAGAAAGATCCGCAGCGTCTCCGCTTTACCTATAATACTCTTCGCTTCACAAAGTTGGAAGAAATAGAAGAGTTCAAGCCAGAACTTGTCATTAATGCTGCTACGGTGAAATACACTATTCCTGCTTTTCAGGAAGTGTTACCATATATTCCGGAGCAGTGTATTATAAGTGATATCGCTTCGGTAAAGACTGGACTGAAGGATTTTTATGAGAGTACTGGATATCGCTATGTTTCTACACACCCGATGTTTGGTCCTACATTCGCTAACCTTAACCAACTGAGTGAGGAGAACGCCATCATAATAAATGAGGGCGACTACATGGGACAATGTTTCTTCAAGGATTTGTATAGCCGACTCGGCTTGAATATTTTTGAATATTCATTCAGGGAGCATGATGAGACTATGGCTTACTCTTTGAGTATTCCGTTTGTCAGCTCTTTCGTGTTTTCTGCCATCATGAAGCATATAGATGCTCCAGGTACTACGTTCAAGCGTCACGAGAAGATTGCAAAAGGTGTGCTTAGTGAGGACGATTTCCTTCTTCAGGAAATACTTTTCAACCCTCATTCTGCAGGTCAGGTATCAAGGATACTTGATGAACTGAAAGACCTTCATGACATCATTGAGAAGAAAGACCATGATCGTATGAAGGCTTATCTCACAAAGATTCGTGACAATATTCGGAAGTAAGCAAGATAGCAGAAAAGCTTAAACAGGCAAGATAATGGCACATTTGTTTTCTCTATTCCTCGTAATATTCACTTTCGTAGAACTGAATTGCGAGAATCTGTTCGATACGGAAAAGGATCCTGTGAAGGATGATGCGGAATATACAGAGGAGAGTTTGCGCCATTGGAATAAACGCAAGTATTACGAAAAGCTCTATAATATCGGCAAGGAAATAATATCTTGTGCTTCTTCCCCAAGCTCCGAAGGTGATGGCTGCATGCCGGACATGGTCGCTCTTTGTGAGGTGGAGAATGACAGTGTGATGGTCGGGCTGACAAGAAGAACAATGCTTTGGTCGTTTCATTACGATTATGTCATAACCCATTCGCCAGACAGACGAGGTATAAATACCGCCTTGATGTACAACCCTGATGCCTTCAAACTTTTGGATAGCAAGGGCATTAGGGTTGTTCTTCCTGATAATAAACCAACTCGTGACATTCTTTACGCCAAAGGTGTCATGGCAAATCTGGATACTCTTCATGTGTTTGTTGTTCATGCTCCAAGTAGGCGTGGAGGCGAAAATGTGACACGGAAGAGCCGAATGGCAGTCGCAGAGCGGCTTTGTGAACAGATGGATTCCATAAGGGAAACTAATAGTGTGAACCAGAATAGTCATGGCGGTTTCGGAAATAAGCATCATATTCTGCTAGCTGGCGACTTTAATGATTATTCGGGAGATGCAGCCTTGACTTTTATTGAAAGTAATGGGATGACGGAAATCTCCAAAGGGGCAGTGGGACTTTATGACAAGAAATGCAGAGGGACATATTACTTTGATGGGAAATGGAATAGCCTAGATCATATCTTCGCTTCACCGGACATTCTTACGTGCTTTATGGGGTGTCATGTGAATGACAATCCTGTACTTCTTGAGCCTAATGATTATGGCGAATTAGTTCCGAAAAGAAGTTATAAGGGGTATCGGTATAATCGTGGCTTCAGTGATCATCTTCCGCTTGTCGCAAGATTTAAAATAGACGCGAAATAACAGGAATGTTAAGTGCGTAAATATAGATTCGTCAAGAAAATGTGTGGCTGACAATCGTTTTTTTGTTTTTTATATGTGTTAAAATAATATAAAACTGTAAATTTGCACTGTTTTATGTTATGTTTATGTTATGCCATAATGGCAAATAAATAACCAAATAACGACTAAATTAAAATTTAAATTCAATAGGTATGAAGAAATTTCTTACTCTTTTCGCTGCTGTAGCGATTGCGTTCTCTGCTTCTGCCCAGGAGCAGTCAAAGCATGGCCTCGTTGCTCCAAGTAAGGCTTGGGACAATATTTATGTAGGTGTGAATGGTGGTGTTGCAACAAAGACATTGAGCAATGCATGGTTGAAGAACCTTAACCCAAATCTCGGTCTCCGCGTAGGTCGTTGGTTTACTCCTGCTATCGGTCTTCAATTTGAAGGTAACATCTATCTCGATCAGAAGGCTCGTGAGGATCACAAGGACGGTGCAATGTTTATCGGTGATTTCAAGGGTGCTGCTCATCATGATGACGTTTTCGTAAAGTATGGTTCTGTAAACGCAAATGTTACCCTCAACCTTTCTAACATTGTTGCTGGTTACTACCCAGGTGAGCCACGTGATTTCGAGGTTATCGGTCTCGCTGGTATCGGTGCTGGTCACGTTTTCGGTCATAGCGATAATGCTGCTCGCGATAACAAGATTATCTCAAAACTTGCTCTTGATTTCACTTATAATCTTGGTGAGAAGAAGGCTTGGGCAATTTATGTTGAGCCAGCTCTCATTTATGACATCGCTGACGACGACCGTTGCTACGATCAGGACGTTGCTCACAACTTTAACCTCGCTCGTTCTGCTTTCCAGCTCAATGCAGGTTTGACATACAAGTTCTTGAACTCTAACGGCACTCACAACTTCACTCTTATGCAGGTTCGCGACCAGGCTGAGATTGATGCTCTTAACGGTAAGATCAATGACCTCCGTAACGAACTTTCTGGTAAGGATGGCGAAATTGCTCGTCTCCGCAAGCAGCTTGACGACTGCAACTCAGCTCTCAAGGATTGCATGGACAAGCCAGCTCCTGTAGTAGAGAAGAAGGACCCACTCCAGACAAACCTCATGCCAAAGGTTATCTTCAAGGTAAACAAGACTAACATCGAGGCTTCACAGATTGCTAACATCGAGATGATTGCCAAGTACATGAAGAACAATCCTGACGCAAAGGTTCTCGTTAAGGGTTATGCGTCTATGGAAGGTCAGCTTGACCACAACATTTGGCTCGCTGAGAATCGTGCAGCATCTGCAAAGGATATGCTCGTTAAGAAGTATGGTATCGATCCTTCTCGTCTTATTGCTGAGGGTTGTGGTCCAACAGCAGAGCTCTCTGATGTACTCGACTTTAACCGTGTTGCTACATTCGAGGATGTAACAAAGAAGTAATAAAAACATTAACAAATAGTTAATATAATTAAAAAGGTGTGCTGAAAGGCACACCTTTTTTATGTTTTCTTTTGCAGATTGAGAAAATTGCTGTAACTTTGCAGCCGTTTTGTGAGTGAGTCGTTCTGTTTGCTTTTATGGTGAAACGGCATGAACTACAATGAGTTATACTTATGATTAGAGTAGGAATGGGATATGATGTCCATCAGCTGGTAGAGGGACGTGACCTTTGGCTTGGTGGCATAAAGATAGAGCATACGCTTGGACTTCTAGGTCATAGCGATGCTGACGTTTTGATTCATGCTATCTGTGACGCCTTGCTTGGCGCTGCCAATATGCGTGATATTGGCTATCATTTTCCAGATACTGCTGCGGAAACGGATGGTATAGACAGTAAGATACTGCTTAAGAAAACAGTAGATCTTATTGCTACAAAAGGTTATACCGTTGGCAATATTGATGCTACAATATGCGCAGAGAAGCCAAAAATAAATCCGCATGTGGATAAAATGTGTGAAACCCTGGCACGCGTAATAGGTACTGACAGAGATAATATTTCTATAAAAGCAACTACAACAGAGAAACTCGGCTTTACAGGACGACAGGAAGGCATTTCTGCCTACGCTGTTTGTCTGATAGAGAAGTAGTACACTCTTCACTTTTCCCTTTTCCCTTTAAGATGAATAGATTACAGATAATATTTCTTTCATTCTTTATGACGATTCTTCCCTTCAATGTATCGGCTCAGGAGGAAGAAGATTTCTATATGGTGGATGACAGTCGTGAGATTCCTGATTCCCTCAGAGAGTTTATGCCGCTTCCATGGCCAGAAACCCTTAAAATGGAACTTGATAATTTGGTGCGCACAAGTCCGATTTTGGCTTCATCACAATATGGCATTGAGGTCTTTGATCTTACTACCGAGTCCATGATTTACAGAAAGAATGAGAAGAGACGCTTCTTACCAGCCAGTACGATGAAGGTTCTCACTTCTTCTGCCGCACTCGCTTTTTTGGGTAAAGACCATAAGTTTATTACGAAGATAGGTTATTCTGGTACACCGAAACAGAATGAATGGTTTGTTCCGCAATGGAAGAATATTACTATACAAGATAGCCTTGGAGTTCGTACGGTGCAAGTTGAAGATGAACCATTGCGTAAGACTTCCCAGATATTGCATGGAAATATTTACGTGAAAGGCGCGATGGACCCAATGTTCTCAGAGAGTGATGTGAAGAAATTTGCCGAAGCTGTCAAAGGACTTGGAGTAGATACCATCTTTGGAAGTGTTGTTCTTGATCTGACAATGAAAGATACGCTCATGATGGGCGAAGGTTGGGCATGGGACGACAAGGACGACAATCCTGTGCTTTCGCCTCTGCTTGTTGACAAGAAAGATGTCTTTGCCTCTCATTTCCAAAAATATCTCAAGCAATTCAATGTCGTTGTGACCGGAAGTGTTGCAAAGGCTGAATATCCGAAAAATGCGCGTGATCTGGCAGAAACTACTCATTCGCTATACGACATTCTCAATCGTACGATGAAGAATAGCGACAATACTTACGCAGAATGTATATTCTATCGCGTAGGCTCTGAGACTGCGCATGAAAAAGGCGTTTCGGCAAAGAAAGCAAAGGAAGCCATACATAGGCTTATCAGTCGTGTAGGACGTAATCCAGAGGATTATTACATTGCTGACGGAAGCGGTCTTTCTCGCTACAATTTCCTGACACCGGAGCTTGAAGTTGACCTTCTGCGTTATGCTTACCGTCGTTCTCATATCTTCAATACATTATATCAGAAGATGCCTGTCGCTGGAGTAGATGGTACTCTTGGTAGCAGAATGAAGGGCACTAAGGCGCAGAATAATGTACACGCAAAGACTGGAACACTCTCTGGCGTAAGTACATTGGCAGGTTATTGCCAGGCTCCTAATGGACATTGGCTTGCCTTCTGCATTATGAACAATAGCCTTAAAACATCGCAACAAGGACGTGATTTCCAGAATAAGTTGTGTACTGCTATGTGTACTGTAGAATAATTTTCTAGCTAAAATTTGCACAATTGAATAATTATCAGTAACTTTGCCCCGATTTATGGCATTTGATAGTCAATTGTTTATGGCAGACAAACTCTACTACAACATAAAGGAAGTGTCGGAAATGATTGGTGTTGAGCCAAGCACGCTGAGATATTGGGAAAAGGCTTTCCCTACATTGCAGCCTAAGACAGCTGGCCGTAATGTTCGCCAATACACAAAGGAGAACATTGAATTCCTAAAGTTAATCTACACACTTGTTAAGGTACGTGGATTGAAGTTGGAAGCCGCTCGTAAGGAAATTTCTGCAAACCGTGGGGTGGTGGAGAAGAAAGCTAAGGCGATAGAGTTGCTAATCTCTGTAAGAGATGAGTTGCAAGCCATAAAGACGAAACTAAACGAACTATAATAAAAACAAAATACAGCTATGACAGCAAACGAAATTCGCGAATCGTTTAAGAACTTTTTTGAGAGCAAGGGTCACCTCATCGTGCCTTCTGCTTCAATGGTCATCAAGGATGACCCAACGCTGATGTTTACAAACGCTGGTATGAACCAGTTCAAGGACATCATTCTCGGCACTCGTGAGCCTAAGTCTCGCCGTGCCACTGACTCACAGAAATGTCTCCGTGTAAGCGGTAAGCACAACGACCTCGAGGAAGTAGGTCACGACACTTACCACCACACAATGTTCGAGATGCTCGGCAACTGGAGCTTCGGCGATTACTTCAAGGAAGAAGCTATCGACTGGGCTTGGGAGTATCTCGTTGACGTGCTCAAGCTTGACCCAAAGAACCTCTACGCAACAGTCTTCGAAGGTTCTGCAGAAGAAGGCCTTCCTCGTGACGACGAGGCGGCTCCTTTCTGGGAGAAGCACCTGCCAAAGGATCATATCCTCAACGGAAACAAGCACGACAACTTCTGGGAAATGGGCGATACAGGTCCTTGCGGTCCTTGCTCAGAGATTCACCTCGACTCTCGTTCTGAGGAAGAGAAGGCAAAGGTGCCTGGCGCTTCACTCGTAAACAAGGACGACCCACAGGTTATCGAAATCTGGAACCTCGTGTTCATGCAGTACAACCGCAAGGCTGACGGCTCTCTCGAAGGGCTCCCATTCAATGTTATCGACACTGGTATGGGCTTCGAGCGTCTTGTTCGCGCTATGCAGGGCAAGCAGTCAAACTACGATACTGACGTCTTCCAGCCATTTATCAAGACCATCGGCGCTCTCTCAGGCAAGGAATATGGCAAGACAGAGGAGATTGACGTGGCAATGCGCGTAATCGCTGACCACCTCCGTGCCGTAGCATTCTCTATCGCCGACGGTCAGCTTCCTTCTAACGCAAAGGCAGGCTACGTTATCCGTCGTATTCTTCGCCGTGCCGTTCGCTATGCTTACACATTCCTCGGACAGAAGGATGCATTCATCTATCGTCTCGTGCCAACACTCGTTGCTGAGATGGGCGGCGCTTATCCAGAACTCCCAGCACAGCAGGAGCTTATCACAAAGGTTATCAAGGAAGAAGAGGATTCTTTCCTCCGCACTCTTGCCAACGGTATCAAGATGCTCGACGAGGCTATCGCTGAGGTTAAGGCTAATGGCGGCAAGACTCTCGACGGCGTGAAGGCTTTCCGTCTCTTCGATACTTACGGTTTCCCTCTCGACCTCACAGAACTTATCTGCCGTGAGAACGGTGTGGAGGTTGACGAAGAGGTGTTTGCCCAGGAGATGCAGAAGCAGAAGGAGCGTGCCCGCAACGCTGCTGCCGTAGAAAACTCCGACTGGGTAGAGCTCAAGGCTGGCGAACAGCAGTTCGTTGGTTACGACTACACAGAATACGAGTGTGAGATTCTCCGCTATCGCAAGGTTACTCAGAAGAAGAACGAATACTATGAGCTCGTGCTTTCTGCTACTCCTTTCTACGGAGAGATGGGTGGTCAGGTAGGCGACCAGGGCGTTCTCGTTTCAGAGAATGAGACTGTCAACATCATAGATACAAAGCGCGAGAACGGTCAGTCTGTTCATATCGTGAAGGCTCTTCCAAAGGATCCTGCAGCACCTTTCATGGCTTGCGTTGACACTGACAAACGCAATGCTTCGGCTGCAAACCACACTGCTACTCACCTCATCGACTACGCTCTCAAGCAGGTTCTCGGCGACCACGTAGAGCAGAAGGGTTCTTTCGTAAGCCCAGACACTCTCCGCTTCGACTTCGCTCACTTCCAGAAGGTTACTGACGAGGAAATCCGTCAGGTGGAGCGCATGGTGAACGAGATGATTCGTGAGGACATCCACATTGATGAGAAGCGCGACTGCCCAATTGAAGAGGCAAAGAAGATGGGTGCCATCGC
>JAZLKJ010000018.1:0-19556 GCA_045597565.1 Prevotella sp. | reverse complement strand
AAACCAATGCCGTATGATGCGCCTGTAATCCAGGCATTTTTTCCTTTTAAAGAAAACATAATAAGAAGCCCCACCCCCGCCCCCTCCCCCTTATGGGAGGGGAGTGATATGATTTGTTGGATGGGAATTATATCACTTGTTGATAAAAAATAAAGATTTGATTTGCCTATCCCCGTAAAAACCTCCACAGAAGGTAATTACTCCCCTCCCATAAGGGGGAGGGGGTAGGGGGTGGGGCTTTATTTTAGGTCTGTAATGAGTGAGAAGTCCTGATCGCCGTAGTCGAGGTTCTCGCCGCCCATACCCCAGATGAATGTGTAGTTGTGAGTAGCGGCAGCTGAGTGGATTGACCATTCTGGAGAGAGTACAGCCTGATCGCCCTTCATCCAGAGGTGGCGTGTCTCCTCTACTTCGCCCATGAAGTGGCAGACAGCCTGATCTTCAGGAACCTCGAAGTAGAAGTAAGCCTCCATACGACGTGAGTGAACATGGGCTGGCATTGTGTTCCATACAGAACCAGGAGCAAGCTCAGTCATACCCATCTGAATCTGGCAAGTGTCAACAACCTGATTAACGATCATCTTGTTGATGTCGCGCTCGTTAGACATCTCGAGAGAACCCATGTGAGCAACGATTGCATCGCCCTTAGTGATCTTCTTTGAAGGATATTCCTTGTGAGCAGTGCAAGAGTTGAAGTAGAACTTTGCTGGCTTCTCTGGATCAGCGCTTACGAAGATGACGTCACGGTCGCCGCGGCCGATGTAGAGAGCTTCCTTATAGTCTAGCTCGAAAGTCTCGTTGCCTACCTTTACTGTGCCCTTTCCACCAACGTTGAAGAGACCAATTTCGCGGCGTGTAGTGAAGAAATCTGCCTTGAGCGGATCGATAGCCTCAAGCTTCAGTTCTTCGTTTACTGGCATAGCTCCACCTACAACCATACGGTCGTACATAGAGTAAACCATGTTTACCTCGTCGGCAGCGAAGATGTTCTCAATGAGAAAGTCGCGGCGGATGCGTGCTGTGTCGTAGCTTTTTGCATCTTCTGGATGCGCAGCGTAACGAACTTCATAGTTAGTTTTCATTTCTTTTTCTATAATTAATTAGTTAGTAATCATGATATTAAGCTATGTGCTCCATCCTATTAGACTGCAAAGATATGATTTTCTTGAATTATAATGAAGAAAAAGAGAGATTTTTTTTGAAAAAAAGTTTTTTTTTAAGATATGTTCATTAATTTGTAATAAATAATGATTGCGTGCGTTATTATCTTGTATTGTGCAATGCAAAAACTACTGTTGACCATATTAGCGGCATTTGCGGTGAGCGTAAGCTCTCGGGCCCAGTATGATGTTTCGTTTTCTCATTACTTTGACATGCAGCCTTCGTACAACCCTGCTGCGGTCGGAATTGATACGAAAATGAACATCAGTGGTGCGTATGCCATGAGTTTCGTTGGCTTCCGTCACAGTCCAAAGACTATGTATGTGTCTGCTGACATGCCCTTGTATGCTATGAAAATGTATCATGGCGTTGGTGTTCAGTTGCTTAACGACCAGATAGGTCTGTTTACTCATCAGCGTATTTCCGCGCAGTATGCCGCAAAGACAAAGCTTGCTGGCGGTCAGTTGAGCCTTGGAGCACAGGTAGGTTTGCTCACAGAGAAGTTTGATGGTAGTAAACTCGACCTTGAAGACGCTAGCGACCCAGCATTCTCCTCGTCGCAGGTAGATGGCAACTCGGTGGATTTCGCTGCCGGTGTTCACTATAAGCATGGAGACTGGTATGTTGGTGCTGCTATGCAGCATGTTACGGCACCGACGGTAGAGCTGGGCGAGACTAACGAGATAAATGTCAGTTCCTCGTATTATTTGCACGGAGGTTACAATATAAAACTGAGAAATCCGTTTATTACAATACATCCGTCGTTCATTGTTCGCACAGACGGTGTTGACCACCGTGAGGACGTTACCTGCCGTGTGGCTTATACGAACGACCAGAAGAAATACTATGCCGGATTGGGCTATGCCTGGGATAAGTCGGCAACAGTCTATCTCGGAGCCTTGGTGAAAGGATTCAACGTAGGCTACAGTTATGAGATATACACTTCGCAGATAAAGATTGGAAATGGCAGCCATGAGCTTTATGTGGGATACCAAATGGACATAGACTTCCATAAGAAAGGCAGAAACCTGCATAAGAGCGTGAGGTTCCTGTAGGAAATGAAGAATTAAAAATGAAAAATGAAAATTTGTCAAGATGAAAAAGATAATATTACCAATATTGGCAGTGATTGTTCTTGCGGCTTGCGCTGGCAGCAAGAATGCGTCTGTTGGCGGACTGGGAGGTGAACTCGTGGGCACCGGTGGTGGCAAGAGCTTTACTGAGCCTACACCGTTCGGTATGACGCTCATCAAGCGTGGTTTCCTCAAGATGGGTATTGAGAAGCAAGACTCGCTTTGGGGCAAGCAGACTCCTGTTAGGGAAATATCCGTTGATGGTTTTTGGATGGACGAGACGGAGGTTACCAACTCAGAGTATCGTCAGTTTGTGTATTATGTGCGCGACTCTATCCTGCGTACTCGTTTGGCTGATCCTGCTTACGGTGGCGACGAGTCGTATATGATAACAGAAGACAAGAATGGCGATCCAATCGGTCCATACATCAACTGGAAGAAGTCGCTTCCTCGTAAACCGAACGAGGACGAGCTTCGTGCCATAGAGAGTCTCTATGTGACAAACCCTGTCACTGGCGAGAAAATGCTTGACTACAGTCAGATGAACTTCCGTTATGAGATTTACGACTATACGGCAGCAGCCCTTCGTCGCAACCGTCTCAATCCAGAGGAGCGAAATCTCAATACCGACTATCAGGTAGATCCTAACGAGGTGGTGATGATTTCAAAGGACACAGCTTATATTGACGATGAAGGCAAGATTGTCCGTCAGACCATCGACCGTCCGCTTTCAAGTGCCTGGGACTTCCTCAACACGTACATTGTTAATATATATCCGGACACAACTTGTTGGGTAAACGACTTCAACAATTCGGACAACGAGACATACATGCGCTATTATTTCTCTAATCCGTCGTATAATGATTATCCTGTTGTCGGCGTTACATGGGAGCAGGCAAATGCTTTCTGTGCATGGCGTACGAACTATCTGCTGAAGGGTCTCGGTCCACAGGCACGTTATGTGCAGCGCTACCGTCTGCCAACAGAGGCAGAATGGGAATATGCTGCTCGCGGTTCTGAAGGAAACGAGTTCCCTTGGGAGGCAAAGAACGTGAAGAACGACCGTGGCTGTTTCTACGCAAACTTCAAGCCAGATCGTGGTAACTATACTGAAGACGGCAACCTTATAACCTCTCGCGTCGGCATTTTCGGAGCCAACTCCAACGGTCTATTTGATATGGCTGGAAATGTGGCAGAATGGACAAGTACCATTTACACCGAGGCTGGTGTGGAAGCAATGAACGACCTCAATCCGCAGCTCTCATACAACGCTGCCAAGGAAGACCCTTACAAACTGAAGAAGAAGAGCGTTCGTGGTGGTTCATGGAAAGACCCTGAGAGTTTCATCCGTTCTGCATGGCGTACATGGGAATATCAGAACCAGCCACGCTCGTACATCGGATTCCGCTGTGTAAGAAGCCTTGCTAGTCAGCAGAGTGCTAAGCCTAAGAAGAGATAAATGTGTAATTCGTAATAATACTGACAATTCATCAAATCAACAAATCGTCTAATCGACAAATGTCACTATGACTAAATACAGCAAATTCAATATCATCTATCACATGCAGAAATGGCTTGACAGTGTGCCAGGTCAGACTTTCCTCAACTATGCCTATAGCTGGGGTGCTGCAGTCGTAATCCTCGGTGCGCTCTTCAAGCTTACTCACCAGGAAGGAGCAAACCTCATGCTCTACATCGGTATGGGAACCGAGGTTATTGTGTTCTTCCTCTCTGGTTTTGACCGTCCGTTTGACAAGACAGAGATTGGAAAGGATCTTCCTATCCACGTGAATGAAGACGAAGAGCCTCTCTTTGAGCAGCCTGAGGATGGCGGCATACATATTACGGAGTTTGTACCTATCGACGTACAGAATGCAGACGATGTGAAAGGCAAGGATGGCATCGTTACCACTCTTGTAGGTGATGATGTTGTAGTACAGACGCCTGTTGCAGCTACTCCTTCTGCCAACAATCCTGCCCTTGGTGCTGAAGTGGCAGAGGCTACTGGCAACTATATCGAACAGTTGCAGCATCTTACAGAGGTTCTTGCCCAGGTGTCCGACCAGAGTCAGCGACTTACTCGCGACTCAGAGGAGATGGAAAACCTCAACCGTACGCTTACAGGCATCTCTCGTGTTTACGAGATGCAGCTTAAGAGTGCTTCTGCTCAGATCAGCACAATTGATGACATCAACGAGCAGACAAAGCATCTCTCTGAGCAGATTCAAGAGCTCAACAAGATTTACGCTCGCATGATTGAGGCGATGAACAGTAAATAACTAGGAAATTGATAATTGAAAAATGAAAAATAGGCTGGCGCGCAGCTCTTTTCACTTTTCACTTTTCACTTTTCACTTTTCACTTAAAAAGATGGCAATAAAGAAAAGACCTGTATCTCCACGCCAGAAGATGATCAACCTTATGTATGTCGTCCTCATGGCTATGCTGGCACTCAACGTTTCCAACGAGGTGCTTGACGGCTTTACATTGGTGCAGGAGAGCTTACAGCGCACTACAGAGAATGCTTCCAAGCAAAACTTGGAGTCGTTCAATACATTCATCGACCTTATGGCTCAAGATTCTGCCGGCGTTAGACCTTGGTATGACAAGGCTGCACGTGTGAAGATTGAGGCTGACTCTCTCTACAATTTAGCGGAGGAACTGAAAATCGCTATTGTGAAGCAAGCCGATGGTCCGAAAGGTGACCTTAATAATATAATAGCTAAGGACGACCTTGAATCGGCAGCTCGTGTGATGCTTGCTGACGGTGTCGGTAGAGGCAAGGAACTTGAAACTGCCATCAATAAGTTCCGTTCGCTCATGCTTGAACTGGTTAAGGACGACAAGCAGAAGAAGGAGTTTGTTGAGAAGGCTATCCAGATGGATATAAACAGATCTTTTGAGAGTATGCCTGTTGCGGCGGCTATCACTCTTCTCTCAAAACTTCAGAGTGATGTGCGTTATGCGGAAGGAGAGACTTTCCACGATTTCATAGCTCGCTACAAGCATAACGAAGAGCCTTACTTCAAACCAGAACCACCTATGCCTGGTGTTATTGTTCCGCAGATGGCTAAGGTTACTGTGCCACCTGTCAACAAGAATATCTCGATGGTGCCAAACGAGCCTGCTCATTCTGCTACGACAGCCAACAAGATGATGAACGTGCTCTATGCCGGTTACGACAACCCTTTGAGCTTCACGGTTTCAGGTGTTCCGCAGTCAAGCGTTTCCGTTACGATGGAAGGCGGTTCGGTAACATCAAATGGCGACGGAACTTACATCGCACGACCAACAGCGGCTGGCACTCCTGCCATCTTCACTGTTACGGCAAATGGTCAGGAAATTGGACGATATGAATACAAGGTACGTCCACTTCCACCTCCATCACCATATATTGCTATGGGAGTTGATCGCTACAAAGGCGGAAGAATCGCCAAGTCGGCTATCATGAATGCTGTAGGAATCGGTGCTGCCATCGATGACGGACTTCTTGACATAGAGTTCCGTGTGAACAGCTTCTCTTGTGAGTTCCTTGGCGAGATGAACACAGTCGTTCCGATTGCTTCAAACGGTGCAAGCTTCTCTGAACAGCAGAAACGTCAGATACGTCAGCTTTCTCCAGGACAGCGTTTCTTGATAAAGAACGTGAATGCTACAGGACCTGACGGTGTTACCCGTACACTTACCACTTCAATGGAAGTTCGTATAAAGTAAAAAATATGTTCGCGCATCGTGCGCGAGACTAATGGCAAAATAAGAAAATGAAGAAATTACTATTCATAGCATTTGCAATGTTGCCACTCGTTGGAATGGCACAACCGCAGGCGCGCCGTAATCAGCAGCAGACACAGAAGAAGACTGCGTCTGCAGCTAACAACATGACCAACCGTGCAAAGATATCTTTTCCAAGTGCTCAGACTATGGATGAGGATGTCGTATGGCGACGCGATGTCTATCGCGAGCTGAACCTTACCGATGACGCTAATGCAGGACTTTACTATCCTGTGACGGCTCAGGGTTCTCAGATGAATCTCTTTACTTACATATTCAAACTCATGCTGTCAGGTCAGGTAAAATGCTATGAGTATAAGCTTGATGGCAACGAGAACTTTACTGATTCGGCTCGTATCAAGCCGATGCGATTCTTGAAGGATTATGACATCTACTATGAGAAAGATGCCAACGGACGTGTTCGTATAGAGAATGCAGACATTCCTTCAGCACGCGTTAAGAAGTACTATATTAAGGAATCTTCATACTACGACCAGAAGTCTGCCACTTTCCATACTCAGGTTCTCGCTCTCTGTCCAATCCTTGAGAAGGAAGACGACGATGACTGGGGAAAGGCAACCACTCTTAGCTATCCGCTCTTTTGGGTGAAATATGATGAACTTGCTCCATTCCTCTCAAAGCAGACCGTCATGACCAGCAATCTGAATAATGCTGCTGTCATGAGCATGGACGATTTCTTTACAAAGAACGTCTATAAAGGCACTATCTACAAGACAGTCAATATGCAAGGCAGAAAGATCAGTGAGTACTGTAAGACCACTGAAGATATCAAGAAAGAGCAGGAGCGCATAGAGAACGAGATTGCCGCTTTTGAGAAGACTGTTTTCGGAGACCAAGCAAAGAAGGACTCACTTGACTCCATTGCTAGCGTTCAGGCCTCTGACAAGAAGGCTAAGAAGGAGGTTAAGAAGAATAAGCGAGCTAGCAGTTCTTCAAGTAGTTCTACTAAGAGCCAGAGCACTGCAAAGCCAAAGACAGCAAAAGCTTCAGGCTCAACAGTTACCGTACGTCGTCAGAGACATTAAGATTCCAACCATATGAAAAAGATATTTGCAATAGTTTCATTGATAGCTATCTCTCTTACTGCATCTGCGCAGGCAAGACTTGGTATAAAAGCCGGCTTTGACGTGTCCAAGATGAGTATTGACTCTGAGGTCTTCAAGGCTGACAACAGAGTGGGTTTCTTCATTGGTCCTATGATAAGGGGGAATATCTGCGACCTGGGCATTGCCCATTTAGGCTTTGATGCTTCGGCTGTCTATGAGCAACGTAACGCAAAGCTTGCGATTGTTACAAGCCATGTATCTTCGTCAGCCACTTCTCCCGACATTACGCGCAAGTCTGTTTCCATTCCTGTCAATGCTCGTCTTGGTTTGGGCTATGGCGAGACTGTTGAGGCGTTCCTGAAGGCAGGACCGCAAGTCAGCTTCAATATGGGAAGCGATAAAGTAGAGTGGAACAATGCTGGTGAGAAATTTTCGGCAGCAATTAAGGATACCGAATATTCCGTGAATATTGGTGCCGGAATTACTCTTCTTGGAAAAGTGGAGGTTGCTGCCAACTACAACGTTGTGATGGGTAATTCCGTAAAGGACTTCAACCAGGAGAACTATGACAATAAGGTGAAGAACTCCTGGAAAGATCTCAAGAACAATGCATGGCAGATTTCAGCTACATGGTTCTTCTAAGAAGAGAAAACAATAAATAAAAAATGAAAAGTGAAAAATGCTAACGCGCTGTTCTTTCAAGCGCAGCATTTTTCACTTTTCATTTCTCACTTCTCACTTTATATTAAATCAATCTCTTTTGCTTGAACACCCATATTGTGCCGAAAGAAACAATGACAGAAATCACCAACGCTATAGGGAACCCCCATGGCGATTCTTCCATTCCGTTTACGAGGTTCATACCGAAGAGAGAGGCAATGAATGTCGGAAGCATGAGTATGATGGAAACCGATGTCAGCGTACGCATCACGGTGTTCATGTTATTGTTGATGATGCTTGAATATGTATCCATCGTACTCTCAAGGATGTTTGAGTAAATCTGCGTCGTTTCCTTTGCCTGCGACATCTCAATGGTGACGTCCTCGATGAGGTCGGCATCAAGTTCGTCTATCTGGAGCTTGAACTTCAGCTTTGCCAGCAGGTTCTCGTTGCCACGGATGGAAGTTGCAAAGTATGTGAGAGAGTCTTGGAGACGTGAAAGTCCGATGAGCGATGCGTTGTTCACGTTTTTGTCCAGATTGCGCTTAGCCTGATCAATGAGAGTGCTTATCTGCTTCAGTCGCTTAAGATACCATACCGCACTGCTGAGGAAAATGCGGAAAGTCATATCCACGAAGTCGGTAAAGCCGACACCGCGCTTCTGCTGATAGCTTACAAAGTCGATGAGCATGTTTGTCTCATGGAAACAAACAGTTATAGTTACATCGCGCTTGTGGATGATACCGAGAGGGATAGTGGTGTATGGAGTACGCGAACGAACCTCGCGGACAAAAGGAATACGTAGGATGATAAGCATCCATCCGTCGTCGTATTCGTAGCGGGCACGCTCGTCAGTATCCGAAATGTCGGTGATGAAATAGTCAGGGATGTTGAACTTTTGCTCAACAAACTCACGGTCCTCGTCGGTAGGACACGTCATCTGAACCCAGCAGTTAGGCTCCCATTCAGGGATGGTACGCAGACCATCCTTGTAGTTCCAGTAAGTTCTCATAAGCTTTGATTCATGTACAATTTACCATTTACCATGTACCATCTTCTGGTACAATACAACGTGAAGCAAAGCCAGAGAATTAGCCTTCTGCCTCACGCTTAAACAGTAAAGTTTTCCGCGTAATAGTCGTCCATTGGAGTGCTAATATTAAATTTATCGGTGCAAAATTAACAATAAAAAGGTAAACTTCAAAACAAAAACGAAAGTTTTTTCCGAAAAGTTTTGAAAGTTTAAGAAATAATCGTATTTTTGCCAAACAAAATCTAACCTCTAAAACTATTCTTTAACCTTAAATTGAAAATATTATGGATTTAACTCAGATTCTTGGCCAGCTTCAGGGACAGCTTGGCGATAAGGTGGACCTCTCAAAAATCAAGTCGCCTTCTGATCTCGGTAACTTAACAGAACATCTCAAGGGAGTGGAAATTCCTAAGGGCGCAGAGGACCTCATCGCGAAGTTTACAGGCGGTTCTATTGGCGACCTTGATGGCGACGGTAAGCAGGAAAGCATAGGCGAAGAGATTATGGGCAAGGCTCAGCAGTTGCTCGGCGGTCTCTTCGGTGGTAAGTAACCTCATTGTGTTTCTTGAGAATTATGGAGAAGGCGTAGTTGCGTCTTCTCCTTATTTATATATGTATATTACGGAATCAATACTGAGTGAGATTTTGCAAAAAGGCATAAAAGAATGTGTTTTGGGAAAATATAACCTTGTTTTCTTGCGCAAAAGCAAAAAAAAGTATAACTTTGCACCATCTTAATTAGCTAAACTAGGAAGATACAATAACTACCCCTACCAGTTTGAGAGACTACAGTTACTGCCTTTCCTTACACAACAAAACTTAATAACAAAGATGAATATAACTTTTAAAAACTTTAGACCCAAAAACGTAACTATCATGAAACAATCTATACTACGATTATTCACATGTCTTATCCTCGGCGTGGTATTCGGCACTACGGCGTGGGCGCAGAGTGCGGAAATTGGAAAGAACATCTCCTTAAGCTACACAGATGGATACTTCAATATTGATTGTAGAAATTTTAACAGTTCGGCAAAAAGTGTAAAAATATTCATAGACTTTGGAGAAGAAACTGTTAGTCATGCTTATTGTGCATACAATCGATATACTCCGCAAGATGCAAACAAAAGATTCTTCTATTTAACCAATTTCTCAGGTAGATATCAGACGATTATTGTTACAGAAAGCAATATTATATCAGAAATGGCTTCTGGAGCAGGAGTATCTGTAGATTACAGCACGGTCCGCACCGTCAATGTTATTGTAACAAATTATAGTACAGCCGATGGTGCAGCTAATGACATGAGCGAAGCAAGTGGCATAGTCCCTAATGCAGGTACTGGTACTGGCACTGGCACAGGTACTGGCACTGGTACAACTCCTTCAACCAAGACACTTGAACAGAAGATTGCAGATCACGACCAGCTTACCAACGTGCCAACAATATATCTGACTATCCCTGATGTCACAAATATCGACACAGACTTAACGAAAGATAGAGGCACCAACACAGCCGAATACCATAGAGCGACAATTCAAGTAGTAGATAATAGTGATCCTACTTCACCACAACATCTAGAATCCTTCACAGACGAATTGGACATTAAGGTTCGTGGTAACTCTACTTCTCAAGTAGCCAAGAGACCGTACCGCCTTAAATTCATAAAAGACGAGAACGGAACACACAAGCGTGACCTTCTCGGCAATGGTTACGCAAAACGTAACTGGGCATTGCTTGCTAACTACTATGACGGTTCTATGATTCGTAACGCATTGAACTATCATATTGGTCAGCTCGTTGGTATGGAGTTCTGTCCTGGTTACAAGTTCGTTGACCTTGTTATTAATGGAGATTACCGTGGTACATACCAAGTTACAGACCATGTCGAGGTTGGCTCTCATCGTATAGATGTTGACGAAGATACAGGTTGGTACATTGAGTCAAATGGTCAGCCTAATATGGCAGAGGAGCCAAAGGTTATAGGTGGTGACATGACTATGTCCATCAAGAACCCAGAGCCAGTGGCTGGCAGTGCGGAAGAAACACAACTTAAGGCAGACGTTATAGATTGGTATAATGCCTGGAATACAAAGAGCATGGCTATTACTGCTGATTATGCCACTTCAAGAACAGAGTGGCGTTCATATACTGACATAGAGTCTTTAGTAGCATTCTATGTCGGAACAAACTTCACAGCCAACTACGATGGTTTCATGACGGTTAAAATGTTCCGTGATGTTGCAGGCCCTGATACAAAACTCCATTTCGGACCATTATGGGATATGGACTTGGCTTATGGACACTTTGAAGGTTCTGAGCCAGGAAAACTTGTTGAGAATATCCCAAATGGAAATTTCCGTTGGTATATAAAGGCATTCTTTGAAGACCCTTTGTTTATCAAGAAGGTTCATGAGAAATGGCATGCCCTTACAGATAACAACGTAATAACAACGCTGAATACATATATTGATAATATTGCAAACTCTCTCCAAGAGACACAAGCTCTGAATTACCAGAGATGGCCTGTTCGTATGAAAGGTATGAGTAGCAGTGGCAACTACGAATCATACGAAGCTTCTGTCACTTTCTTGAAAGAATTCATTGCAGAACACTTACCTCTCATCGAGAAGCAAATTGACGACCAGTACGCAGAACTCAAAGAACAAATAGATAATCTTACTGAAGAGGAAGAAAATTCTGGAACTGAAGGTGGAGAAACAAACAAAGAACCAACCTTCGAAGAAGAAGTTAATTCTGGTATTGCATTCGGAGATTGGGATTACAAACAAATCCCATCATCCCTCTTCAACAGCAAAGCAACATCTGCAACAATAAGAGTTACAGGTGCAGCATATGCATGTATAAGCAAGAGCAACAATGAAAGTGGAAAAATTTACAAGTCAGATTTTACAGATGCTAACAAATCAGGCATTACATATGTACTTGAAGGCGAAAACCTTGAACTCGCAAAAAAAGGATCAATATATATTGGATGTAACGACGATGCCGGCATAAAGTTAACTGTCACTAACCATGGTGTTGACGATGGCAATGATGACAATCCATCTGATGAAGACCCATTCAACGAGCGAGGCACTCGCAAGCAGCTCACAGAGAACATCCCTACCATTTATATCGACACCAATGCTGCTGTAGGAGATTCATGGGGAACAGCTACACTTGACATCTATGATTCAGCAAATACACTCTATAGCACTTCATGGAAGTCTAAGAGCGTATCTATTCAGTATCAAGGTTCTGACTCAGGCGGCAAGGATTCATATCGTTTGAAGTTTGAGAAGAAGACACAGATGATGGACTCTGGTTCGTTCAAGCAGTGGGTACTCCTTGCCAACGATGACGACCCAACAATGCTCAATAATGCGTTGGCAAAGGTTATCGGTGATGCCGTAGGTATGCCTTACACTCCTGGTTGTCAGTTCGTGGATCTCTATGTGAACAACACTTATATGGGTACCTATCAGCTTACTGACCGTGTGAAGGCAGAGCTTGGTCGTTCGCTTATAGCTGATGGTGATAACACTTACGACTGGCACGTCCGCTTTAATGATAACGGTGAACTCGCTGAGGACAATCCTGCAACAACAGACTACATTGCTGGCAGCACAACAATGCCTAACATCATCATCAAGAATCCTGACCCAGATGATTATCACGCTGCGAGTGACGAAACAGGTCTTGCTGCCCTGAAGTCAACGATGTCTGAATACTTCACTACGGTATTCGCAACAGACGCAAGCGGCAACTACATCAACTTCGCAGAAAACGTTGACCAAGACCAGTTTGTATCATGGTACATCGCTCAGGAGATTCTCGGCATCTACAAAGGCTTCTCTTCTGTAGAGGCCTACCGCAGCGTGACAAGTACTACAGACCAGAAGCTCCATTTCGGTCCACTCTGGGATAATGAGAAGGGCTTCGGCAATACTGGTGAAGTTACTGCTCCAGACAATACAACGGACATAGATATTGATGCTACTCACAATGGTTTGATGATCTCATGGTCAGCTTATCCGATGATGAACAATCTCATTACCTATCTTTGGACACAGCCTTGGTTCAAGACTGCCGTAAAGACAAAGTGGGAGGAGATCTCATCGACACTTCCTTCATCATTGTCTCAGACTATCACAACACTCTCAGGTTCTATCGCTGAGTCTCAGGCATTGAATGCTCAGAAGTGGAGTACAAGCCTCGGCAGCTACGCCTCATACGAAGCAGCTCTTGCAGCTACTAACGCTTACATCACAGCTCGTTTCGCTTACCTTGACAAGAAGTTTGCTGTACTTGCAGAGGGTGCTTGCGAGCACACATACACAAGCAGCCAGTATGCTGACAACGGCGACGGAACTCACTCTCCTAAGTGCGACAAGTGCGACTATGTAAATACAGAGGAAAAGACAATCCACAGCTACACCGCCAAGGATGGTCATCCATATTGCGACATCTGTGAGGCTACAGAGTCGGCTACTATCGAAGGTACAGTAACAGATGATACAAAGGTTTACAGAATCCACGAATCGGAGAAGGCTACTAACATCAAATACGTGGCAGCAGAGAGCAACTTCACCCCGAGCGGCAATAAGATTTACATCTGCGACCAAGAAATAACTGAGGAAACTAACAACCTCACAAATGTCGTATGGCCAAGAAGTGCTGACTCTGACTACAACGGCAACGAGATCGTCCTTACTGATGGCGACTATACCTACGACCAGAAGGCAAGCATGCACGTAAAGACAGCGTCATACACTCGCAGCATGTCATCAACATGGGGAACTCTATGTCTGCCATTCAAGGTTAAGTCTTGCGCCGATTACACTCTCTACGAGATTGCTGACACGAAGATTGGCGACGACAACAAGTCGGGAACTATCGTGTTCAGCGAGATAGCAGAGGCAAGCGGTCTGGTGCCTGTAGTATTCCGCAAGAATACAAGTGCTGGCTCAGTTACTTTCCGCGGCGTGGCACAGACAAAGGAAGGTGCTGACAACGGATTGGTAACCGTGAAGAAGTCAAAGAAGCTTGGCAATGCTGACGCTCAGCTCTCTACTGGTGTTGAAGGCTCTGGCACATGGGCACTCTATGGCAACGTGAAGAAGAGCAATACAACGGCAGATATCTCGCCAGACTTCAGCAACGTCTATTACATCGCAAGCAACAAGTTCTGGCAGGGGGATGCTGATGTTACCGTAGGAACTTTCCGTGCAGTATTCGTCTTTACTCCAGAAGAAGGTGTTACAGCTAATGCAAGGTCCTTCTCAATTTCATTAGATGAGACTCCTACAGACATTCAGGACAACTGCATAAATAAGCATTTAGCCGTATTTACTGGTAAGGGAGAGGTCATCTTGGAATCAAATTACGGTACCAGAGTGACAATATATAATGTAAACGGAACCGCCGTTGCGAACACTAATATGGAAAAGGGTGCTTCAAAGCAGTTCTTATTACCAAAGGGCATCTATATCATCAACGGCACAAAGGTTGTTGTAAAGTAATTCGGAAGTAATTATGGAGGTGCGGTGCCCCACCGCACCTCCATAAAACAACAAAAGAAAACATTATGAAAAAGATATATAGGAAACCTAAGACACGAGTCTTTAAATTTGGGAATGATTTCATATTAGCGTCACAGTCTCTCTCTTATGGTGGACCAGGTGGAGGTAATATCGCCGAATCCAAGCGTAATACCCTCCTCATTGATTCTGATGACGATCTCTTTGACGATAAGTCAATAAGCAGCTCGGAAGCAGAAATTTACTGTCACGTTGACCTATAGCAACAACTGTAGAAGTTTTTCGGCAGAAAACATTTTATAACTTAATATTATGACGACATTCAAGGAACTATGCGAGGCACGATACAGTGTCCGCTCTTACAAGGATGAGGCTATACCAGCCGATAAGCTTGACTATATCAAGGAGTGTGCCAGACTTGCACCTTCCGCAGTAAACTTTCAGCCATGGAAACTACTCATGGTAACCTCTGAAGAAGGACTGGCAAAAGTATGCGCTACTTACAATCGAGAATGGATACGCACGGCAAAGGCGGTGATCATCGTTGTGGCACAAAAGGACAAGGCGTGGGTAAGAGCTGCTGACGGCAAATACCACGGCGATATTGATGCCGCCATAATCACAGAGCATATTTGCCTGGCTGCCGCAGAACAGGGACTCGGCACTTGCTGGGTATGCAACTTCGACGCAGCTCTCTGCCATAAAGAATTCTCTCTCTCAGAAAACGAGGAAGCCGTAGTGCTCATCCCTATCGGCATTCCGGCAGACGAGAAACCTCAAAAGAAACGCAAGGATATATCAGAAATCTGGGGGGAATGCTAAGCATTTCCCTTTTTCTTTTCCAGAATTCGCTTAAATCGCTCTATATCGTCAGCAAATGTCACCTTGAAGTTCTCTTGCTCTCCGTTTATCAAAGCAATCTTCACTTCAGGCAGATACTTATGCACCACGCCGCAATCGTCAGTAGCCACGAAGTTCGGATCTTGAAGGGCAATCTCAAACGCCTTGCGTATAATGCCACGGCGGAAACATTGAGGGGTTTGGGCATTTCGCATCATCGCACGCACCGGGATATCACTTATGCAGCCTTCTTCGTCAATGGCAACAACCGTATCTGTCAGTTCTACGGCAGTCTCAACAGCCTGATGTTTCTCCAACGCACGCGCGCAATCATTAATAATATTCTGTGACACACCAGCTCTCACGCAGTCGTGCAGAAAAAGGTTGTCGTCGTCATTAGTATAAGCGTTAATGGCGGCAAGAGAGGAATCATAGCGCTCCTTGCCTCCCTTCAGCAAGCGACGCACTTTCTTAAAACCGTTCTTCTCAATGAAAGAGTTTACCAGCGGGAAGAATTCCTCCTTCGTAACGACAGCTATCTCGTCGATATTCTCGTTCTGTTCGAAAGCAGCAATAGAGTATTCCATCAGCGTCTTTCCACAAACCTCTATAAACTGCTTCGGAGTTTTGCTGCCTAGTCTGGTTCCACTTCCTGCTGCCAATATAATCGCGATATTCATACTCTTTATTTTTGTAGTTTAACAAGAATTATCAACAATAAACAAGAATTCTTTTATAATTTCTGTCAATTATCGGCAATTGTTGTCTTAATATAAAATGTTCAAATGTTAATTTTCTGCAAAAGTAAACTTATTTCTTGTATTATTCAAATATTTTTGAGTAATTTTGCAGCGGAAACTCTAAAAACATGAAAATTATGAAGAAGATATTACTCGCTGCCATCATCATGGCATCAGCCCTCACTGCTAACGCACAGAGCGAAAAGAAGGCTTGCGACAAGTGCGCAGACCAGAAGGAATGCAAGATGGACAAGAAAGCTTGCGACAAGAAAGGCAACTGCAAAGAGGCTAAAGCTTGCTGTAAAGAGGCAAAGGCTTGCGACGCAACAACTGCTGCTACAGCACAGGACTGCTGCAAAAAAGAAGCTAAGAAAGGTGCTAAGAAAGCAGTGAAGAAGGTTGCTAAAAAGGCTAAGAAATAAGTCTATTTCAAGTCCCTACATTTTAACATAAATCGTTAAAAGTCTTAAAAAACCTAAAAAAAAGCCCGGAAATGCCCAATTTCCGGCTTTTTTGTGTACCTTTGCACCCGAATTCGTGCTTGAAAGCGCATAAACGCGTCCATTGGGTCGGATTCCGGCAGGTATAATAACAAGAAAACGAAGCCTGCACTTTATGAAAAGAATATAGAATTATGAATTTTACATTAAAGATTAAAGATTTCAAGAAATTTGCATTAACAGTAGTAACGGCACTAGTCGCCACAACTAGTGTCTCGGCACAAGACCGCATGGCAGCCATCGCTCCATCTGACGTCAAGATGAAAGCCGTTGACACTCTCATGCTTCACAAGCTCCGCCAGCGTGAGAACGCAGGCACTCCTGGAGCAAGCCTTTACGAGGAATGGAGCAACAATTCTGTTGGAAAATACAACCAAGCAATACCTGAAACATACACAGTAGATCTCCGTCACTTTGCAATGCCTACAAAGAATCGCATGGTCACTTCTCCTTATGGTCGCCGTTGGGGACGCATGCACAAAGGTCTTGACGTGAAAGTTTATATTGGCGACACAATCGTTTCTGCTTTTGATGGTAAAGTTCGCATCGTAAAATACGAGCCAAACGGTTATGGTAACTATGTTGTGATCCGTCATAACAACGGTCTTGAAACCGTTTATGGTCACCTCTCAAAGCATCTTGTTGTAGAAAACCAGAAGGTTCGTGCTGGTCAGCCTATCGGTCTTGGTGGTAACACTGGTCGTTCTACAGGTTCTCACCTTCACTTTGAGACTCGACTCCTCGGCATCGCGATCAACCCAGCGTTCATGTTCGACTTCCCTAATCAGGATGTAAAGGCCGACAAATATGTATTCCGTCGCTCAGAGCATGTGGCTCAGGCAGGAACAACACAGAAAGCCGCCGCTGCTCCTCAGAAGCCAGTCGCTACATCAGCACCAGCAAAGGCTGCTGCTCCAGTAGCTCCAGCAACACAGAAGACTGCAACTGTGTCAACACGTCCAGCAGAGACTGTTAGCGCAAAGCCAGTTGCTGCTGCTCAGAATACATGGCTTGTCAAGCGTGGCGACACTCTCTATTCCATTGCTACAAAGAATGGTATGTCTGTAGAGCAGCTCTGCCGCAAGAATGGCATCCCAACTTCTTACAACATTCAGATTGGAGAAGTTCTCAAACTGAACTAATCATTATCAATACATAAAGGACAGGAGCTGAATTATTCAATTCAAGCTCCTGTTTCGCTATTATACT
Organism: Prevotella sp.; assembly: GCA_045597565.1. Lineage (GTDB taxonomy): Bacteria > Bacteroidota > Bacteroidia > Bacteroidales > Bacteroidaceae > Prevotella. Next base: position 1,961 of record JAZLKJ010000018.1, on the reverse strand, counting down.
CTTAATGTCAATAAAATTATTTACACCAATATGAAAACATTCATAAACTGCAAAGTCCTTGTGGATCTCAACGCACCTCTCGCCGAAGCACAGGAGATAAAAGCCGACCGCTTCAAGTATCAGCACCTTGGCAAGAACAAGACTCTGCTGATGATATTCTTCAACAACTCGCTCCGTACGCGCCTCTCTACCCAGAAGGCAGCCATGAATCTCGGTATGAACGTAATTGTTCTCGACGTAAACGCTGGCGCATGGAAGCTTGAGACAGAGCGCGGTGTAATCATGGATAGCGACAAGAGCGAGCACTTGCTTGAGGCTATTCCTGTAATGAGTTCTTACTGTGACATGATTGGCGTTCGCTCTTTCGCAGGACTCACTGATCGCGAATATGACTATGCGGAGACTGTTCTGCATCAGTTTATCAAGTATAGCGGAAAGCCAGTCTTCGCCATGGAGACTGCTACCGTACACCCTCTCCAGGCATTCGCCGACCTCATTACTATCCAGGAGCACTGGAAACCAACCGCAGAGAAGAAGCGTCCGAAGGTTGTCCTTACGTGGGCTCCTCACTGCCGTGCTCTTCCTCAGGCAGTGCCAAACTCTTTTGCAGAGTGGATGAATGCCGCTGATGTTGATCTCGTCATCACTCATCCAAAGGGCTATGAGCTTGACCCACAGTTTGTGGGCGATGCTACCGTAGAGTACGACCAGATGAAAGCATTTGAAGGTGCTGACTTCATTTATGCAAAGAACTGGAGCTGCCCAGGCGTTACTAATCCTGAGGACTACGGAAAGATTCTCGACGACTACAAGACAATGATGGACTGGACTGTTGACGACAAGCACATGGCAGTCACAGACAATGGTAAGTTCCTCCACTGCCTCCCAGTACGTCGTGGCCTCATCGTAACAGACGATGTCATCGAAAGCGAGAACTCACTCGTCATCCCAGAGGCAGCCAACCGCGAAATCTCTTGCTCAGTAGTCATCAAGCGCATGCTCGAAGCGCTGTAGAATTGCCTGTTCCTCAACAAATCTCAAAAACTCTTCACTCTTCATATTCCGTTTTTTTATGAAGAGTGAAGAGTTTTTGTGTAATATTCTCGCCAATCAAAATAAGGAATCCACATTATAAACTATAAGAACACGAGTCGTAAACCTTAGGTTTTTGCCGCGTATTCCTTAGACTTTTGTCTCAGAAAATGCATTTTTTCATGCATAAGTGCCACAGATACGATGCGTAAATGCCGCAATTATGGTCAAGTTCCGTAGATGTTTTTACCGTGAATAAATGCAAAACCGTGAACACTTTATATACACTTCTCGCCTATTCACGGTCTGAGAATGCCCATAAACAGGGGCTTCCGTGAATACCGTGAGATTTTTACATAGTTCTATATAGCAAAGAAATCCTGTTCGATTGGACAAAGCTCCTCATCGGAATCCTTTCCGCCCTCATGGGCGCACTCACTGCATCCGCCGCTATGGCCGCGATGTAAACAGCCATGGCCTCAAGAGCAGAAGGAAAGAAAAAGCCTACTCTCTGCGATAGAGGGTAGGCTTTTTCTTTATCTTTTGGTTATTGCAATTTGAACGGGACAGGAAGCGTGAACTTGCAATCTATATCCTTTCCGTCCTTATTTGCAGGAATCCATTTTGGCATGCTATTGACTACACGAAGGGCTTCCGCATCCAACTCTGGTGCAACCCCTCTCCTCACTTTTGCATCTGCGATGGTGCCGTCTGCCTTTACCATGAATTGCACGATGACTCTACCTTCTATATTGCTTTCAGCTGCTGTAGGAGGATATTTGAGATTAGCCATAAGCCAAGAATTTATGTCGCCGTCAAATCTTGCGTGATGTTCTACTGGATCAAACCAGAGCAGGCGACCATGCGAATCCGTTCCATATGCTTCGTAAGCTATTGTATCATTCTGTGCGAATGATGCCGTGGAAAGG
>JAZLKJ010000017.1:0-42922 GCA_045597565.1 Prevotella sp. | reverse complement strand
AAATATGGCATTACTAGAAGGAAAGAACGCACTCATCACAGGTGCTGCACGCGGTATCGGCAAGGCTATCGCTATCAAGTTTGCTCAGGAAGGCGCTAACATCGCTTTCACTGACCTCAATCGTGACGAAAACATGGAAGCTACTGAGAAGGAGCTCGCTGCTCTCGGCGTAAAGGCTATCGGCTATGCATCTAACGCAGCAGACTTCGCACAGACTGACGAGGTAGTTAAGCAGATCCACAAGGATTTCGGTTCAATCGATATTCTCGTAAACAACGCTGGTATCACTAAGGACGGTCTTATGATGCGTATGTCTGAGCAGCAGTGGGACGCAGTTATCGCTGTAAACCTCAAGTCTGCTTTCAACTTCATCCACGCTTGTACTCCTATCATGATGCGTCAGCGCAAGGGTTCTATCATCAACATGGCTTCTGTAGTTGGTGTTCACGGTAACGCTGGTCAGTGCAACTACGCTGCTTCTAAGGCTGGTCTTATCGCACTCGCTAAGTCTATCGGTCAGGAGGTTGGTTCACGTGGCATCCGTGCTAACGCTATCGCTCCTGGTTTCATCGAGACAGCCATGACAGCTGCTCTCTCTCAGGAAGTTCGCGACGAATGGGCTAAGCAGATTCCACTCCGCCGCGCAGGTCAGGTTGAAGACATCGCTAACTGCGCTGTATTCCTCGCTTCAGACATGTCAAGCTACATCACTGGTCAGGTTATCCAGGTTGATGGTGGTATGAATATGTAAAGTCATTTGACGATTTAATGATTTTTTGATTTACTGATTGAGAATCGCCTAATCGTCAAATCATCAAATCGTCCAATCATCAAATGAAAGTCGTTTACGAAGACAATCATATTATAGTTGTTTACAAGGAAAGTGGCGAGATTGTCCAAGGCGACAAGACTGGCGATAAGCCGCTCTCTGACCTTGTAAAGGACTATATAAAAGAGAAATATGCAAAGCCCGGACAGGTTTTTCTCGGCGTAGTTCATCGCCTTGACAGACCGGTCTCGGGACTTGTCGTTTTTGCACGAACAAGCAAGGCTCTCGCTCGTCTCAACGAAATGTTCCGCAAGGGAGATGTCCACAAGACTTACTGGGCTATAGTTCAGACTTTGCCTGAGGCTAAAGGCTACAAGCTACAGGCTAAAGGCGTAAATGCCACTGTTCCCGAAGAGTCATCTTCGGGCAAATTAGCCACCGTTCCCGGCACTTTTCCGCCGGGCGGAGGCTTCAAGGAAATCACCTCCTGGCTCGTCCGTAACGAAAAGCAGAACAAGAGCTACTCCTACAACCACGAGGTACCGAACTCAAAGAAAGCCACTCTCCGCTACCGTCTCTTGAAGAAAGGCGACAACTTCGATCTCCTTGAAGTACAACTCCTTACAGGTCGGCATCACCAGATTCGCTGCCAACTATCAAGCATTGGAGCAACCATCAAAGGCGACCTGAAGTACGGAGCAAAGCGGAGCAATCCTGACGGCAGCATTTCTTTGCTCGCTCGTCACATAGAGTTTGTTCATCCCGTGTCAAAGCAGCTTATTTCTCTCGACTCTCCCCTACCCGACTTCTTCCAGAAGTTCATATAAAAGAAATTCATATAAATAGCCACCGCGTCCGAAGTATTAGCTTCGGATATAAAATCCAGAATCATTATGAAAAGAAACTTTTCCATTTCAGCACTTATCAGCGAAGGTTGTAACTTAATGAATAAGAATTGGCTCATGTTCATCGCCATCATTCTCATTCAGAGTGTTGTGTCATCAATTCTTTCACCAAAATTCAACATAGACGCTAACAATATCAGCGCAGATAATATAAATGCAGTACTGAAGCAATTATCAACACAGGCAAGCTCTCCTATGATTTATCTCGGAAGTTTAATAAGTCTCATTTTCTCTTGTGTTACAGCAAAAATGGCTTACGATGCTATTGATGGCAACAAGGTTAGTTTCGACGCATTCAAAATGCCAGTTAACACTTACCTGAACTTCCTCGCAGCAGAGATTGTTGTAGGTTTCCTTGCTGGTATCGGCATTATGTTCTGCATCGTTCCAGGTATCTTCATCGGTGTTCGCCTTCACATGGCACCGTATTATGTCATCGACCGCGGCTACGGTATTGTTGATGCTATCAAGGCTTCATGGCACGATACAGCGAATAACTTCTGGGGACTTCTCGGTGCAATTATCGTCATCGGACTCTTCAGTATAGTTGGTTACCTTGCTTGCTGCGTAGGTGCATTCTATACGTTGCCTGCTGGTACAATAGCATTCTGCACTCTTGCCCGCATCTTCGCACAGACTTCAGACTACGCACCAGAAGCATAAATTCATGTACAATGGTAAATGGTAAATAAAAAAGATGAACAATCAAATAATTTCCGCTGCCCTCGCTGCCGTTAAGGAACTCTACGGTGCGGAGGTGCCAGCAAAGATGATTCAGCTCCAAAAGACTAAGAAGGAGTTTGAAGGATCACTCACTCTCGTCACTTTCCCACTGCTCAAGACTTCACGCAAGAAGCCTGAGGATACTGCACAGGAGATTGGCGAATACCTGAAGGCTAACTGCCCAGTGGTTTCTGACTTCAATGTAGTGAAAGGCTTCCTTAATATCGTTATCTCAGAGGATGCTTGGCTCAACCTTCTCAACAGCATCAATGCCGACGAGCATTTCGGTGAGCAGAAGGCTACAGATGAGTCGCCACTCGTCATGGTGGAATACTCTTCACCTAACACAAACAAGCCTCTCCACCTCGGTCATGTCCGCAACAACCTCCTCGGCTGGTCTCTTGCAAAGATTCAGGAAGCTAACGGCAACAAGGTTGTAAAGACAAACATCGTCAACGATCGCGGTATCCATATCTGTAAGTCCATGCTCGCTTGGCTCAAGTGGGGCGAAGGCGTTACTCCAGAGACTGCCGGCAAGAAGGGAGACCACCTCATCGGTGACTTCTATGTTGCCTTCGACAAGCACTACCGCGCTGAACTCAAGGAACTCATGGACAGCTACGATGCTTCTCTCTCTGACGACGAGAAGAAGGCAAAGGCTGAAGCTGAGTCTCCGCTGATGAAGGAATGCCGCGAAATGCTCGTGAAGTGGGAGAACAACGATGCTGAGGTTCGCGCTCTTTGGGAGAAGATGAACAACTGGGTTTATGCAGGCTTCGACGAAACTTACAAGGCTCTCGGCGTAGGATTCGACAAGATTTACTACGAATCTCAGACTTATCTCAAGGGTAAGGCTAAGGTTGAGGAAGGTCTTGCAAAGGGGCTCTTCGAGCGTCATGAGGACAACTCCGTCTGGGCTGACCTCACAAACGAAGGTCTCGACCAGAAGCTCCTTCTCCGTTCAGACGGCACTTCCGTCTATATGACTCAGGACATCGGTACCGCAGAAATGCGCTTCCAGGACTTCCCTATCGACAAGATGATATACGTTGTGGGCAACGAGCAGAACTACCACTTCCAGGTACTCTCAATCCTTCTTGACCGCCTCGGCTTCAAGTGGGGTAAGGAACTCGTACATTTCTCTTACGGTATGGTGGAACTCCCTAACGGCAAGATGAAGTCTCGCGAGGGAACTGTTGTTGATGCTGACGACCTTGTAGCTGCAATGATAGAAGATGCTTACCAGACTTCTGCAGAGCTTGGCAAGTTTGCTGACATGTCGGAAGAAGAGCGTCGTGAGATTGCACGCATCGTTGGTATGGGTGCCTTGAAGTACTTCATCCTCAAGGTTGACGCACGCAAGAACATGCTCTTCAATCCAGAGGAATCCATCGACTTCAACGGCAATACAGGTCCGTTCATCCAATATACCTATGCTCGTATCCGCTCTATTCTCCGCAAGGCAGAGGCACAGAACATTGCTATTCCAAAGAACATATCTGCTGTTGCGCCATGCCAGAAGGAAATTGAACTTATCCAGAAACTCAACGACTACGGTGCAGCCGTTGCTCAGGCTGGCAAGGACTACTCTCCAAGCGGCATTGCAAACTACTGCTACGAGCTTACAAAGGAGTTCAATCAGTACTATCACGACTACACAATCCTTGGTGAGGCAGACGAGCAGATAAAACTTCTCCGTCTCTTCCTCGTGAAGAACGTAGCTAAGACTATCAAGAACGCAATGGCTCTTCTCGGCATTGAGGTTCCAGAGCGCATGTAATTTCGAATCGTTTTGAATACTTTCTTAAAGATTTCAACAAACAATAAGGCAAAGCAAGATATCGACCAGTTCATGGCCGATATGGGTTTCCGCAACCTTGCCGTTCTTGATAACAAGGACGGTAAGGTTGCGCGCTTTTTTGCCAAGCTGTTTGCAGTAGGCAAACTGCCATTCGCTCTTCATAAAGGCGATGTTCTTCTAATACAATATCCATTCAAGAAGTACTACTCCCTACTTTGTCGCATAGCTCTCATGAAAGGAGCAAAGACCATCACACTCATTCATGATCTCGGCACTTTCCGTCGTCATAAGCTGACAGCAGAGCAGGAAATTGATCGTCTTTCACGCACAGATTATATCATATCCCACAATCAGTCAATGACCGATTGGCTTTTGGAGCATGGTTGCAAAGTAAAGATAGGCAATCTTGAGATTTTCGATTATATCAGCCCCAATGAAGCAAAAATTGCACAAAAGGGTCAGACCCCTTTGTGCAATTTTAATCCTGTAATCATTTATGCCGGTGGATTGGGAATGCGAAAGAATGCCTACCTCTATGAGATGGACAGCATTCTCGGAAATCTGTCAATGAAGGTTTACGGCAGAGGACTTGACGAAAAGGAAGCTGCTAAATGGACAAAGGTGAAGTATGAAGGTTTCATGCCTTCCGATGAGTTCATTGCTTCCGTCAAAGGCGACTGGGGACTTGTCTGGGACGGTGATTCCGTTGATGGTTGCACAGGCAACTGGGGCGAATATCTTCGCATAAACAATCCTCACAAGACCTCATTCTATCTTCGTGCCGGACTGCCTGTTATTCTTTGGAAAGAAGCAGCCATGGCGCCTTTTATTGAGAAGGAAAAGATTGGAATAACAGTCAGTACCCTCCGCGAATTGCCAGAGAAGATTGCGTCTATCAGCCCAGAAGAATATGCAGAGCTGAAGAGAAACGCCGAACTGATGGCGAAGAAACTCAACGAAGGCTATCATTTCAAGAAAGCACTTGAAGCAGCCTTCTCGGAACTAAAGATAGAAGATTATTACGTAGGACGAATGCAAAATCCGTAATTCTGTAAAATCCGTAAATTCCAATATGTTGTTTAATCTACAAGAAGAAACACGCGACGGCTATACCATCAGCGCAGAGATGAAGAAGGTGTGGCAGGTAGAGATTGACATCATGCTTAAGATATTTGAAGTTTGTAAGAAACACAACCTCAGATGCTGGCTTGATGGCGGCACTCTCCTTGGCGCAGTTCGCCACAAAGGATTCATCCCATGGGACGACGACATTGACCTTATCATGCCGCGTGCTGACTATGATAAGCTATGTGCTGTTGCCTCTCAGGAGTTCACTCATCCCTACTTCTTCCAGACAACATTCACAGACAAAGGCTACATCACAGGCCACGCACAGGTAAGAAACAGCATGACAGCAACTCTTGGCAAGGGAGACGAGAAGAAAGCGTTCAACTGTGGCATTCCTGTTGACATCTTCATCCTTGATGCTGTACCAAAGTCTAAGGTTTCGCAGTTCCTACAACGAACAGCAACGATGGTTCTTAAGAAGACCATTCGTGCAAGTTTTACACCAGTTTCAGAGCAAAGAAAAAATGGCAAGAAGATACTTTCCATCTTCTCAAAAGGGTTATACTTCCTCCTACCCTACCAAACTGCTTTCCGATGGTTTGAAGACTTATTCCGTAGCGTTTCAATAGAAAAATCATCACATTTGGCTACACTCTCTTTCCGTTACACTCTCCGTCGTTTTGTTTTTCCAAAAGAAGCCTATAGCGACACCGTCTATCTTGACTTTGAGGGAATGCAACTGCCAGCTCCAGCCGGCTATAAGGATGTTCTTATCGGCTCTTATGGACCAGACTATATGACTCCGGTAAAAGCACCGTCTATGCATGGCGAGAGAATGTATGATACGGAGAAAAGTTATCTTGAATACAGAAAATAACACAGATGTTCACAGTAAGAATTTCAGACGAATACCTAGAAGAGCGATCGTGGATAGAACACATCCCCGCTACATTTGACCTTCATGGTGAGATTGTGCAAGCAAAAAAGAACCGAAATATTCTTCGCAAAGTTGCACACAAAGGAAGAATGTACAATATCAAAAGTTTCCATATTCCAAGTTTCTTCAATCGTATTGTCTATACATTCTTCCGCAAATCAAAGGCACTTCGCTCTTACGAACACGCACTCATACTGAAAGAGAAAGGCGTTGGCACACCAGCACCTATAGCCTTACTTACCGAGAAACTTGGCGGACTTCTATCTCGCAGCTATTATGTTTGCGAGCAGCTTCCCGATGACTATCAGGAAATACGCTACTGCTATCGCGGACCGCTTGCAGGCAACGAAGAAACGCTCACTGCCTTTGCGAAATTTACTGCTAAGCTTCACGACAAGGGAATATATCACACAGACTATTCTCCTGGCAACATTCTCTTCTGTCACGACGAAGAAACGGGCATATACGATTTCCAACTTGTTGACATCAACCGCATGAAGTTCTGCGAAGTGTCTATGGAGAAGGGATGTAAGAACTGGGCGCGACTCTTCGAGTGCGACGAAATATACGAGTTCGTGGCACGTCAATATGCAAAGGCACGCGGCTTTGACGAAGACACTTGTGTAGCCCTCATCATGAAAGCACAGCGTGACTTCAATAACCGAAAGGTAAGAAAGAGAAAACTCAAGAAACTAATCGGCAAAAGATAAAGGTGGGTTCTATAAATTACCACCGATAAAAAGAAAAATCGGCAAGGAAGTGATACTAAACATCAAACTTCCTTGCCGATTACTGTTTTTTATTAGATAAGGAGAAAGAACTTAAACTTTCTGTTCTTCCGTCTTTGCTACATCTCCTTCTACAACCCTTATGTCTTCAATCTGAAGCTGAGGAGTATGTTTGAAGAGATTATCTTCAATAGTATAAGCAATGTCGAAAGACTGGCGCGACTTAATGTATTTCGCAGCCTGACTCTGTCCGAATGCTATTCCATTCATAACGTATGGCGACTTTGAGTCAACCAATTCTAATTTAATATGATCCTGATTGCGCCCTACCACACGACTTGCCCCATAATCCATCACATTGTGCGTACAGAAAATAGGCTTTTGATTGTTAGGCCCGAATGGGGCAAACTTTCGCAAATCATTATGCAACTTGCGATTTATATCACGAAAATCAAGTTCACCATCTATTACGATTGTAGGCTTCATCTTGGTTTCATCAATATGCTCATCAACATATTGTTGGAACCGACGTTCAAACTCAGGCAAGTCATCCCACTTCAGCGTAACGCCAGCAGCGTATGTATGTCCACCGAAATTAACGAACAAATCGCGACAACTCTTAACGGCAGAATAAACATCAAAGCCAGTAACACTGCGTGCAGAACCGACAGCATAGTCACCATCGCGAGTGAGAACGATGGTCGGTTTGTAGTAAACCTCCGTAACGCGAGACGCAACAATACCGATAACACCCTTCTTCCAGTCTGGGTCATATAGGAATATGCTGGAGCGCTGTCCTTGCTCCTGACCAAGAAGTTCAATGATGATGTTAGCCTCTTCGGTCATCTGCTTGTCAATATCCTTACGCTGCTCGTTATACTCATTGATATTCTTTGCCATCTCAAGAGCTAGAGTAAAATCTTTCTCTACGAGAAGATCCACACTCTCACGTCCGTTCTCCATTCGTCCGCTTGCATTGATGCGCGGTCCGATACGAAAGACGATGTCGCTCATTGAAAGTTCACGACCGGTAAGTCCACAGATGTCTATAATAGCTTTTATGCCGACATTCGGATTCTTATTCATCTGCTTCAGGCCATGGTAAGCAAGAATACGATTCTCATCAGTTACAGACACAAGGTCTGACGCAATACTCATAGCGCAAAGATCAAGCAGCGGAATGAGCTTTGAGAAAGGAATCATATTGTTCTTGGCAAAAGCCTGCATGAACTTGAATCCGACGCCACAACCACAAAGTTCCTTGAAAGGATAAGGGCAATCAAGTCGTTTCGGATTGAGCACTGCGACTGCATCTGGAAGATGATCTTCATCCGGCTCATGATGGTCGCAAACAATGAAGTCTATGCCAAGGCTTTTGGCATAAGCAATCTGCTCAAAAGCCTTCACACCTGAGTCAAGCACGATTATCAGCGATACGCCAGTCTCCTGGGCATATTCAATACCCTGAGAACTGATGCCATAGCCTTCATCATAACGATCAGGAATGTAGTAGTCAATATTGGAATAGTATTGGTTTAGAAACTTATAAACCAAAGTAACAGCAGTCACTCCATCGACATCATAATCGCCATAGACGAGAATACGCTCCTTGCGCCCCATAGCATCGTTCAAGCGATCCACAGCAACATCCATATCCTTCATTAAGAAAGGATTGTAGAGGTCGTTTAGCTGCGGCTTGAAGAAACGCTTAGCGGCGGACTCGGTATCGATGCCACGCTTAATCAGGATGTCAGCCAACAGCGGAGAAATATTAAGTTTCTCCGCCAAGTCGGTAGCCACCTGCAAGCGTGTCTCGTCAGGGATATCGTATGTCCAAGAGTAATGCATTTAATAATTGATAATTAAAAATTGAGAATTGATAATTAAAAATTATTAGATGCCAAGCTTCTTGCGGATGTCAGCAGGAATAGCATTCTTGTTGACCATGAAATCCATTGTGTTAAGCTTGATGAAAGACTTTGTCATGTACCAGATGCCCTTGTACTTGCCAGTCTCGCCCCATGAGTTCTTAACCATGTAATACTCACGACCGTTCTGGTCCTTAGCAAGTCCGAAGAGATGCATACCATGGTCGTCAGTAAGCTGCCAATTGTCGAAACGCTCCTGACGCATCTCCTGAGTAGGGTTAAGTTCTGGAGCCTTGCATCCGAGAGAGTCAATCACATTCTTCTTCTCAGCAGCCTTAAGCTTGAGCCAACGAGCCTGATCACTACCAGCTAGGTCGCGGATGCCATTGTCATCATAAGCAATAGCAAGACCATCGCGAGTGAAGCCTTCCTCAGAAACGTCGCCACCCCATGCAACTGTATATCCATTCTCAATAGCGTTGTCGATGATAGCCATCATCTCGTCAATAGGAACATTGTAGCTCAACCCCTGACGCCAGTTGTCCTGAACCTCTACAGGGAAAGCTGTATAGAATGGATGATGAGTGTAAGATGTGATGGAAACATAGTCGTTGAAGTTTATGCCGAGGCTTGCAGCAAACGACTTTGGAGTGTATTCCTTGCCTTCGTAAGTAAACTTCTCTGGGCATTTGCCGAGGTAAGCATCGAGAATGCCCTGAAGACCAGCCTTCCACTGGTTAGAGATCTTCTTTGCCTCAGACTTAGCAACAGCATCAACGTATGGCTCCATTGCGTTGAAAAACTCGTTGAAGTTAGCGAGAGAATCGCCCTGAAGAGTACCAGGAGCTGGCATCGCGTCCTCAGGACAGATACCGTAAAGCTTAAGTGTTGAGAGAACATCTTCTGCAGCACCACCTTGTGAGAACTGAGCATCACCGTGCATACGAACCTTCACGATAGCGCGGTCCATATAGTTCTTGTTGCAGACGAACATCTCGCAGAGGTCGTAAGTCTTGCCAGTAGCCTTCAAGATTTCACTCTCGAAGAAGCTGAGAGTTGAATAATCCCAACAAGTACCTGAACGGTTCTGGTTCTTGATGGATGTGATTGGGTGAGACTTGATAGTAGTAAAGACTGGGTCGTTGTTGACCTTAGTAGCCTTCTTTGGCTTTGCTGCAAAAGCATTTGCAGAAAGCGTTGCACAAAGTGCAAGTGTTAGAATTTTTCTCATTGTAGTTTTTATTTATTTTGTTTTAATTTATTTAAATGAAGAGTTTTATCTGTTGGCAGCAATAAACTCCTCTACATCGTTTGGATGATAAGGAATACGGCTTTCACCAAGGAATCGGCAACCATCTTTTGTAATGAGAATGTCGTCCTCAATACGAATACCACCAAAATCGCGGTAAGTATCAAGAAGGTCGTAATTTATGAAGTCCTCAAACTTATGCTGCGATTTCCAATCATCAATAAGAGCAGGGATGAAGTAGATGCCTGGCTCGTCCGTCATGACAAAACCTTCCTCAAGTTCACGACCGCAACGGAGATAGCACAATCCGAACTGGTCAGAAGGAAGTACCGTATCAGTATAGCCCACATAGCGCTGACCGAGGTTCTCCATGTCATGCACGTCCATACCCATCATGTGCCCAAGACCGTGAGGCATGAACATAGCGTGTGCACCACAAGCAACAGCCTCGTCGGTATTGCCCTTCATAAGACCGACTGCTTTTAGACCGTCAGTCATGCGGCGGCAAACCTCAAGGTGGACTTCCTTCCAATTAATGCCAGCCTTTGCAACATCAAGGACATAGTCGTGGCAGGCCTCAACGATAGAGTAAATCTCACGTTGCTTTTGGGTGAATTTTCCGTTTGAAGGGAAGGTACGTGTATGGTCTGAGCAATAGAACTCCTCGTTCTCACAACCAGCATCGCAGAGAAGCAGACGACCGTCCTCGATAGGCTTGAACTGAGGACCACCGTGCATAATCTCACCGTGCATGGTAAGAATGGTTGGGAAAGAAACCTGCCAACCATGTTGAATGGCCATGCCGGTCACGATGCCACCTACATACTTCTCTGTTACTCCCGGCTTTCCGGCTATCATTCCGGCTGTGTGCATCTTGTAGCCAATCTCGCAAGCCTTCTCAATCTCGACAATTTCCTGATCTTCCTTGATGGAACGCATCTTGACAACAGCCTTGATAAGTTCTACACTTGCTGCCTCAGTCTGCTTGGTGTGATGAATGCCGAGCATATCTTGTATGAGGAGTTTTTCCTGATGACGATAAGGAGGGAGGAAGTGGATCGTTCTGCCTTTGGCATGCTCAGCCTTTACAAGATCCATGAACTGCTGGAAGGTGCCCGTTTTGCAAACACCAACAGTCTCTGCCTGTGAGGCAAGAGACTCTACCGGACCAGTCCAAACGATGTCTGCAACATCAACATCGTCACCGTAGAGAGCTACCTCGCCGCTATTGATATCAATAACGCCGGCAAGTCCGTCACGAATCAAGCCAAAGTAGTAGAGAAAAGAAGAATCCGGACGAAATGGATAGAACACATTCGCAGGATAGTTGTTTGGGCATTCATTGCCGCTAAAGAATATAAGAAGTCCGTCACTGACAAGACCCTTCAAAACGTTTCTTCGGTTAGTATAAGTTTCTTTTGAGAACATAGCAGTCAAATTTAAACACTAGCGCGCAAAGTTAACAAATATTCACCAATAAATAAAGGAAAACACGAAAAAATCAACTTTTTCCTTGTTTTTTCAAACAAACAGCATCGCAAAAGAAGCAAAAAAGCAGAATATTTTGCAATTTTGTAGAACAAATCATCTATTGAAGCAACAGGAACAATGGCCGCACACAATGAATTTGGAGCTTGGGGAGAGCAAGTGGCAGAAGAATACTTGCGCCACAAAGGCTACTCAATTCTAGAACGCGACTGGCATTATGGGCACAAGGATTTGGACATTGTAGCCTACGAAGACGACACCCAAACGTTGGTGATTGTGGAGGTAAAGACACGCCGCACAGAGGCTATCTCCACCGCCTTGCAGGCAGTAAGCTATCAGAAAGAAAAGAACATGATAGGAGCCGCCTTCGCCTTTGCACGCTATACTGGTCATTTCTTCCCCAACATCCGCTTTGATGTGATAACCATTGTCGGTAGTAAGACCGACTACAAGCTTGAGCACTACCCCGGCATCATCAAACCTGGAGCACAAGGTAAAAGGATGATTGATGGGTGAAAGCTCCGCATTACTCCGTAAAATACAAAAAAACAGGAAAATGAAGAATAATAAATATATTGCATTTGATTTGTTTGCTTATTTCAGAAGACTCAAGAAGGCAAAATGGTCTTTGATGGTAATGTTCCTGCTGTCAGGGGCATTAGGAGTTGGTGTAGCACTCAGCATTCCAAAGATTTACAAATCCAGTGTAATGCTCGCTCCTGAAACAAGTGGTGGAAATTCTTTGACATCCAGCCTTTCGTCTATGGCCTCTTTGGTAGGTTTGAACAAAAACATGATGAATAGTGAAGATGCCATCTTCCCAGAAATATACCCTGACGTAATACAGTCAACTGATTTTATCGTAAACCTATTCCCGGTAGAAGTAGAGTCAAGAGACGGTAAAATCAATTGCGACTACTACACTTACATGCTGAAGAAACAGAAGTTCTCTTGGCTTGACATTCCCCAGATAAAGTTGGCGGAGTTTACAAAGAAATATCTAAAAGATGACGCAGGAAAGCCCCAAAGCAAATATGGGGACAATGAAGGTCCAGACCCTTTCTTCCTAACAAAAGAAGAGGATAAGGTAGCAAAAAATATCTCAAGCAATATAGACTGCTCCGTTGACAAGAAAACCTCAGTAATAACTATAGAGGTTACAGACCAAGACCCAGTCATTGCAGCATCTATCGCCGACACATTAAAGAATCGTCTTCAGGCATTCATCACTGACTACCGTACAAAGAAAGCCATCCGCGACCGCGATTATATAAAAACACTTCATGACGAAGCAAGGGCAGACTATACAGAAGCCCGCAAGAAGTATGCAGCCTTCTGCGATGCAAACCAGGAAGCCGTCCTTCAGGAGATACAATCCGAAATGGAGGAAATGGAGAATGACATGCAACTTAAATACAACATTTACACGCAGTTGGTAGAACAGCTTCAGATGGCACAAGCCAAAGTCATAGAGCGTACCCCAATATACACAATCGTACAAAATGCCTCAGCCCCTGCAAAACACAGCAACAAGCCTAAGATTCTGGTGGTTGCCTTATTCGTTTTCATAGGCTTCATTCTCCACAACATAGGCATGTTCATGCGTCATGGTAGTGAGATTCTTATTCATGAGAGCAACGCTGAATAATGCAGATGAGTACAAAAAACATTGATTCTCGTACTGTTTTGATAAGGAAAAACATCCTTTTCTCATTCCTTATCAAAGGGTGGTCTGCATTGGTCATGCTACTTCTTGTGCCAATAACATTGAAATGCCTTGGCGATTACACGAACGGAGTTTGGCTAACTATCAGTTCAATGCTGATATGGATAGACCAAATGGATATCGGACTCGGTCGCGGACTTCAGAACAAGTTGGCAACGGCTTTAGCAAAAAATGATTACAAGGAAGCCAAGAAAGTGGTATCAAACACATTCTTCATGCTAATCCTGATAATAGTGCCGATATGCCTCCTACTTCTTACTATTGTCAATTTCAGCGACATATATACTTTCCTGAATGTTGACAAGAATGCCGTCCCTGACCTTTATGGCACAATATCAATAGCACTCCTACTCGTTTGCTCCACATTCATTTTCAAGTTCATTGGCAACTTTTATATGGGCTTGCAATATCCAGCGGTAAGCAATCTAATCGTCACATTGGGAGCAACGCTCACTCTCGCACTCACATATACCAGCTACTATCTTGGATTCCATAGTATTCTTGCGATAGCTGTTATTAATACGGCTTCTCCGCTCGTCTGCTTTGTACTTGCCTATCCATATACATTCTTCTGGAAATATAAGAATATGAGACCTGCAATAGGATGCTTTGACGTAAGAACAGCGAAATCCCTCTTTGGCATGGGTATGAAGTTCTTCGTACTTCAGATATCCGCCGTAGTATTGTTCATGTCAACTAATCTTGTTATATCGAAATTCCTAGGTCCTGAAGAGGTCACTCCTTTTCATGTAGCGTACAGATATTTTTCCGTTATAATGATGATTTTCGGTCTTATATCAACACCGTTCTGGAGTGCGACAACAGACGCTTATGAACGCGGTGACTATAATTGGATACGCAGTTCTACACGAAAGATTTCATTGATATTATCGATAATGGCTGCTGCAATCATACTGATGATAGCAGTATCTCCATGGGTTTATGGTATTTGGATGGGCAAGACCATAGAAATCTCGTGGCAACTCACAGTGCTAACAGGCATATATATGCTTGAATTGGTATGGAGCTTGAGCTACTCCTACTTCCTAAACGGTATGGGAATACTTGCCCTTCAACTCTGTTGCACGCTTGCCGCCGCTATATTTTTCATACCATTATCGTACATTATCATACAGATAAACCATAGCATCTATTCCGTAATAATAGTAATGATTGCTATCAATCTGCCAGGATTGATAGCAAACAAGATCCAATTAACAAAGATTTTAAACCGAACAGCAAGCGGATTCCTACTCAAATAATTTCAACTCTCCCCTAAATGAAATCTCAACCAACATATACGAACTTCCTAAAAGAATGCAAGAATAAGTGGTGGCTTTTTCTTGTAGCACTCCTCCTATCTGTTGGTTTTGCCCATGTCATAACTGACATGCAGCCTGACAATTATGTGGCAGAGTTGGAAATATCCGATGAACATAAAGAAAACATGGATCTTGCTGTCGGCTTGTCTCACGTTTACGCTGCAATAAAGCGAATGCAACCGCTGAATGTAGGCACCACAAACGATGCCGACACCTACACGCAATTCCTTGAATCAGAATCATTCCATCGCGATCTATTGAATGTACGCGTTGAGAAATACAAGATGTCGTATTATGACCACATTATAAGACACCATAAGGAACCTAAATGGAAGAATTGGTTTGAAGATGAAGAACCGAAAGACACAACATATGTTCTTCAACATCTTGACAAAAGCATATTCTTCAAAGTTAAGGCGAAATACTACACCATTTCCATAAGTTTTCTTGACAACGATGCTGAAGTTGCAGCGGCAATGGTGGACAGTATCAGAGTTCACTTGGATGCAAAATTACAGGAAATATGGGTGGATCAGCACAGTGAAACACTGAGAGAATTGCAAGATCTCCGCTCTGAAAAATACAAGGAATACAAGGAAAGTGTCGCGAAATATGACTCACTAGCAGACACTAACCTTGATATTGAGTTGGAAGAAGTGCGTTCGGAACTGCAAGATCTTCAGAAAAGGAAGGACAATCTTTGGGCAGAATACAACGACCTTACTATACAGGCCATGCGTTCTGAGTTCCTAATTCGCCGAGGTGTACCCACTTTTACGATTGTCAAGAATGCCACTGTGCCTTATGAAAAGTATCAACCTACTCCAATAACCACCTTCTTTGCTTTCCTTTTCATATTCACAATTATCGCCATTTGGATAATCGCAGGAAGTAAAAACATTGTTGCTCGCCACCGTGTCTTATGGGGATCAATGTCCTCACCATGGTGTATTACCATTATCGTATGGAGCGCAATCTTGTTTTTTATGCAGTTTCGCGACCCAGAATTCCTTAATCCGCTAAAAACGCAGTTCTATAATTCTCTTGCAATATGGTTGCCTATCTACTGCATTGCTTCTGTACTGACATACAACTGCTTTGCCGATGGTTGCATTGTGCTGAGAAAGGATAATGTGAATCGCAACGCGAATTTCAATAAGTTCTTCTTCAGTCTTTTCTTAGTTTTCACCGTTGTTTGCACGCCTTTGCTGATGTACAAGGTTTATCAAGTAGTGTCAATGTTTGCTTCTGAGGATATGCTTTCCAATATACGTATGCTTGCTAATGAGGGTGGAGAAGACAACGGTTTCCTGAAATACACCTACGTCATCAATGAGGTACTATTTGTAGTAGCCTTGTGGTATCATCCTCGCGTGCCGCTTTGGCAGGTTCTTGTACTTGCATTTACAAATATTCTCTCTGCGATAGCCATTATGGAGAAGGGTGCCATCTTCTTCCTTGCCATCGCAACGCTCTATATTCTCTTTGAGAAGCAAGTCTTGAAGGTGCGGACAATCATGTTAACGCTCATCTCACTATTTGCCTTCTTTTTCCTTTTCAATTTCCTGCGTGAAGGAGAAAGTGCAGAAGATAGTGATGCTTCAAACATATTCGGTTTCGTTGCGATGTACATACTGTCACCGTGTGTTGCCTTCGAGACCGTATCCGAAGAATTGGTTGCCCAAACAGGTGCCCATACTTTTGAGGTTGTTTATCGTTTCCTTGATAGTATGGGTGTGCCAGGAATCGTGGTGAACGAGAAACTTCAGGAATTTGTCTTTGTACCAATCTCCACAAACGTTTATACTATCTTCCAGCCTTTCTTCAGAGATTTCGGCTATAACGGCGTTGCATTCTTCGCCCTATTTTATGGCGTCATGACAGGTTTTGTCTATAGTAAGGCTCGCAATGGCAGTTACTTTGCCAAGGTAGTATATTCATACTTCATGGTTTACGCACTCGTCTTACAGTTCTACCAAGAAAACATTTTCCTATCAATGACAATGTTCATCCAATATGTACTCATCTCATTGATTATCTGTCAGAACAAGATTCGGTTTGTCGTGCGATAACACATCCATAACTCATAAGCCATTAACCTTTTATCACCTTATAAATGCAGGAAATAGGAATCATAGTAGTACTCTACAATCCCACACCAGGACAGCGTGAGAATGTCACCAGATTGGCAGAAATCTTCACCCAACTTGTTGCTGTGGACAACTCTGCTATGCCTTTACCTGCCACCAAACGCCCTCTTCATTATATACATAATGGAAAAAATTTGGGCATTGCCGAAGCTCAAAACATTGGCATTCGCTACATATTTGAGCATTTCCCCGAAACGGAGCACGTCCTTTTTCTGGATCAAGACAGTAAAGTAAAGGAAGATTTTCCATCCAAGATGCAACACGAATATCTGCGCTTATCAGCATCTCGTCCGAAACTCGCCATGCTAGGACCTACGGTTATTGACGAGATGAGTGGCGAAGCATACAGGTCTGTTGTGCATAAGGATAACACTTCCGATAAAGATTTCACACCACGACGAGAGATAATCTCTTCAGGAAGTATCGTATCAAAAACTGTTTTGAAGCATGTTGGCATGAATCTTCCAAAGCTGTTCATAGACTTTGTTGACTTTGAATGGTGTTGGCGTGCAATTAGCAAGGGCTATGAAGTGGGCATTACGCCTAATGTGAACATTGTCCATACTGTAGGCCAGAACGAAATAAACATCTTTGGCTACAAGATAATTCTTTCCTCTCCTATTAGATATTTCTACCAGACCCGCAATCTTCTTTGGCTTTGCCGAATGAAACATGCACCACGACAATTCAAAATTGCCAACCTCATAAAGACTTTCGCCCGACTGATATACTTTCCGTTCGTGCCTAAGGCTGGCATCAAGCGATGGTACAACATCTGCCGTGGACTGAAGGCGGGATTTAAAAATAAAGACTAAACGCAAAAACACGTAACATTCAACTACACATTCCCAATTACGCAAAAGATGATTTATGCAGTCATAGTATTATACAAATCAACGGAAGAAGAACTCTGCAGGGTGTTGACATCCGTGAAAAGCCAGGTGGACAAAGTCCATTTGGTGGACAACACTCCTATCCCCATGAACTACAAACCTCAGGATGCCAACGTTGAATATACAGCACTTGGACGTAATGCTGGCATTGCTGCTGCGCAGAATGTGGGCATAAAAGCAGCCTTGGAAGCTGGTGCAGACTATATCCTTTGCAGCGATCAGGACAGCATCTTGCCGAAAGGAATGGTAGCAGAGCAATTGGAAACTTTCAAGAAACTCCGTGAATCAGGGAGAACAGTAGCATGCATCGGTGTGCAAGCCGTTGACGCTACTACTGGCGAGCCATATCCATACGTAGCAAATTACATAAGAAATCTCAACGGTGAGTTTAATCATATAGCAGAAGTTACGCAGACCATGAGTTCAGGTTCCATCTATCCAGCCTCTCTTTTCAAAGAAATTGGCTTGCTTGAAGAAGCACTTTTCATCGATGGAGTGGACAGCGAAATCTGTTGGCGTGCCAAGAAAGTCATCAATGCCGACAGTTTTGTCAATGAAAACATCAAGATAAAGCATTCACTCGGCTTGGGCACAAAGAAGGCCGGGTTACGCTCAATATCCATCACTCCACCATATCGTATGTACTATATGTACCGCAACTACATGTGGCTTTGCCGTAGAGACTATGTTCCAACGAAGTGGAAAACATACAATGGCATGAAATATTTAATTAAAATGTTCTATTATCCGCTTTTTAAGGCACCACGAATGGAGTATATAAAGAACATCTGCAAAGGAATAAAGGCGGGATTTTCTTCTCAGAAACAATAATATACAAGAAATCCTCGCCCTACATTTTCCTATCACTACCTTTATATTTAGTTGGCATCAGCTGTTTTCTTTGCTTTGCTGTTTTCTCTTTTGTAGAACCTTGATACAATTGACGGTGGAACTATAAGATATATTGCGCTGACAGCCAACGATACAAGACTGAACAGCGGACGCTTCCAGATGAAATTTGTACTGCGTGCCTTGAAATTGTACTCCCATTGTGCGTGAGGACGCTTCGCTCCAAGGTCGCCCACCGTGCGGTAGTTAAGCACCTTTTCCTCCGTATTTCCGAAACGGAAGCCTGCCTTTAGAAGTCGGAAGAAGAAGTCAACATCTTCCGCACGCTTGTATTCCGGATTATAAATAAAACCGTTGTCAACCACTTTCCTGCGCATCATCACAGTTGGATGAGCGAAGCAAGAGCGGAAAAGGAACATTCGTAGCATCTTTGAGAACTCCGTTGGGTAACGTCTTTCTGAGACAATCTCGCTATTCTCGTTAATTATGTTCATTGAACCACCGAACACATCCACATCTGGGTGTGCCTTAGCGTATGCCACTTGCACTGTGAAGCGCTCTGGAAGCGAGATATCGTCGCCATCCATACGAGCAAGAAGTTCGCCTTTTGCCGACTTGAGACATTCGTTCAAGGCTGGTACGAAGCCCATCTTTTCAGATTTCCTTATGAGCTTTACTCTATTGTCAGAAGCGGCAAGGGTGTCAAGAGCCTCAATTGTCTCGGGCTTTGTTGAGTCGTCGCCTATGAGTATTTCTATGTTTGTGTAGGTCTGCGAAAGAAGACTCCCCACCGACTGCTTTATGAACTGCGCCGGCTCATTGTAGGTTGCCATGATGACGGAAACTAATGGCATCTCCGATAGACTATCTTTCTTCTCCATGCTTGCATAGTATTGACATCATACAGTGGTCGAGCACCATGTGGAGATCTTCCGAAACCTGCATATCCATAATAGGAATATGCACTCCGTAGTGCGCCATTTTCTTCATTCTGCCGCCGTCAAATCCTGTAAAGGCTATCGTTGTACCGCCGTTGTCGTTGGCATACTGCAAAGCGCGGACAACATTCTCCGAGTTACCTGAGCCGCTGATGCCGAGTACGTAGTCGCCAGGACGGAGGAAATTACGGAGTGGACCTACAAAGACCTCGTTATAGTCAAAGTCATTTGCGTATGCCATCATTGTTGGAATATTGTCGGAAAGGCAGATGAAGCGAAACTTCTTCTCTTGTGCTGACGAGATGCCCTTGTTAAAGTCGCAGCAGTAGTGTGATGCTGTAGCAGCCGAACCACCGTTGCCACACACATAGACTGTACGCTTCTCGTCGCGTGCCTTGTTGAGAATGTTCATCACCGTACTTAGATCTTCCGCAGAGATCTTGTCGATGGTACTCTTCAACTTCTCAAAGTATTCTAATATATCTTTCTTATAATCCATTATTAAAAGTTCTTGTCGCCCACATATATCACTTGCGAGCCGAAGTTGTCAAATCCAAAGTTGAGGAAACGGTAGCCATTCATCTGCTCCTTAAATTCCTGCTGCTTCTGCTCTGGGCAGTAGAAGAGAAGGAAGCCTGCACCGCCAGCACCAAGGAGTTTGCCTCCAAGAGCACCTGACTCCATACCTTTATTATATATTGTGTCAATAAGTCCGTTTGAAATGCCGTTTGTCAGCGAACGCTTCAGCAGCCAACCCTCATGAAGGAAACTGCCGAAATCGTCTATCTTATTTTCTTGCAACGCTACTCGGAGGTCATTTGCAAGCTTCACCATGCGTCTTTGCGCAAGAAACTTGTCCTCGCTTGAAGTCGTAGCCTTGGCTTGCTGCTGGAGAATCTCGTTTGCAGAATGCTCACCACCTACGTAAACCAGCATCAGGTTCTTCTCAAGCTGAGCCTTTACGTCCGGCTGAATGAGAATCTTCTCCACGCGAACAGTATCGTCCGGATAGAATGTTATGAAGTTCAATCCACCGAAAGCCGCTGCATACTGGTCTTGCTTGCCTATAGGTTGTGCGAGACGGTTCATCTCAATGTCGCAAGCTTCCTCAGCGAGTTTACTTGCAGAAGAGTATTTCCCTTCGTATGCACGCACGGCATTCAGCACGCCTACGGTGAAGGAACTAGAAGACCCCATACCTGTGCCGGCAGGAATGTCTGCGATAGAATTGATGTCAACCCCCGTAAGATTGTACTTTGAGAGTATCTCCCTGAAGATAGGATGCTTGATGTCAGCTATGCTGCTCACCATTTCCGTTTTTGAGTATTTCAGCTGTATGTCGCCTTGGTTGAAAAAAGGGTGGATGGCGATATACATGTATTTGTCTATAGAAGTGGACAGTACTGATCCAGGTTCTCTTCTGTAGAAGGAAGGAAGATCAGAACCGCCGCCTGCGAACGATATACGGAAAGGTGTTTTTGTTATTATCATTGTTATAGTATGTTGTCAATTATATTCATCAGCGACTCGCCATTGTTGCTTTCGCATAGGAAAGAACCTTTTACCTTTGCGTTCTTGCCCGCCTCAACGTCACTCTGGCGGTCGCCAATCATGAACGATTCCGCGAGGTCAATATTGAAGTCTTCTGCTGCCTTGAGCAATAGTCCTGGTGCAGGCTTGCGGCAGTCGCACTTTATCTTAAGTTCCTTGATCTCCTCAGGATAACCGCTGTCCGGGTGATGAGGACAGAAATAGAGAGCGTCGATGTAAGCACCCCTCTTGCCGAGGAGAGTTTCTAGAGTTTGTTCTATCACGTCATGCTCTTCAAAAGAGCAGAGGTTGCGAGCTATTACGGATTGGTTGGTTATCACTATTGCAAGATAACCAGCAGCGTGAATCTTGCCAAGAGCCTTCTCAATGCCATCAACAAGCTCCAGTTGCTCTGGCTTATATACAAGTCCGTTATCAAGGTTTATCACACCATCCCTGTCAAGAAACACCGCCTTCGTCTTATTTTCGCGGTTCATGCTGCGAACACGACCAGAAATCCAGTCGCCACAAACGGCGTTGTATCGTTCAGGAGTACCCATGTCCTTCACATATTCGTGGGTGCGATAAGCGTAGAGACTAAGCCCTGCCTCAAGACATTTTGGCAAGATATGCTTCTCGATGTGGCTCTTCTCGCCCTTTGGAATGAAGTCAACGACATTCTTGTTGAAGATGAAAAGCGCTGCATTAACGATGTTATGGCTTACAAATCCTTCTGGATGAGGCTTGCAGCAGAACTCCGTTACGCGCATGTCATCAGAACTAGCTACCTTGATGATGTCAGAATCGTAAGGATGATCGTTAGGATGAACGAGAAGAGTGGCGTCCGAATTATGGCTTTTGTGGTACTCCATCATGTACGGCATGTCTATGTCCATCACCGTGTCGCCGTAAAATACAAAGAAGGTTTCTTCAAGAAGGTCTTTCACTTCCGCAAGCGCACCAGCAGTGCCGAGAGGCATTTCTTCACGATAGTAAGTGATGTTTACACCCCATTTGCTACCATCGCCGAAATAGTCGGCTATTACCTCGCCAAGATGTCCCGTGAGAAGTATGATATCCTTGTAGCCATAACGCGCAGCCATCACTATCTGATGCTCGAGAACAGGCTTGCCATCCACAGGAATCATCGCCTTTGGAATCTCGCTGTTTACGGAAGCTATTCTCGTGCCCTTGCCGCCGGCTATGATAACTACTTGCATAATTCCAATCCTTTCTGAATGGCAAGTCGTACAGCGTCGTTGGAAGTCTTTGAAGTTTTCCAGCCGAGAGCATTCACTTTCTCAAGGTTGTACTTGAACTCTGGCACATCGCCAACCCATCCGCGGTCACCGCCAGTATAGCGAATCTCTGCATTGAGGTGCATTTCCTCGATGACCATCTGTGCGATTTCCTTAACGAATGTGCGGCTGTCTGGACCAAGGTTATACACGTTGAAGCGTTCTTTCGCATTGTTTATCACGAACTGTATGCCGTCAACCAAGTCTTTTACATAGATGTAAGGCTTGCACTGCATACCATTTCCGAGCACTTCAAGTTCCGCAGGATTGTTCTTCAGCTTCTTAATGAAGTCGAAGATCACGCCGTGAGTGAATCTTTCGCCCACTACGTTCGGGAAGCGAGTAATCCAAGTCTGTATGTTGTAAGTTGAAGAGAATGCGCTAATGAAGGCTTCGCTGGCAAGTTTTCCTGCACCATAGTTGGAAACAGGCTGCAGCGGACCGTAGTTTTCACCGATAAAACCAGTTGCCTCGCCGAAGATTGCTGATGTAGAGGCGAAGAAAAGCTTCTTAACATCGTACTTCTTCATCATCTGAAGCAAATGGAAAGTGGTGTTGAATGTGAGATTGTAATCCACTTCTGGATCTCTTCCACCCTTCTGGATGTCTGAGTTTGCAGCAAGATGATAGACCATCTCAAAGTTTCCTTCACAAAAAAGCTTGCCCATAAGAGCGTCGTCAAGCACGTCACCCTCAACGAACTTAAACTGTTCGCAGTCAGCAAGATGCTTTATATTCTCCTTCGTGCCGAGCACAAGGTTGTCAATTACAGTGATATTGTTTCCTTCTGAGAGCAGGCGGTCACAAAGATGCGAACCAATGAAGCCTGCTCCTCCAGTGATAAGAATGTTCATAGATTTTGATAGCTTATTATATATATAATAACGCAAAAGCGTTCGTAATATTGCATTGATAGGCAAATTGACTGCAAAAATAGTGTTTTTATCTTAAATACACAAGCTTCCCCTCAAAAAAAGATAGAATATTCCATTAAATTGATAAAAAATTGTAACTTTGCTCCCGAATTCATTAAAACCATGATAAAATTCTTAGACTTAGAGGCATATACCAACAAGTATGCTAAAGAAATAAAGGAAGCCACCAATCGCGTTATTGATTCCGGCTGGTTTCTTCAGGGAAAAGAAAATGCACAGTTCGAAAAAAACTATGCAGAATATATTGGTACAACTCATTGCGTTGGATGTGCTAATGGACTTGATGCCCTCATCTGGATATACCGTGCATACATTGAAATGGGCGTAATGAAGCTGGGGGATGAGGTTATCGTGCCAGCTAATACATACATAGCTTCCATACTTGCTATTTCAGAGAATGGACTTGTGCCTGTTCTTGTAGAACCAGACCTCAACACTCTTGAGATAAACCCGGAGAAGATTGAAGCTGCCATAACTGACCGTACACGCAGCATTCTGACAGTTCACCTCTACGGTCGCATAGCTTACACGGAGAAGATTGGCAATCTTTGCAAAAAATACAATCTGAAACTCGTAGAAGACAATGCCCAAGCTCATGGTTGCCGTTTTGAAAATCAGCGTACAGGCTCCATTGGCGATGCCGCAGGGCACTCCTTCTATCCAGGAAAAAACCTCGGTGCCATTGGCGATGGCGGTGCTGTTACCACAAACGATGGAGAACTAGCCGCTACAGTCCGAGCTCTTGCCAACTATGGCTCTCAAAAGAAATATGTATTCAAATACAAAGGTCGCAACTCCCGCCTTGATGAACTCCAGGCAGCCATCCTTGATACCAAACTAAAGCATTTGGATGAGGACAACGCTTGGCGCCAGAAGATTGGCAACTTTTATTACGAAAACATCAGCAATCCGTACATCAAACTGCCAGTTCACCTTCCCGACGAGCAGAATGTTTACCATATATTCCCTATCCTCTGCGAGCGTCGCGACGAACTGCAGCAATATCTTGCCGCTAATGGAGTGCAGACTCTTATCCACTACCCTATCCCACCTCACAAGCAGGAGTGCTATAAGGAATGGAGCGGAAAGCCTATGCCTATAAGTGAACTGATTCACAACGAAGAACTTTCCCTGCCTATAAGTCCTGTTCTCAGCATGGAAGCAGCAGAAACAATTGTAAATCTTCTTAACACATTCTTATAACGACCCAAGTTAGACTTTCTCAATTAGGTGCATACCTACCTATAATCCATATTTTTCATACATATTCAAGGTTATAACATATTCATAGCCTTGCTTTTTATTATGATTTCCCAACAAAAGAGAGTGTATTAGATTATTTTAACACATTATAAATAAATAAATTACTAATTTTGCAGCCGATTGATTAGGTATTAGTTTTCGGGCATAGCCCTGTAATTGAAGATTTATTTTGAACAAGATACGACTACTCTTACTATCCCTGTATCTCCTCACCCCTTCTCTGGCGATGAGAGCTCAGATTGTCGATACTCGAACAAAGGTTGACACTCTGACTTTTGCAGAACGCCTTTCGGTGAAGACCAACACGGTTGATTGGTTGACGTTGACTCCGAACATCGCACTGGAATATGATGTTCGTGGTACAAACTGGAACCGCTGGGCGGTTGTTTTGGATCTCAAGGCTAATTGGGAGCCAGACCACACTTTTAAACCTGGTATTCTTTTCAAGCGTCAGCAGGCGCGCATTGAGGCGCGCAACTATTGGCGTACACGTCCCCTTGACGGTCGCTACGTCAACTTCCACACAAATTGGATTGACAAGCTATTCTCATTCCGTCGTCTGCGTTCCAAGCATCCGCTAACTACTTACTATCGTGGACTTTATGCCAGTATCGAGCGTTTTGCTTTCCTCTTCGGAGGCAGCGAGGGTGTTCGCGGGAACTCGTTCTCAGGCGGTATCTCATATGGTATCGTCCGTCCTATGTATGAGTTCAAGAATGGTAACTCCCTTGACTTTGAAGTTGGCATCAGCGCTGGTGTTTCATACGCATTTTACAACAAGATAAAGCTCGACCGTGAGTACAACTTTTACCCTGTAACAAATTTTTCTCCCAAGGGGCTTTATCCTGCCATAAATGACATTCGCGTCGGCTTCATCTATCGCTTTGGCAAGTACCCTGTAACGAAGAAATACCGCTTCCGTTACGATGTTGACATGGACTATGCCAACCGCAAAGATTCTCTCCACCTTCTCAAGGCTAACCGCAAGGCTGAGGAGATTCGCGTTGACACGCTTACGCGCAATGCCGAGTACAAGTTCTGGGACAAGTATCGCGAACTCACCGGTGAAAAGCGAGTTGAGCGCATTCGCAATAAGGCTGAGCGCACAGGTCAGAACCCAGACTCTCTTGTCACAAAGATTAATGCAAAGTACGTCAAGGAGGAGAATGACGAACTGAACAAGCGAGCAAAGAAAAAGAAGCGCGAGGAAAAGAAGGCTGCAAAGAAGGCTCGCCTTGAACAGAAACGCATTCAGGCCATCAATGGAGCGAAGAGGTAATTGAAATTTGAAAGAAAGACTAATGACGAAACATATATTACATAGAATACTTGGCGTGCTAGCAATGGCTTTGTTATTGCCAACTGCTGCAAGTGCCCAACTCTTGTCAGTGAACACTGACGTTGCTTGGGACGCCTATATGTCGCCTAACCTCGGTTTTGAGCTTACCGTGGCAGATAAATCCACATTGCAGATAAATGCGCTGTCCGTACAAAAGCCATACGGTCTGGATTTCCGTGGCACAGCTATCCAACCAGAGTATCGCTACTACTTCTCTGGTCGTCCTATGCACAAGCACTTCGTCGGCATTGGCGCAATAGGTGCTGTATATAAGGCGGACATCAAAGGCAAGGAATACGACGGATATGCTGTAGGCGCGGGCATGACTTTCGGTTATGTACTACCGATTACCTCAAGACTCAACATTGACTTCCATGCAGGTCTTGGCTACGTTCATTACAACCAGAAGGAATACTTCTACGAACAAGACCACGAGACGAATGAGGCTGGCTATGAGATAGCAAATGCCAAAGGTTCATACCTTATGCCAACAAGAATCGGTGTTTCCCTCTCTTACATTTTGAAATAGAATGAAAAAACTACTATACATTAATATATTACGCACATTCGTAGCAATCTTCTTCCTTAGCTTGCTTCCTTTGCATACCATAGCACAGGAGGAAAGCACGGATGGAGGCTTCAGAGACGTGGACTTTCAAGTGGCACTGAAGAACAAATCGAGCAATAAGACAGAGTACGAACCTGTCCAGTACTGTCTCGTAAAGTCTATGAAGAAGGCTCACGACCTACGCATCGCGCTTGAGAAGGCAATCTCGCAACAGCAGGACGACCTTGCTGACGACAAATACATTGACCG
Organism: Prevotella sp.; assembly: GCA_045597565.1. GTDB lineage: Bacteria > Bacteroidota > Bacteroidia > Bacteroidales > Bacteroidaceae > Prevotella. The sequence continues at coordinate 16,326 of JAZLKJ010000017.1, read as the reverse complement.
CGCCATGAAGAAGCAGAACGCTGTATTCCAGGTGTCGGCTAACAACGGTTCGTTCCGTGTCCACGTAGAAGACGGAATGGCGGTTGTCGTTCTTGCACAGTCCTCTTACGTCAAGGTTGAGGAGATAAAGAAGGGCATCAACAAATACACCATAAACATCGAGATGCGCGCACTCAACGAGGTTACCGTCGTTGACAAGCGTCGTCGCGGTCCTGAGTTTAAGAAGGTTCCAGGCTTTGATAGTGGTTATGAGGTGCGCTTCACATTCCCAGTATATCTTCCTGCCGGCTACACACGAGACAATGCACGCATGTTCATCCAACCTTTAGTCATTGATTGTCAAACGGAAGACACCATTGCATACGCAAAGCCTGTCATCTTTGAGGGAAGGAGATACCATACTCAGCAGGTGAAGCGTATGGGCTTCAACTATGAGAAGAACGATCCTGTTGGAAAGTTCTACGATAGTTCTATCGAGTTGCGCAGTGGCGAGGAATTTGATTACACTTACTCTGCTACATTCCGCAAACCAGATAAGGACAAGACATACCGTGGATCTTACCGCGTTATGATGGAGGATTTCCATCATGTCTTCTACGACAATGGTGGTCTCGGCACAGGCTCATGCCTTGCATTCCGTCCATTCAAGTTCCTTGACTTCAACGTGGCAACTTCTGCCATGGACCTGAACGAGGACTTCCGTGAGGATGCTACAGCCAACTACATGGCTGTTGATCGTAAGCTCACGCTCACATTCGAGACAGGCAAGGACATGCTTACTCGCGACTCACTAAACGATGAGCAGTTTGGTCAGCTCATCAAGGAACTGCGTTCATACGGCGACAAGCTTTATAAGGTACAGGTTGAAGGTACAGCCTCTGCCGAAGGTAACGAAGCGTCCAACCGTGCCCTTGCCTCTCGTCGTGCCGCAAGAGCTGTGGCAATCATCAAGGACGGTCTTGGCAAGAACGCCGATGTGCGCATTCCAGACCCTACCTTGAAAGTCTATACATGGAATGACGTTGCAGAAGACCTCGGTCGTCAGGGATATAAGGTAGAAGCCATGCAGGTTCGCGATATTATTCAGGAGCATTCTGGCGGAAATCCTTCTGCGGCAATGAAGTCGCTGCCATACTACAACACTCTCATAGAGAGCATCTTGCAGAAACAGCGTATCATGCGCTGTACATACCAGTATGAGATGGACCATGTCATGACTCCACAAGAAGCTGCCGATGAGTATTACAAGAACAAGCAGCTCTATCTTTCTGGCGAAAAGGACATGTCTGATGGTGACTACTACAATCTCTTCCAGGTCATTACCGACCAGAAGGAGCTTGACAATATCACTGACATTGCCTATAACCACATTCTCAAGACTCCGGGCTATCATCTCAACAAATTCTCGCCTTACGTTGCTAACCGCAAGGCTTTGAAGTGCATTCGTCAGGGAACTCCCGACCCAAGCATTCTGCGTCCGTTCATTGACTATAATATAAAGAACATCAACCAGCGCAAGCAGATTAACCAATTCTCATCAATCGTGATGAACCGTCAGGAAATACTTACCAATCAGGCTATTATGTATTTCCAGGAAATGCAGTTAGACACAGCGCAGTACATCATTGACTGGCTACCGAAGAACGGTCTTGGCGAGAAGATTGCCAGCTACGTTGACTTCATACGACTCTTCTTCAAGGATCGCACACCAGAGGAAGAGACACTCTACAACAAAGCGTTCGACTATGTTCTAGACGCAAGCCCTGAGAACCGCGCCATCCTTTTTACAGAGTTGCGCCAACAACTCGGCAAGACCGTCAACCAAGCCGACTTCTATGTCAACCTGCTTGACGATAGCAATCCTAAAAAGTGGTATCTTAAAGGACTGCTTTGGGCTGACCGCGCAGGAACTGAGCCAAAGGTGTACGACGAAACGCCCTACTTCCTCGCTTATTTCCAGAAGAGTTTCGACATTGAGCCTCGCTACCAGCGCTATTATCTAAATGAAGGTGCCGTTGACGACGACATACGCAAGCGCTATCCGTATAAGAAGAAGGACATTGACAAGTATCGCAAGAAGTTTATTGCCATACAGGCTGCCGACCCACTCCAAAATGGCGGCACAGCAACAGAAACAAGCACGACAACTAACACAGAAACCAATACGACAGAATGAACAGACTGAAATACATAATACTCCACCATATCCTACTGCTTTTACCGCTGGGAACGAAAGCTGCAAAGCCTATTGCCCCGATTGACACACTTGTCGATGAGGCAACCAAGGACTCTACGCTCATTACCCGAAGGAATGTGGCAGCTGGTTTCAATTCGCTTGACTACCTGCTTGAAGACCGTTACCTTGCTCATGGCGACCATTTCATAAAGTCGTGGAACGACCATCTCTTCCTGGAAACTGGTCTTGGAGCAGAAAACATCATCGCTCCAACCGACGACTACAAGTTCACTCCTGTCACATCGGCAAAAATCGGCTTCGGCAAGCAGCTCAACGAACGCAACACTATCCGTCTCTCCACCTTTGGCGGCTTTGCCTATCAGAAGGAAGAAAACTTCTACATGATAAAGCTTGGAGGAAAGCTTGACCACATTTTCGACCTCTCAAGCTACTTCAACGGCTTCGACCCTACGCGACGCATTAGCGTGTCAACACTACTCGGAGCGGGTGTTGTCTTTTCAAAGTTTGCCAACAACGGCGGCAACAAGTTCTCCTCGGACGCTGCCTTTGAAGCGCACATGGGTCTTCAGTTCAAGCTGTTCACAGGTCCGCAGGGCTACGTCAACTTTGAGCCATACGTCGGAGTGGCTACAGATGCCATGGACATCAGCGAGCAGCGCAACTGGCGCAAATACGACGGATTCTACGGCGCAAGCCTCACCTACGTATATTTCCTAAACAACAATCTATCTCCAGAAGCCCGCGAGCGTTATCTCAACAAGCGCAAGCTTCGCGACGACATAACAAAGGACTCCACACTCTACTCCTGGCAGAAGCCTATGTTCGTAGAGTTCTCCAACTCGCTTCATGCACCTCGTTCCAGCGAATCAGGCATCAGCGAGTCTATGGGAATGGGCTATTCGCTCTCTGTAGGCAAATGGCTTTCGCCTGCTATCGCCCTGCGCGCAAGCATCGGTACGCAGAATGTAATTTGTTCCACCCAGAAGAGCAGTCTTGAAGGTACGGCTTACACCAAGTACAACAGCGCAAACTACATGACTGGACGTATGGAAGCTCTCTTCAATCCGTTCGGACTCGTACGCCACTACAACTGGGATTCACACTTTGGCGCATACGCAACTCTCGGTCTTGAGGTTGGAAAGGTATGGAAGGAAAGTGCAAACATCAACACCTTCATGCAGGGCTATACTGCCGGACTTCATCTATGGGCACGTCTCGCAGAAGGCATTCACTTCTTCGTAGAGCCACGCCTTGAGCACATAATCTATCATAACCTTAGCCATACGGAACTAAACAACGTTCGCTACGGCGATGACCTTACCAGCATCAATGTCGGCTTCTCTGTCAACACCCGCACACGAAAGTTCACGGACTGGGGCATCTACGAGGAGCTCGACCACGTACAGTTCATGAACCGCTTCGTTATCGGTGCTGGAGGTGGACTGAACTACTTGCAGACAAAGAGCCAACTGAACAAATCACTCAAGCTTGGCTATAATGTCCAGGGATTCCTTGAGTATCATCTCAACGACATCCATGCAGCACGTCTCTCTGGCGAGATAACCATGCATCCATTAGACGTCATCGAGGAAAGCAAGGTTAACTCAAAGAGACATTGGGCTGCTTACGGTTCGCTCGACTATATGGTCTGCCTCACAAACCTCATGAACGGCACAAACCCTGACGGTCGCCGTTTCGAAGCTTTCCTCTTTGCCGGTCCTACATTGTTCTTCGGTCACAATAACGGAAAGATCCAAGGTCCTAAGTTCACATATAATTTTGGAACAAAGCTGCTCTATAAGTTGAACAAGCATATCGGCATTCATCTCACTCCTACATTCTACGGCGTGACGAATGATGTACGAGAACACAGTTACCCAGGACTCAATCTCAATAAGGTTTCTCTCATTGAGACCATCAACCTCGGTGCACAATACACATTCAAGCTTTGGTAAGAGTTCTTCATTTAGCAAGCAAATATATGATAAAGCATATTTCCCGACATATCGCATCCCGCATTCTGCGTCCTGCATTTGCAAGACTCTGCATTCTGCATTTTGCATTCTGCATTCCCTTAACTATTTTTGCGCAGAACGATCCTGAGGCTACTATCCGCGCCCTTGCTCCCGTGATTCTTGAATACCACGGTCAGCTTCGCATGGACTCTACAGACCTAGTAAAGAACATCGTGAAGCGCCACGAAAAGAATCCGCGTGTCATCACAGCCATTGCCGGAATGTTTTATGAGGCTCAGGACAGTGCAACAGCCCACCGCTTTGAGGATTTGGCGCTGAAGACCGATCCGAAATACTCACCAGCTTACATCCTGCGTGGCGATGCCTGCATGAACATCTACCAGGACACGGTAGCAGCAAAGTACTGGTTTCAGAAGGCGATTGATGTAGCACCAAACAATCCTGCCGGCTATCAGGCTATGTTCAACTACCACATGAAGCGCAAGAACGGCATTGACTCTACCGCAGCAATGGGCTTTGCACAGCGACTCATTGAAAATGCAAATACCGACGAAGGCCGTATGGCGGCAGCAGAAATCAACCGTCGCACAGGTGGTAGTTCAGAGACTTCCATCTCGCTTCTTGAGAATGTATCTTTCGAGAACATGCGCGAGGACGAACTCTCTCGCTATGCCTTCCAACTCTGTTCAAACAACATGACGGAACGCTGCCAGCTCGTTGTGGAGAAAGGTATGCAGGAATATCCAGACAATTTCTATTTCTATCGCGTGGCAATGTACAACTATGCCCACGCTGCCAACTATACCGATGCAGAGAAGATGGGAAAGAAACTCTTCTCCATGCTCCCTGAAGACAGTCTTTCGTGCGAGGATTACCGCATCTACAGCTACTGCTATACCGCTCGTGGCGATAACGACGAAGCCATCTCTCTCCTATGGAAAGCCGTGGAAATCACCAATCCTGAATGGGCTGCAAAGCAGCAGATTCTCGGACGCATAGAGGAAATCTACAAGCAGTGGGCAGGCTCTTTAGAGAAGAATGGAAAGTATAATGAGGCTACAACCATCTACGAGGCATCAATCAACGAGTTCTTCCAGCATGGCGACGAGTATCATGCTGTCCACATGTATTCCGCTTTCGGTACCATGCTCACGCAGACATGGGCAGAAGAACTCAACGGCACGGAGAAACTGGAACCTTACCGAAAGGCACTCGACATGTATAAGGAGATGTCAGAGAAGTGCAACGACGAGGATTATATCACATCTGGTCTATACCGTCAGTTCTTCATATCTTACTTCATCAATCGCCTTGCTCCGGAAGAAAGTTTCGAGCCTTACACAAAAGCCTTTGTTGACCGAGTATTCTCCCACTCAAGGCTCGGCTACTACGACAAGAACATCACGAAGGCACTTCAGGTTCTCGCTACAACACAGCCTGCTCAGGCTCTTGACTATGCAAAGCGCTTCCAGCAGAAATATCCGACCTTTGCCGACAAGGAACTAGACGACCTCATAGACAAACTTTCTAAATAAAAAAAGTTTTATTTTTTTATTTTTCACTTTACCATGGAACTCCTCTATCTCCTCCTCGGCATAACCCTTGGCGCGGTAGCCATGTTCTTCATCATGAAAGCCCGCACCGACACTGTAGAGTTACAACTCAAGTTCTTTAAGGACAACATCACCTCCACAACGGAACAAATTCTGAAGCAGCGCACCGAGCAACTTCAGAGCGAGAACTCGCGCCAGATGGAAGCCCTTTTCAGTCCTATTCGCGACAATATCCGGAAGATGGAGATTTCTATGAACGACAACCGCACTGCCCACGACAACAACACCGGCAAACTGGAGAAAGCCATGCAGATGATGATGCAGCAGGCACTGTCCATCGGCGAGAAGGCCGACCAGCTCAGCACCGCCCTTCAGCACAAAAACAAGGTGATGGGAAATTGGGGAGAGCTTATCCTTACCAATATCCTAGAAAGTCAAGGATTCACTAATGGCAAGGAGTTTGAGGCCCAGGTTGCCATGCGCGACGAGGATGGCAACCTCTTATACAACGAGGAGACTGGCAGCAAGATGATTCCTGATGTCATTCTCCATCTTCCTGACAACCGCGACCTCATCATTGACGCAAAGATGTCTCTCACAGCCTTCGTGGAGTATCAGAATGCCACCACAGACGCAGAACGCGAAGCTGCTGCCCTACGCCACATAGAATCCGTCAAGGCACATGTCCGGGAGTTATCGGCAAAGAACTACAGCCATTATGTCCGTAAACCGCGCGTCAGTTGTGACTTCGTCATCATGTTCCTACCCCACGAAGGTGCCATGCAACTCGTCATGGAGAAAGAGCCGGATCTGTGGAACCGCGCCTTCACCAAGCATAAGGTCTATATCATCAGCGGACAATATCTCATGGCAGCCGTTCACATTATTAATATAGCATGGCAGCAGGTTCAACAAGAGAAAAACACACAGGAGATAATGCGCAATGCACGACTCCTCCTTGAGCGCACCGAACTTTTCTACACTCGCTTTGTAGCTCTCGGCAAAAAGCTCGATGACACCCGCAGAGCATACGACGAACTGGACACCACTGTACGCACAGGCAACAAGTCAATTGCTGCCTCTGGTCGCGCCTTCGCCAAGCTCGGGATACCAGGAAAAAGTATCCTACCAGAGGAGGACGTTTAACGTCTCACAGTGCTATATAACTCGTCTCTCAGTGCATTGCATCACGTTTTCCTATGAAAGACGCCTCATCTTGCATTGGAAGTTCTGTCGCTTTTCTATAGTTTCAGCTTAAAGCTGCTGCATATCATTGAGTTTCTTGTAGTATCCGTCAATCTTCAAAAGTTCTTCGTGCGTGCCGCGCTCTACTATCTGGCCTTCATGGATGACGCAGATTTCATCGGCGTTCTTGATAGTTGAAAGACGGTGGGCAATAGCTATGGTAGTGCGCGTCTTCATAAGATGCTCAAGGGCATCCTGAACAAGTCGCTCACTCTCTGTATCAAGAGCCGATGTAGCCTCATCAAGGATGAGGATTGGAGGGTTCTTCAGTATGGCACGAGCTATGCTGACGCGCTGACGCTGACCTCCGGAAAGTCTTCCTCCGCGATCGCCGACAGTTGCTTCATAACCTTCATCGTACTTCTCAATAAACTCTTGGGCATTAGCAATCTTTGCAGCACTGCGCACTTCCTCATCAGTGGCGTCAGACTTTGAGAAAGCGATGTTGTTGCGGAAAGAATCATTAAAGAGAATTGCCTCCTGGTTGACATTTCCTATAAGCTGACGCAACGAGTCTATGCGAAGGTCTTTTACATTAATGTCATCAATGAGGACCTCGCCTTCCTGCACGTCATAGTAGCGTGGAATAAGATCGACGAGCGTTGACTTTCCGCCACCACTCTGACCGACGATGGCAACGGTCTTGCCCTTAGGAATCTTGAGGTTTATATTGCGGAGAATCCACTTCTCTGCATAGCGGAAGCTGACATTTCGGAACTCTATCTCATGCTCAAAAGCACTTATCTCCTTTGCGTCTTCCTTCTCCTTGATATTATTCTCCGCAAGAAGAATCTTATCTACACGCTCCATGGAAGCGAGTCCTTTCGGGATGTTGTAGCCAGCCTTTGAAAAGTCTTTCAGCGGATTGATGATGCTATAAAGTATCACCAGATAATATATAAACGTAGGACCGGAAATGGAATCGTAGTTTATCACGAGTATGCCTCCGAACCAAAGCACGATGACTATCATAACAGTTCCGAGGAACTCACTCATAGGATGTGCCATGGTCTGACGAAGTGCCACCTTAAGGACAGCCGAACGATGCTCATCGTTCTTGTTGGCGAAGCGCTTGTTCATTCTTTCTTCCGCAGAGAAAGCTTTGATGATACGAAGTCCGCCAAGCGTCTCCTCCACCATTGACATGGTATCGCTCCAAAGATTCTGAGCCTCAACCGACTTACGCTTAAGCTTTCGTCCGACAACGCCCATAAACCATCCCATGACAGGTACGATAAGAAGAGTAAAAAGCGTAAGTTGCCAACTTATAAGCAGCAAGGTAGTGAAATAAGCAATGATAAGGATAGGATTCTTGAAAAGCATCTCGAGTGAGCTCATTATGGAGTTCTCAATCTCCTGAACATCACCGCTCATTCGGGCTATGATGTCGCCCTTACGCTCCTCGGAAAAGAAACCTAAAGGCAGGGATGTTATCTTCTGGTACATCATATTGCGAATATCTCGCACCACGCCCGTACGGATAGGCATAATGGAAGCTGCCGCCATGAAATAGGCTCCCGTTTTCAAGAATGTGGTAACGGCGAGAAAAAGACCGATGAGAAGCAAGGTTGTTGACTGCCCCACCTCTTGAATCAGCGCCATTACATAGTAGTTCATGTTGTTGGAGGCTATCTCCTTGAGGTCGTGGGTAGCACTGTCCCATGGTATCAACTGCACAGTCTGCTGCACAGCATCCGTTTGGAAGAGAATCTGCAGTATAGGAATTATTGCTGCAAACGAAAAAATATTCAGTAGTGCGGAGAGTATGTTCCACACTACTGAAGATACTAGATAACGCTTATAAGGAGGTACGAATCGCTTCAGTACCAGAAGGAATTCTTTCATAACATTTACAATTTCGACAAGAAGCGTTCACGATTGACAATGAACCGCAGATGAGTGCCTTTGCCAAGCAGTGTCTCACCTTCATGAGCCTCTACGTCAAAGTATATTTTCCTGCCATCAACCTTTGTGATCGTTGCTGTTGCAGAAACGATCTTTCCTACAGCTGTTGGTGCAATATGCGATGACTCTATCTGACCGCCTACGGTTGTCTCGCCCTCATTAAGCAGCGAAACAGCAGCCATCATGGCAGCATTCTCCATGAGAGCCATCATCATTGGTGTAGCAAGAACAGGCATATCGCCAGAGCCGACTGCGACAGCAGTCTTGTCGGCAGTTACTTCCATTGTGGAAGTGTAGGTTACATTCTCCATGAACTAATCAATTGCGGCGTCAAGGGCAATCTTCATCATTTCCTTGAAATTGTTCTGACGCTCCTCTGGAGTAGTTATCGCGTCCTCTACAAAAGAGTCAGAGATAGTGAGAAGGCAAGCTGCATTCTTCTGAAGCACGCGAGCATTTGAGAAGAGGGCAAAACTCTCCATTTCCACAGCTACACACCCCTTGTCGAGCACGTCCTGCATATAGTCGTCACTCTCGCGATAGAACACATCAGAAGAGTGGATAAGTCCCTGCTGAAGGGTAATGCCAAGCTTCTCTGCACAAGCCATAATCTTGTCGTTTAGAGCTACGGAAGGATAAGTAATGTCCTTGTCGTAACCACACTGCGTAAGTGCGTATGAACTCTCGCTGTATGCACCTGTAGCAAGAACAACGTCATATACGTGGAGATTCTTTACGTATGAACCAGCAGAACCAATACGGATGATGTTCTCAACACCGTATTCCTTATAGAGCTCGTAAGAATAGATGCCGATAGAAGGCATGCCCATTCCACTTGCCATTACACTTACAGGCTTACCCTTCCAGGTTCCGGTGTAGCCATGAATACCGCGTACATTATTTACAAGTTTAGGATTCTCAAGGAATGTCTCAGCAATAAACTTTGCTCTCAGCGGATCGCCAGGCATAAGCACTGTTTTAGCGATCTCACCCACCTGAGCTTCATTGTGTGGAGTTGCCATATTTATTTAAAGTTTTTATTAGGTTTTATCTTGATAGGTGGTAATATGTATCTTACCTTTTTCAATCCTATTGGCTGCAAAGTTAAAAACTTTTATTGAAACTAAGCAAGTTTTATCACTTTTTTGCTTATTTCCTAAAAAATTAACATTTTTCACTTTCCATCTTTTACTTTCAACATCCGACTTACTCGAACCATCAGCGCAAGAACCAGCGGAAGAAAGCCTTCTGGCGGATACTGAACAAAGATACCGAAATCTGAAAGTCCCATAGTGAGGAAAGCGACGATGAGACAGCAGAAATAGACACGACAAAGAAGTGGTTTCTTCCTGCCTCGCAGTTCAGGTATCAATCTCCATGCGAGGAATATCAGCAGCGGATTGAACATCAATATAAGCAGATTGCACTTCACTGTTGGATGTTCTGAGAACAGCATCAGGAAGAGAATCATGCCGACTATTCCACAGATTGTCAGCACAACAGCATCTACTTGCCAAAGTCTCTTTTTCTTAACCAGTTCAAATGCCGTAAGCAACATGAGCACACCAAATATAATCAGCGAACAGCCTAATGGCGACAGTGGGAACTCTTCGGTGTATTTCGTTCTATCTGATAAGAGAAGTGTTTCTGATAGTACCACAGGACGCTTATTACCCATAGAATCCACAAAAACAGCTTGCTTGAAATCGCGCATCAGATTAGCAGGCAAGAACTGCTGATTGTCGCGAGTGGTCAGTTGGTCTGAACCTATGCCCAAAAGCATGTCGTTACCGAATCGGCACCATGGTTTCTCTGCATTGTTTGCATGAATAATCTTGCGGAAAGTTTGCGTTGAATCTATTACATTATTATATATAATACGCTCTGGAATGTTGTTGAGTATAATGTCGCGAGGACGGGTAGCACAATTATCATAGAAGAAATTGTAGCGATACATAGCGTTCTCAGGCAAGTTGTTGAAATAGAGTGCTTTCATCACTGCCAGCTTTTCCGTTGGCGTAAGGTTAATCTCATGCTGCATAACGTATGCATTCTTATTCGTAAACTCCTGCATAAAGAGGTCGAAAGGCACAAATCCCATCAGGTAATCGCACTTTCCGAACAGAAATCTACCTATGAAATTCGGCTGGTTGAAATCGAACAAGCCATAGTTTACAGCAAAATCCTCGCCTGTCTTGTCTGACTGAACACGCAACGCAGAATGGCCATATAGCGCCCAAACTTCGTCGTATCCACCACAAGTCAGAAGCGAGATGTGCAAGTCTGCACCAATGTTTTCCTGCACGCTGTCACTCTTCTCTGCAACTGCATCTTGAGCAACAGCTGGCAAAGCCATCAACAGCAGCAATACAAAACCTAAAAATAACTTTTGCATATCACTTTTATTTTCATCATTTCACTTTTCATTTTTCATTTCTCACTTTTCATTTTTCACTTAAGTATAACGCACTCTCCATGTCCAATGCCGCAATCTGAATTCCGGTTTCGGATAGAGCTTAGCTATACCTTGCCCTTTCAGGTTCTATCCTTACTCAAACTCAGGATAAAGATTCACATCAATGGAGAAAGGACTGTCAAAATCCTTCAGCAAAGCATGCTTAGTATCCTTTTCGCTCAAAAGAGCCTTCTCCACAGGAATCTGCCAGTCTATACCAAGAGATTCATCCTTGATAGAGATTCCTCCATCTGCCTGTGGCGCATAGAAGTTATCGCATTTATACTGGAACACAGCCGTCTCTGATAATACAGCAAAGCCATGGGCAAAACCTCTTGGTACGAAGAATTGTCTATGATTATCTTCTGTCAGTTCCACTGCGACATGCTGTCCGTAAGTAGGACTTCCTTTTCTTATATCCACAGCAACATCCAGCACAGCACCTTTCACGCAACGCACAAGTTTACTCTGAGTGAAAGGAGGAGCCTGAAAATGCAGTCCTCTCATCACTCCGTATGAAGACATGCTTTCATTGTCTTGCACGAAATTAATCTTGCGCACCTTTTCCTCAAATTCACGCTGAGAGAAACTCTCAAAGAAATAGCCGCGAGCATCCTTAAACACCTTAGGCTCAATTATCACAACGCCTTCAATGGCGGTCTTTATTACTTCCATATTTTTTCCTTTAATATATTATATACAAAGCACGCATCAAACGGCTGACAGCAGAGAGGCATTCTATCTGTTTCAGCTCTTTTTCTGCACAATGGACAAAAACTATCAACGGAACAACAACCACATCAACCGCTTTCCTCCTATCGCTCCACTGCCTAATATGCTTTTGCACAGGAACATAGGTCTCTATGCCCATGCTTTCAATAAGTCCAGCAGTTTTGCGCTCGCAATTCATCCTTACGCATGCTGCATACCAGCTTTTTGGCACGGCTACGCCCTCGTCTGTCACATTGGCAGGCGCGCATTGAAAGGTTAATTTTCCTATTTTCGTAGTGCCTTCCATAATAGGTTTAGCAAGAACGACTTAAATGCAATATACATATATTACGTGACAAATTTAGAAAAAACTATTGGAAAACAAGAAGATAACACGAATTATTTACGAATTTGCTTTTTTTTTATTAAAAAAAGAGAGAATGGCTCGCCTTTGTGGCAAATATTATTAACTTTGCACGTTGAATTTAACCTAACCCTAATTAATAACTACAGTTTTACATTATGGAAAAAAGATACCTTATTCCTGAAGACTATCATGCAGATCCTTCCGTTCACGTGTTCGAAGGTAAGCTGCACGTTTACCCATCTCACGACTGGGATTGTACTGACACTGAGAACGATAACGGCGACCAGTACGACATGAAAGACTATCACTGCTTCACTATCGAGGGCGACCCTATGACAGGTGAAGTTGTTGACCACGGTGTAATTCTCTCTGTTGACGATATTCCTTGGCACGGCCGTCAGCTCTGGGACTGCGATATCCAGGAGCGCAATGGCAAATACTATCTCTACTTCCCTCTCAAGGACCGCAACGACATCTTCCGCATGGGTGTTGCCATCGCTGACAAGCCTACAGGCCCTTTCAAGTCTATGGAATATCCTGTCCACGGCTCATACTCTATCGACTACGCTTGCTTGAAGGACGATGTTGATGGCGAATACTATATGTACTTCGGTGGTATCTGGGGCGGTCAGCTTCAGCGCTATGTTGACAACAAGGCTGTAGAGGCTCCTTACCTTCCACAGGGCAGCGAGGAAGCTATCCTCCCACGCGTGGTGAAGATGAAGGAGAACATGGTTGAATTTGCAGAAGAGCCACGCGCAGTGGAGATTCTCGACGAGAACGGAAAGCGACTCACTGCCGACAATCCATACCGCTTCTTCGAGGCTTCATGGGTACACAAGTACAACGGCAAGTATTACTTCTCTTACTCTACAGGCGACACTCACATGATCTGCTACGCTATCGGCGACAACCCTTACGGACCTTTCACTTATCAGGGCGTTGTACTCACACCAGTTAAGGCTGGTTGGACTACTCACCACTGTATCGTAGAATGGGATGGCAAGTGGTATCTCTTCCACCACGACTCAGTGCCTTCAGGCGGTAAGTCATGGTGTCGTTCGCTCAAGGTTTGCGAACTCCAGTACGACAAAGACGGCAAGATTATCACTATTGAAGGATAATCATATTTACAATTTACGGATTTACAATTTACCATTTGGGGCGAACGCCAAACAAAAATTGTAAATCCGTAAATTTATTAATGAACATTATTTCATCATCTGCTCAATGGCCTTATGCCATCCTCCGAGCCAAGCGTCTATCTGCGTCTCATTGTCTTGAGGCGACTTTGTCCATTTGCTCTTTCTAAGCTTCTCCACCTCAGCGAAATCAGCCCAGATGCCTTGGTTCAGTCCTGCCATTACGACAGCTCCGAGGGCAGAAGCCTCTTCCACGTCAGAGCAGTTTATCGGCACTCTCAGACAGTCTGCCTGAAGTTGCATAAGGAAACTATTCTTAGTTGGTCCTCCATCCACTCGCATCTCCTTCAACTTCACGTCAGCCTGGCGCACCATTGCCTGCACAAGATCTGTCACCTGATAGGCAATGCTCTCCAAGGCAGCACGAAGGAAGTGGGCGCGAGTAGTAGCAAGGGTCATGCCCGAAACAGTTGCCTTCACCTTATCGTTCCACCAAGGCGCGCCAAGTCCAGCAAAGGCTGGCACGAAATAAACGCCGCCATTGTCTTCCACGCTCATTGCCTCAGCCTCTACCTCAGCAGGAGATTCGATTATCTTCAACTGATTCTGTAACCATTTCAGCGTAGCACCTGTAGCATGAATATTGCCCTCAAAAGCGTAGAACACCTTACCCTTCGCAGCATAGCCGATGCTTGTCACGAGACCTGTTGGCGGTTCCACAGGACATTCTTCGCCAATGTTTACCATTACCGACGAGCCTGTGCCGTATGTTGTCTTACCAAGACCAGCTTCAAAGCACATCTGACCGGCAAGTGCCCCGTGGCTATCGCCAAGCACACCGGCTATCTTTATCGGCTTCGGCAAGATACCTTCAAGCGCAGTTTCACCGAAATCGCCATCACAAGGCTTCAGTTCTGCCATCATTGAACGAGGAAAACCGAACATCTTCAGCAGATCGTCGTCCCACTCAAGCTTATGGATATTCATCAACATCGTACGGGAAGCATTCGTAAAGTCCGTAGCATGCACCTTGCCGCCCGTAAGTTTCCAGACGAGCCAAGTGTCTATCGTACCCATAAGCAATTCTCCCTTATCAGCTTTCTCCTGAGCACCAGGAATGTTGTCAAGCATCCAGCGAACACCAGAAGCAGAGAAATATGGGTCGATGAGCAAGCCGGCACGATCTTTCACAAGCTGCTCGTAACCGTCTGCCTTGAGTTTCTTGCAGATGTCCGCACCGCGCATACACTGCCACACAACGGCATTCTGTATCGGTTTGCCAGTCGCCTTATCCCATACAACGACAGTCTCGCGCTGGTTTGTTATAGCCAGACAGTACTCATTATTAATAATGTCTTCCTCTGCGAGAAGTTCTCGCAGGGCACTTATCGCGTTTCCATAGATTTCCTCCGCATCGTGTTCCACCCATCCCGGCTGCGGATAGTACTGCTTGTGGTCGCGATTTACGCGGCGCACCATTTCGCAACGGTCGTTGAAGAGCATTGCCTTGGTAGCGGAAGTTGATTGGTCTATAGCTATTATCTTCTTCATTGGTTTTGAATTATAAATATGTGTGCAGAATTATTTTTATAATGATTGCAAATATAACATTTTTCGCATAATTATCCCCTCTCCCTACCCTACTTTTTTCGCCCAACTCAAGAAAATATCATGGCAAAGCACAAAAAAACCTAAAAAAATTTGCTCATTTCCGTAAAAAGCATTACCTTTGCAGCCGCAATTGGAGATTACTCCGTTGTAATGTCGGGCTTTTAGCTCAGTTGGTTAGAGCAACAGACTCATAATCTGGAGGTCCTAGGTTCAAGCCCTAGATGGCCCACCGAGAATTAAGTTCTCAAAACAAGGAAGTCGCTGTATTACAGCGACTTCTTCGTTTCTGTCAATTTAGACATATCATATTTTGTCAACCGTTTGTCAACGAAAATGCCAGAATTGTCTTTCCGCAGCCTAAATGAAGGCTATTTTCCCGTACATTGAATGAATAAGACGTACAGTTTGTGAAATTCACAGATTGTACGTTTTGTTTTCATAATGTGTTTGTAAAGAGTTTGAAAAACACCATACCTTTGCATCGTCAAACAAACCAAAATGACACTAAAAACTAAAACATTAACTCAAAACTCAAAAACAAAAACCAACATTATGAAAAAGTTCGCTACAACCCTCGCAATCGCAATCGCATTCATCTTCTCAGCAACAAGTGCAAACGCTCAGATGATCAGTAAGACAAACCTCGAGTCATACGCAAAGCAGCAGTATGGCGCCAGCTGGGAGAAGTCAGCCGTAAAGCAACTCGCTGACGGCAATACACTCGATAATAACGGCAACATGGTCTTCACAAAGGAGATCGCAGCCCCAACACTTTCAAAGGACGAACTCTACTACGAGATGGCAAACTGGTTCATCGCAAACTACAACAACGCCATCCAGTTCGCAGACAAGGATCAGGGTCTCATCATCGCTCGTCCTTACATTGAGAACATCGCACGCTACGCAGGTGGCTTCAACGCATACGACATCAGCATCTGCCCAACAGTTCGCGCTCAGGTCAAGGACGGTAAGGTCGATGTAACTTATACACTCGGCGACTACAACGTAGTAGTGGAAAAGGGTGGTGGTAACACAGCAGCAGGCATCGGTATCGGTCTGACAGCAGCAGCCGTAACAGCAGTCGTAGCAGATGCTTCAACATCACACAAAACAACATACGTAGAGCACCGCGACTATGGCCGTGGCTTCCACACAACAACAGTC
>JAZLKJ010000016.1:0-37537 GCA_045597565.1 Prevotella sp. | reverse complement strand
GTTGACACCGCGGAACATGGTGTACTCGAATGTGAGGCGGCGCTGGCGGGAAGTTTCCTCTTTGCCCGAAGCGGACGCTTCGGGAACGGTGGCTGCCTTGCTCATGTGAGGCATGGCGGGTTTGTTTATGTCGGGAACGGTGGCTGCCTTGTTGGACTTTAGGGTTCTGGAGGCTGGATATTGCTTCAGGAGCTCTACGACTTCCTGAATAGGCATCGCCTTTTCGGCAGGCATTATCTGCTGGCGTTGCTCGTGAATAGGAGTGTGCATGGAAATTGCCACGTGGCAGTCGCTCTCATCAAGGAAGCGCTTCAGTTTATTCTTGATGCCGACAGAGCTTACAGTAATGCGCTTCGGACTCCAGGCAAGTCCCCAAGGAGCCTTGAGAATTTCAGTAGCCTTGAGAACAGCGTCAAGATTGTCCATTGGTTCACCCTGTCCCATGAAGACAATGTTCGTGAGTCGGTCGTGCTCAGGAAGAGCGAAGATTTGGTTGAGGATGTCTGCTGTGGTAAGGTCGCCTTGCCATCCCTGCTTGCCTGTCTGGCAGAACAGACAGTTCATCTTGCAACCGACTTGGCAGGAAACGCAGAGCGTAGCGCGGTCATGGTCAGGAATGAAGACGGTTTCGACGGTGAGATTGCCCGAAGCGAACGCTTCGGGAACGGTAGCGGCTTTTGTGGTGCTGACGGGGAAAAGGTATTTTATCGTGCCGTCCTTTGAGTGCTGTGCGTCACAATGAGGCATGAAGCCGACTTCGTATTCTGCTGCCAGCTTCTCGCGATTCTGCTTGGAGAGGTTGGTCATCTCGTCGATGGAAGTGACGCGCTTCTCGTATATCCACTTGGCTATCTGACCGCCGGTGAAGGCTGGCATGCCGAGGGACTTGGCTATTTCCTTGAGTTCGTCAAGGGTGTTTCCGAGTAGTTTCTTCATATTTATATTCAGACCCGAAGCTGATGCTTCGGGAACTGGGGCTTGTTTGCATCAAACGATTAAGCAATGGAGCTTGTTTGCATCAGGCAATTTAGCACGGAGGCCTATTTGCCTTCTGCGCTATAGATTACTATCTTGTCAGGGTAGCGCTGCTGGTATTCTGTTATGGCATGCTGCACCTGCTCTTTGCCGACCTTGCCTTTCTTCCATTGGCGCATGTGTTGACGTGGAGCGAGGTTCTGACCGCCTTTTGGCGCCCAACACTCATCGGTGTTGTAGTGCCAATAGCGAATGTCGATGATGTCAACGACCGAAGCAAGGTTTGCGTCATTGAGGATGGCGTCTTGAACATCCTTTGTGCAGGAAAGGGCTACGACAGCATCGCGACCTGTTTCTGCCTGCCACTCCTTTATGGTTTCAAGCCAGAAGCGGACGAAGTGTTCTGGCCCAGTGTATTCCTCGCTGATAAACTGCGCTATGTTAGGGTAGTTGGCTGTTTGTTCTAGACACATGCGGATGTAGTTGCGGTGGTACTTCGCCATAACAGGGTTGCTGATATCGTAGAACTGCTCTGCGATGAAGATTCGCTTGTCACCGGTGAAAGGGACAGGCTCCGGGAGGGAGCTGCGTTCTTCAGAAGCGGATGCTTCTGACACAGGGGCTGACGAAGCAGATGATGAAGCTGACGAAGGACCATAGTTGACGTTATTGACCGGACGCCAAGGACAGTCAACCCAGTGAGCACCGGCTTCAAGGATGTTGTGCTGGAAGTAGTGGCAGTTGTAGAGGAAGATGCCTTTCGGAAGTGCTTTCTCTGCAAACTGCTGCAAGCGATTCCAGTACCAGAGGTTTGGCTTTGTGAGGTCGTAGAGCGAGAGACCGTCCCAAGCCTTTCCTCGACCTGTACGTGCGAAAGGCTGCTCATAGAATGGAGCTTCCACGGAACCATCGGCACGCTTTACACGCTCATGGTCGGTGCGTCGGATGTCGTACCATAGGCCGTAATTATGATATAATGCCTGATAGTCATTGTCAGCAAGGAAATTCACGAGGGAATCTATGCGATCGGTCCATCCGTAGCCTTCGCGACCTGGTACGAATCGGGTAGGGGAGAACTTGGTCGTAGTCTTGAAGCGGGCATTGTCCTTGGTGCGACCGTTCCACCAAGTGATGCTGTACTCCTTGCCGAGAGGTTTGAGGGCAGAGAGATAGGATTTCTTATCAGAAGCTGACGCTTCAGACACTGGGGCAGATTGGTTTTTTGCGGCAGTCTTGGACTTTGCTACTGTCTTACCCGTCTTTGCCTTTGGTGAAAAAAGAGGAGCGGATTCTACTGAAATGGAAGCAGCCAAAGCTTCTTTTGCTGCCACGGTGTCAAGCCATGCTTCGAGAGTGAGGCGTGGAGTTGTGAGAGATTCCTTTGCAAGGATTGCTGCTTGCTCAACGGTAGGAGAACTTGAAGCATTCGTATTGCGAGGGATAATGTAAGGCTTTACAGTAGATGAAGGGCAGCGCTTCTGAAGTTGGTCGTAAAAAAGACTACGTGGAGCGACATGGTCATTGCTTGATGTCCATTCTGCGTTGCCAGTAAGTGTTGCCCAGCAGCCATTTCCGCTGTTCTTATTATCTTCGTCCGGCGAATAGCACCAGATGGTAGAGGCTGTACACTGCCAGAACATTGAGTTGGCAGCATTGAAACCAGTGCCAGTGCGGAACTGTTCAAGGTTCTTGAAAGCGAGGTCATTGCCCTCTATGTTCACGATGTCAAAGAGAACACCGCCTGCCCAAGCGCCGATACTACCAGAGAAACCGAGTGACTCCTCGCCCTCGCATTGTACGAAAGCATTAGGTCCTGCAGCACAATAGCCGGTAGAGAAGTCGTGAATTCCCTTGCGAGAAATGCAACGCTGAAAGAGATTCTGCTCTCCGCGTGTTGTAAACACGCAACGACGCCAACCGCCTATTTCCGAAAGTGGTTCGTCGGCAATACAGTCTTCTACGGTGATACGCTGGGTGTTCTTTTGGAGATTGACGGCAGAGCCTGCTAGTCCCTTGAAGTCAACAGCGCGCACCCAACAGTCGGCAGCATTCTCCATCCATACGCCATCCCAGCAGTGGTCTTCGCCAGTGAGCGTATTGCCGCCAGCATCAGTAGCACTTATGACGGTAAGGTTCTCTATGCCGCACTCCTTGATGCTAGAGGAAGAGGCTATCATCTGCACATAGCTCTTGCCCCATTGTTGGTCGAGGGTGGTTGTTATTGGAGCATCGAGGGTAACCTGATTGCCATTAACAGCTGTAACCGTCCTATGCCATGTAATATCAATATCAGTCGCTTTCCAGCCAGTATAGTCAAGTCCACCACCGAAATCGTTCATTTTCAGCGATGCAATCCACTCCTTTGTGCAAGGTCGAGTGATGGCGATGCGGGAACCGACGGTAAGTCCTTTTGTAGATTCAAGGGTCATAGTTGTGCTGCCAGCCTTTATCTTGCTGTCAGTAATGTATATGATGTCAGAAGAAAGTTTGCTATTACCTCCCTCAAAATACACAGCTGCACCGCGGTCAACACCCTGTTTCTCGATGATAGTCTTGCTCTTTCCTGTACCACGAATGACGATTCCTGAGGCACTGATGCGCAGCGGTTCGGTAATGACGAATTTGCCTTCCTTCAAAAGGATAGCTCCACGAATGCCTTGTTTGTCAGGCTTTTGCGTTGATAGCTTGTCTATTGCGTATTGGATATACTCTGGATGGTCCGGAGAGACAACGTAAACAGCCGGTACATTCGGAATGGCTGTTTCAGAAGCATGATATCCGCAAGTGGAGTAATCAATAGGGATATAGACTTCCTTCTTCGGCGCGGCAGAGGCTGAGGCGAAGAAGGAACATATAATGGATATGAGGAAAAGCCTTTTCATTTGATATAGGGTTACAATAGGTTACGATTTAGAACTTTCTGAAATCCAACTTCTTTGTTGATGACTTCAGCGTCATTCTTGAAGTGTTCAGTGTTACAATTTCAAATGGTTCGTCCAGATTGTCAATTCCGTATGGGATGAGTTTTGCGCTATCTTGCAGTGTGACATCACCATTATCGCGATCGTAAATATATGGATTTGAAAGTGTTAGTTGGCCTTTGTTTCTCTCGAATCGGAGAAGGAATCTTCCGTTTCCGTCCTTTTTGTCGCGTAGTTCAAGAAGGTTTCCCTGTACGTTCCAGTACATCTGGGTGTACTCCAGCGTATTGCCGTTTATGCGCAGCATGTGCCACGCGCCGTCAAAGTTACCGTTGTCTGATGTCTCCAGGGTGCAGCTTAGGGCTATCATCATGCATATTGTAAGCGGAAGGAAAAGAAGCGTGAGTTTCTGTCGCATGTTGTACTTGCGTTATTAGTTAGTAATTTGAGGTGTCTGTTTTCGTTTAATAAGCTTGTTTTAGAAGAACAGGCTCTTTTTTGCAGTTATCTGAAGACCGCTGTTGTTGCCGTGAACATTACCGCGGTCAATTCCTACTGCAGCTGTCATAAGCCAGTGCTTAGGCAACTTATAAGACGCTTCTGCCATGAAGTTGAAGCTCTTCTTGTAGCCGTCGTATGGTTTCTCGTATGTACCGAGTGCATCTTGGAAAGTCATCAATACGCGATAGCTAAGCTCGTAGGAAGGATGTCCTCCGAATCCGAGGTGATATGCTACGAGGCGGTTGTTCTTAACCTCCAGCAAGTTGTCTGTATTATATATAGGAGAAAGTATGAGTGGATTTCCCATAACCTGTCCCCAGTGCTGATAAGGTGTCTGCATGTAGTTGTTGTAGTAGTCGTCCATGCCACAGATATGGTCAGGAATCTCTGGCGTATGGTCGTGATAGATAGGTCCGCTTTGGTATTTTGTGTATATGTATTCAGCTACGAAAGTGTCAAACCAGCTTTGCAGATTGCTTTTCCATTCAAAGCCCAGTTGCATGTCCTTCAGATTGTACATGAAATAGCGGCGATTTTTCTTCTGCTGCCATTCGTCGCCCGTGCCATAGCCGTCATAGTCGAGGAAGAACATTCCGGAGTGATCCTCGAAGAAATGGTCTATATACAAACCTGCGGTCCAGTAATCGGTAGTATAGTCAAGTCGTGCCACCAATGAGCCGAGCATGTTGCCCGATACGTTCTGGTAGGTTGTTTCCACCACCTCGCCGCCGCCTTCCGTAGGCAGGAAAGCGTTCCAGAAGGCTTTCAGGTTAGACTTGTTGTCAACAGCAATCATCTCTCCGTCCTTATTGAGGTAGGATGTTCCGCCGAAGAATGTTACCATTTCGCAACCCACAGTGAGCGATAAAGGGTGGAACTCATTGCCCAGTCTCACATATCCAGCCTTGCTATGATAGAGACCGTTCTCCACGTATTTGGACTGCTGAAGGGTAAAGTCCTTCTGCCATTTGTTGTCAGTCATCATACCGTAGGAGATATGTCCCTTCAGTCCAAGCCATCTCTTCGTGCCAGGTATAAGCCAGTAGTCGTCTAAAGCCAGGCGGACTTGTGGGATTGGACGTGCGTTGATTCCGAGCGTATGCACACCGGAGCTTAGGTCGTTGTTTCTCAGTTCCATAGGAATCTCCTTGCTGCCGATTGTCAGTTTGCCCCTCTGCCAGCGCACTTCACCGTAGGCTTGCTGTACGACGACCTTGCTTGTGTAGCCGTATGCGCCAGCGATGTCTAAACCGAAGCCGTAGTCAAACTGCTCCTCTTCCATCATGTCGTCAAACTGTTTCAGTTCGTGCTTAGCCGAAGCTCGTAGGTAGCCGTTGACCTCGTCAAGTGACGAAAGGCCATATTTGTTAGCGTTGAGCCATAGTGGGGTTTTCCCCTTCGACAGCGAAGCTTGTGCTTCAAGATCAACCTCTAGGTATGCGTTCTTCTCTATCTCGTCCTCATCTTCCTCGTCAAAAATCTGTGCGAAGGAGGTGCTTGGCAGTATTATCATACCTATCAATAATGTGTATTTAAGTAAAGAGAATGCTTTTTCCATGCTGCAAATGTACATCTTTTTTTTGTCTTTTTGTACAAAATAGGGAAAATCCCACTCATGTTAGGGGAAAACCTTATTCTTTTTCGTAATTATTGCTTTACTTTGCAGCAGAAAAAGATAAAAAACATCATTTGAATAACTTAAAACTTACAGATATGAAAAAGATTTTATTCGCTTTCGTAGCATTCTTCGCAACTACATTTGGTGCTAATGCAATGAGCTTTGAGCAAGCAAGAGAGCAGGCTCTCTTCCTCACAGACAAGATGGCTTACGAACTCAATCTTACAGACGACCAGTATGAGGCAGCTTACGAGATCAACCTCGACTACCTTCTTGGCGTAAACTCAGAGGCTGACCTTTACGGAGCATACTGGACAAACCGTAACCTCGATCTCAGCTATGTGCTCGTTGACTGGCAGTACAGAGCATTCTGCGATGCCCTCTATTTCTACCGCCCTCTCTACTGGGGTGATGGCTACTGGCACTTCCGCATCTTTGCTCGCTACCCACATCGTACATTCTTCTACTTCGGTCGTCCAGCCTTTTGGCATACTTACCACGGAGGTCACTCTTGGAGAAATCACCCAGGCGGCTACTATCGTCACCACACTTTCGGCTCACATCATCGTGCTGGCGGTAACGGTCATGGCATGAGAGACGGTTATCATGGAACAAACAACCATGGTGGTTTCAATCGTGGTGGCAATCATGGAACAAACAATCATGGCGGCAACGGCAACCATAACAGTGGCGTACGTGGCAACAATGGCAATCGTGGAAATGGCGGTGCAGGCGTAAACCGTGGTAATTCTGATGTAAACCGTGGTGGTGCAGGTATGAATCGTGGTGGTTCTGACGTAAACCGTGGTGGTAGTCGTGTTGGCAACAGCCGTGGTAGCGACGATATGTATCGTGGAGCTGGCAACCGTGTTGAACGTTCCTCAGTGGGTACAGGCAACCAGAACTCATTCCAGCGCAGCAGCAGCTCTCGCCAGTCAGGTGCTTCATCTGCTCCTATTCGCTCTTATGGTGGTAGCTCTTCTTCACCTTCACGCAGCAGCAGTAGCATAGGCAGTGGTTCTCGCAGTAGTGGTAGCTTTGGTGGTGGTTCTCACAGTAGCGGCAGCTTCGGTGGCGGTTCTCGTGGTGGCAGCTTCGGTGGTGGTTCACACGGTGGCGGCGGTTCACATGGTGGTGGCGGTTCACACGGTGGTGGCAGACACTAATTCCTGCATATAGCGCCCAAACAACATAGAACCCGTTATACGCACAACAGCTTGCCCGTTACCCACACAACCAACATCAGATATTCATACAACCAACATCAGATATTCACGCAACAAACATCATATACACACATCAGCAAATGAAGGCTGCAACCATATACTGGTCGCAGCCTTCTAGCTTTTCTTACAGGGGAATCAGAATAGCCTTTCCAAGGAATCAGAATAGCCTTTCCAAGGAATGCAAAAGGTCTTTCCAAGGACTGTAAATTGTAATCCTAAGGATTAGGGGTCATTTTCTTATAAGAAAATATATTTTTTCTAGTAAGAAAATACTTTTTTTCTTATAAGAAAACGGGTAGTCTCGCAGGGAGAAACATTTTGCCTCGCCCTACAATATCCTCGCCCTACAGCTTCATAGCTACTTGTAGGGCGAAGATTTCTGAGCCGCGATTCAGTTTTTTAAGAAAAAATGCGGGGAAAGTCAGTTCTTTTCCTGCATTGTAGCATTGTGGAGATACAAGCCGATAAGTACGAAGATTGTGCCGGCAACAAACCATGGCGTAATGGTTTCGTTGAGAATAAGCGCCGCTGCAAATACGGTTGCTGCTGGATTCAGATAGACATAGTTGGTGGCAGTGATTACGCCGAGCTTCTTTATGCAAACAGTCCAGAGGCAATAGCAACCGAGAGATGCTACCAAACTTAGGAACAGAAGATTGCCATAGACAGTTGGCTGGAGAAGGCTTGCAGGATCTGGCAGATGGCTAGGAAAAGCAATGAACCAAGGAATGATGGTTAGAAGTCCGTAGAAAAAGACCTTCCTGTTTATGAACATTGCTGAATATGAAGACATTACGAGCTTTGTTATCACAGAGTATATTGCCCAACAGACACAAGCTGCAAAGGCAAGAAGGTCTCCTAATGGCGATAGATGCAGCACGAATTGACCATTCAGCACCACGATAGCCATGCCGATAAGGGCGAAGAATGCTCCGCACAATTGCGATTTTGAGAGTTTTTGCTTATAGGAAATGCAGAACAGCAAAGTGGCGAAAAGAGGGCAACTGCATACGATGAGCGATGTGTTTGTCGCTGTTGTGTATTCAAGGGACATGTTCTCCGTGAGAAAGTACAGGCTTCCGCCCGTAAGTCCGAGAGATGCCATGAGAAGCTCGTCCCTGACATTGTTGCACATCAGTTTCTTTGGCGAGATGAAAATCAGTATGATGTATGCTACGGAAAAGCGTAGGGCAAAGATGGCTGCTGGCGTCAATCCGCTGGCAAGCAGCATCTTTGTCGATACAAATGTCGTACCCCATATGATGACAATGACAATGGCAAGTATATGGAAGAAAAGTGACTGTTTTGGCATATCGTTGTTCATACAATTCAGGAAAGCATAGCTTCCAGGATGTATTGTTTCAGGGTTATACGGTTATCGTTTGAACTCAATCTCTCTTGGCATGCTTTCTCCGCCATCATTCAGCGCTGTAACCTTGATGCGATATTTCGCGTCCGGCTGCACCGTGAGTGCAATGGCATTAGACTTTACCACCTCGCCGTTGTTGTAATCGCCGTTGCCTACAGCTATGTATATAATGAACGCGCGAGGATTGGAACTTGGTTCTGTGTTGTCAGTCTGTGCCTTCCATTGCACCTGAAGCCTTCCGTCCTTTAGGTTAAAAGCCTCCAGATTGGTAACAGGCAGAGGCTGCACGATGGCTTTCTCACCGTGTCGGTCGGCTATGAAATGGAGAATGGTCTTGTACATGCTGCGTGCAAGGGTGAAGCGGAACTCTGGGTCGTGACCTTTCTCCATGTCAGCTGGGTTCTCGTGCGAAAGAACCTCAACGATGGCAGAAGGCATTTCTGGAAGTCGTGTCTCGCCATAGTTCTTGTCCCATGTGCCTCGAGTGCGCCAGTTGCCGTACTTATTTACAATGTCCTTGTAGATATTCTGTTGCAGGTTTGTAGCAAACTCCTTGGAAAGATCTCGTGAGGCACCGCTGGCGAGTTTGCCGTCATTGGTGTTTGTAGTGCAGATGCCGAGTGTTCCGATGTACGATGAGTCATTCGTCTTGCCAGCATCGCTGTGTACGGCGAGTGCCAGTTCGAGTGGTACACCGAGTCCTTCCTCCTTAGGGTTGAAGCATGAGCCGCCAGCTACCCAATTAGCCATCAGCGGTCGGGTGCGGATGTCGTCGTTGTAATCATTCTCGCCCTTGTAGGTGTTCCATACCTTGTCTGGCGCTCCGTACCACTGTGCGCTGTAGCGAGCGCCCTCGATGCAGCGAGGTTCACCGCTCACACGGTCTCCTCTCTTTGTGCGTCCCATGCCGCCGCCAAAGCGTACTGCATTGGCAGTAACGAATCCTTTGTACTCACTCTCGTTGGTGAGTATCACGCAGTTGTTCATGTTTTGCCCAGCCTCGAAGCGGAATGTGCCCAGATAAACCCATGTGCCCTGTCCCATAGTCTGGTTGACAATGAACTCCGTAGCCGTTCCACCGTGGTAAACAGTGTAGTGGGCATCTGGAACGTTCTCGTTCTTGTACTTTGGATAAGCCACATAGACGGCATATTCGCCTGCTTTTGTTATGCGAGGAACATATTGAAGTTCGCATTGCTTCAGCTTGCTTGTCTTTGCCATCTTGGTCTTTCCGTAGGTGAAAGGATGGTCGTTGTCGTCATAGACCGCCTTGATGTCGGCAAAGCCTGGAGTAGGGCAGCTCTGCCAGTTGGCAAAGACATTCAGCTCCTTGCCTGCGGCCATGATGATCTCGTTGGTCTGTGAGTCTCTCTCTCTGGTGGTAAATACGTTTGCACCAGCGTTCTCCAACATCGGGATGAGGTATGGAACGACAATGGTTCTCGTGAAGAGATCCTCGCGAGTACCGTTCATGTATGGTCGTTGCCAGTCCCATTCCCCCTTCTTGTTGTTGAAGTATCTGCCGTGACTGTTGGTTACCGTAACGTGTTTGTTGGCAAGACCTTGTGTCACCTTGTATGGCTTCGACTGATTCTTGACCCATGGATTGCCCGTATATTGCGGATAGCCATTGTGGTAACCAGTCTTTGGTGCGGTATAGCTATAGAGAATCTGCTTCTTTGTGCCACATGAAGCACAGAGAAGCAGAGTAGAAAGATATATTGCTATCTTGCGAATGGTCATTCTGTATCAATAAACTTTTCTGGATGTTTTCCTTTGCATCCTTTGAAATAATGACGGATTTCCTGTAAGTCTTTGTCGTAATCACCTGATGGAGTTACTTGTTTTGTACAGCGAATGAGCTTCTTTTCGTAGTCGGCTGAGATGAGCAGGATAGGAATCTCTGCATTCATGGCGATGTAATAAAAGCCCTTCTTCCAGGTAGTTGTCGCCTTGCGTGTGCCTTCTGGAGTTATGCAAAGGGCGAACTTGTCAGCCGCTTTTGCCGTTTCAGCCACCGCTTCGGTCAGGCTTGTGTTCTTGTCCCGATAGACAGGAATGCCGCCAAGTTTGCGGAAGATTGGACCGAGAGGCCAGAAGAACCACTCCTTCTTCATCATGAAGCCTATGCGCACGTCTTCGGCAAAGCAGAAAAGCTCTCCTAAGATGAAGTCCCAATTGCTCGTGTGTGGCGCGAGAGCCATGATGTACTTGTCAGGGAATTCAACTCCGATTTCCGTCTTCCATCCCATCAGTTTGTACAAGATCCACGAAAAGAACTTCTTCCTCATACCTTGTTGTTTTCAGGGAAAACCACCCATGGCTTGAAGCTCTTTGCCTCCTCAAAGTCCATAAGGGCGTACGACATTATTATGACAGTATCGCCAACTTGGCACTTTCGTGCTGCGGCACCATTGAGGCAGATGCAGCCAGTGCCGCGTTCTCCCTTGATGATGTATGTCTCGAAGCGTTCTCCGTTATTGTTGTTTACGATAGCCACCTTCTCGCCGGCAATGAGATTTGCTGCATCCATAAGGTCCTCGTCTATCGTTATGCTGCCCATGTAGTTCAGGTTTGCTTCTGTCACCTGTACGCAGTGCAGCTTGCTCTTCAAAACTTCTATTTGCATTTTTGTTATTGGTTGTTTGTCGTCAACCGTGGTTAGATGTATCTGATATGGTCAATAAGTCGGATTGGTTTCTTGCCGCAATATACGGTGATGCAGCCTACCACATGGTCAGCCTCCTTCCAATCGCTGATATCGAGGAGCGTGTCGCCGTCAACGATAGAGTAATATTCCACCTCCAAACCTTCTACGGCATTGATAGCTTCTACCACCTGGTCGTGAGTTTCCTTTACACTGTGGTTCTTTGAGTAGGCGATGCTCGCCTTCATTGCCTCATAGATTTTTGGCGCGATGGCCTTCTCGTCAGGTGCGAGGAGCGAGTTTCGTGAGGACTTTGCCAGTCCGTTTTCCTCGCGGATGATAGGGCATTCTACAATCTCGACCTTCAAGTTTAGGTGCTTAACCATAGCCTTGACTACAGCAATCTGCTGGAAGTCCTTCTCGCCGAAGTAGGCGCGGTCAGGCTTGGCGATGTAGAACAGTCTGCTGACAACCTGGCATACACCATTGAAATGGCCTGGGCGGTGAGCACCCTCCATGACGGTTGATACCGGAGGATACTCAAACTTGCGCTTGTCTTCCGTAGGGTACATTTCCTTGACAGATGGAGCGAACACGTATGTCGCGCCGCAAGCATCAAGAAGTTCGCAGTCGGCATCAAGTGTGCGTGGGTATCTCTCCAAATCCTTTGGGTCGTTGAACTGTGTCGGGTTAAGGAAAACCGACACGACAGTAACGTCGTTCTCTGCTACCGAACGCTTTGCGAGCGAAGCGTGTCCCTCGTGAAGCGCGCCCATCGTAGGCACCATGCCAACCTTCTTGCCAGCCTTGCGATCAGCGAAGAGAGCGTTCTGCAAATCAACTACAGTATTGAATACAATCATTTTGATAAACTTTGTTTTGACGACTTACTTTGTAAAGTAAGTGTGTATTTGGGGTGCAAAATAAACACTTTTTTGTGAATTAAGGAAGAGAAAGTGTTAAAAAGAGTCATTAAAAAAGGGTGTTTTGGTAAAAACATCAAAAAAAATGACTTATTTTCACTCTTTTTTGCTAACTTTGCAGCGATAATTATCTTTTTAACTACGAGTTTCATGCTTTTGCATGCTCGCAAAAATCATTCTACGGTGAAGAAAGTTCTTTACATAAATCAGGAGATGACTCCTTATGTGGACGAGACGGAAATGTCTCTTCTCGGCACAAACGTTGCACGCGCTATCCAGGAAAGTGGTTGTGAGGTTAGATCCTTCATGCCCAAATGGGGACACGTTAACGAGAGACGTGGGCAGCTCCATGAGGTCATCCGACTTTCGCGCATAATGATTATTATCGACGAAACAGACCATCCACTCATTATCAAGGTAGCGTCAATTCCGCAAACTCGCATCCAGGTCTATTTCATTGACAATGACGACTTCTTCGCAGGACGCAAGATGGCGTTTGACGAGGAAGGCAAGGAATATGCTGACAATGCAGAGCGTGCAGTGTTCTTTGCTCGCGGCGTTCTTGAGACTATCAAGAAACTCCGTTGGACTCCGGACGTGATACACTGTCAGGGATGGATGAGTGCACTCGTGCCGATGTACATAAAGCGTTCGTTCAGCGAAGACCCTGCCTTCAAGGAAGCTAAGGTTGTCACTTCAATCTTCAAGAATGAACTCCAGAATGGCATAGCACCAACATTCAAGAAGACCATTGAGTTCAAGGGTGTGCGCCAGTCTGTTCTCAAACCTTATTCTAAAGAGTTTAACTTTACCGAACTCGAAAAACTTGCTATGGACTATTCCGATGCCATCGTTCTGGCCGGAAAAGATATAGATAGCGAGCTCGTTGACTATGCAAAGGCTACAGAGAAACCTCTTCTTGACAAGCAGGTTGCAGATGACGAGATTGCTGAGACTTACATGAATTTCTATGAATCGCTTTAATTTCTCTACTCTCTTACTGTTTATTGCCGCACTCTTCTGCGCAACATCATGCGACGAAACGACTGATGACATCGGCTCTGGTCTTGCCGGCAATATGGATAACTTCACCATTAAGGCAGACACTTTCCTCGTAAGCTCACAGACAAAGGTGCTCGGAGCTGTACAGGCAAGAAGCGCAAAGGCTAATCTCGGTTGCATACGCGACTATGATACAGGTGCTGTCATTCGTGGTAGCTACACAACACAGTTCTTTATTCTTAACGGTCGTCTGTTCCCAGAGTTGGACTCTATACGCAGTCTTTCTACTTCATATAGTGACCTTGGCAAACCTGAGCATATAGAAATTGATCAGGTAATAGCCGACGATGTGAAACTATATGTCTTTCCAGATCAGATTATCGGCGACTCCTTGCAGCCTATGCACCTTAAGGTGTACGAGCTGTTGAAGCCTATTCCTGATGGCAAGACTTACAAGTCGGACTTTGACCCTGTCAAGGAAGGTTATGTTGACGTGAGCCGTCCGCTGCAGTCAATGGCTTTCACTATGAAGGATCTGACACTCGATAGTGCTGTTGTGAACTCTTCCCAGTATAGAGCATACTTCAAGATTCCGCTCAACAACGAATATACCCGCAATGGAAAGACCTACAAGAACTACGGCACTTACGTCATGCAACGTTATTATGAGAGTCTGCGTGACAATGATGGTGCCTTCAGTTCATTCAATAAGTTCAACTATCATGTGTGCCACGGTATCTACGTGGCCGTTGACAATGGCGAGGGCGCGATGGCTACCATCGAAGGAACTGATATGGAAATCTTTTTCCGCTATTATGGTGGAAACGATACCATTCCAGAGAAGACTGCGGGAACTTCTATATGCGGTACGGACGAAGTACTGCAGACTTCTTGCATCGAGACAGACAACAATGCATTGCAACAGTTGGCTGCAGACAACTCTTGTACTTACCTGAAGACTCCTGCTGGACTCTATACGGAGATGACAATCCCTGTAGATGAGATCATGTATGCTCACGAGAAAGATAGTCTTAGCAAGGCGAAGGTTACCCTTCAGTGTATGAACTCTGAGGGCTACAATGGTAATGTCTATTCCGCACCGCAGTATTTGCTCATGATTCATGCGGATAGTGTGCAGACGTTCTTCAACGAGAAGAAGCTGACAAACGGTCGCAACGCTTTCCTTGCTTCGTATTCTTCAACAACGAATTCCTATACATTCGATAATTTTGCGGGTATGGTAGCATACATGAATAACCTGAAGAATACAGGAAAGGCGGGAGACAACTGGAATAAGGTGGCACTTGTGCCAGTCAGCGTAACTGTCAATTCTAGTTCGTCCAGCAGTTCAAGTTCTTCCGTATCGGCAATCTATCATAATATGGCACTCACGTCCGTGAAGCTCGTGGGCGGTTCAGATCCTCTTATGCAAACTAAGATGTCCGTGGTCTATACCCGAATGTCGGAATAACTCTTCCAACAAACAACATAACTATGGCTCAATATTTGGTAAGTGACTCTCGAAAGGTCACTACTCACAGACTAAAAGAAATGAAGCTTAGAGGTGAGAAGATTTCCATGCTCACCTCATACGATTATACTATAGCCTCCATTGTTGACGCAGCTGGTATCGACTGCATATTGGTGGGAGACTCGGCAAGTAATGTGATGGCTGGTAATGCTACAACCCTCCCTATTACCGTGGAGCAGATGATTTACCACGCAACATCCGTGACAAGGGCTGCCAAGCGAGCACTTGTGGTTTGCGATATGCCTTTCGGTTCGTATCAGATAGACCGCAAGGAAGGTGTGCGCAATGCTATTCAGATAATGAAGGAAAGCGGATGTGATGCTCTCAAGCTTGAAGGTGGTGAGGAAATCATCGACACCATAAAGGGCATTCTGGATGCAGGCATTCCCGTGATGGGACATCTTGGTCTTACTCCGCAGAGCATCAATAAGTTCGGTACATACGCTGTTCGTGCCAAGGAAGATGCTGAGGCGGCAAAGCTTATTGCTGACGCGAAGCTCCTTGACGAGGCTGGTTGCTTTGGAATTGTCCTTGAGAAGGTTCCCGCTGCTTTGGCTAAGAAGGTGACAGAGGCAGTATCTTGTCCTACCATTGGCATTGGTGCTGGACCGGACACAGATGGTCAGGTGCTTGTTGTTGCTGACATGCTCGGCATGACAAAAGGCTTCTCGCCAAAGTTTCTTCGCCGTTATGCTGACCTCAACGCAGTCATGACAGATGCTATCGGCTCCTATATTACAGATGTTAAGGTAAAGAACTTCCCTACTATGGAAGAGTCTTATTAAGATATTTCTATTTTGATATGAGACACATATTATATATTATAACCCTCTTGTTACTTCCTCTTAATCTCTCTGCGCAGACTTACACAAAGGCTTGTAATGACAAGAAACTTGTCAAGGCTGCGAAGAAATGGGTAAAGAAAGGTTCATGGCGCAACGGCTTCAAGACTGCTTCGCCAGATGAAACAGTCAATCTTGTTGAGTTCTATACTCAGTATCAGAAGAATCCACAGCAGTGGGATGCCATGTTCAAATGGCTTTCGGAGCATGACCTTACCACGATAGAGAAGGGAAAGCATCCAATTGAAGGTACAAAACTCGTGGTCAGCGTTGAGGACTCTAAGAATGAGCCTGAGGCAAAGCGTAAGTCGGAGAGCCACTACCATAACATTGACTTTCAGTGGGTGGTGAAGGGTACGGAGCGATTTGCCATTCTTGATCATGAGTCAAGCAAGCCAAATACAGAGTATAAGCCAGATGTAATACGCTATGATTACGATAAAACGAAGGCGAAATACATAGAGCCAGCTCACGATAAGTTCATAATTTTCTTCCCTTGTGATTGGCATGTGGCAAAGATTGCTAACGATACAGACGACCAAACTATCCGCGTTATCGTTGTCAAACTTGAGTATGCTGAATAAAAGAAACACTTGTTTGTTTCAATGATAATAATCAAGATTGCTTAAATATTAGGCAAGCGATAGACGATTAATTGCTTATTTTTACTAACTTTGCAGCCGCAATTTGCGACTCGAAGCAAGATGCACTCATGTGCTTGGACTATGGTGTAATGGTAGCACAACAGGTTTTGGTTCTGTTTGTGGTGGTTCGAATCCGCCTAGTCCAACAGCCTTGAAATCGGTAGGAAACTGCCGGTTTCTTTTTTTATTTTGCTTTTTTTGCAGAAAAATGGCAAATACTTTTCGGTTTTCAAAGTTTTTTAATAATTTTGCAAAGCAAAAACCCATAAACGAACTAATATAAACTTATATACAACCTCTTATGATAGACGTTAAACAGACTCTCGCGGACGCTTCTGAAAGAATGGAAATGGCCGCTATGTTCCTCGATGAACAGCTTGCAAGAATCCGCGCCGGACGTGCCAATGTGGCTATTCTCGACGGTGTTCGTGTTCCTTCTTACGGTCAGATGGTACCACTGAACCAGGTGGCTAACGTGTCTTGTCCAGATGCTCGCACTATTGCTATCAAGCCTTGGGACAAGAAGGTTATCCGCGACATTGAGAAAGCAATCATGGACTCTAACGTGGGAATCACTCCTGAGAACAATGGCGAGATTATACGCCTTGGTATTCCACAGCCTACAGAAGAGCGTCGTAAGGAACTTGCCAAGCAGTGTAACCAGATTGCAGAGAAGGCTAAGGTGGAGGTCCGCAACGTGCGTGCTGATATTAAGGATAAGCTCAAGAAGGCTATCAAGGACGGTCTTTCTGAGGACCTTGAGAAGGATGCTGAGAGCGATCTTCAGAAGCTTCATGACAAGTTTATCAAGAAGCTTGAGGAAATGCTTGATGCTAAGCATAAGGAAATAATGACAATCTAAGTGAATTTAGTAATAAAGAACACAGGTTCATGGTACACCGTTCTCACGGAGAGCGGTGAGACCGTGGACTGCAAGATTAAGGGTAACTTCCGCCTAAAAGGCATTAAGAGTACAAACCCTGTGGCTGTGGGCGACCATGTGGAGATCGTTCGCAATCAGGAAGGCACGGCTTTTATCAATAAAATTCACGACCGCCGCAACTACATTGTCCGCAAGTCCATAAACCTCTCAAAGCAGAGTCATATTCTTGCAGCCAATGTCGATCAGGCATGTCTTGTTGTTACCGTTGCCAATCCGGAAACTTCCACTACTTTTATTGACCGTTTTCTTGCGTCGGCAGAGGCTTATTCCGTGCCAGTAATTCTTCTTTTCAATAAGACGGACCTTCTAGACGACGAACTGAAGCATTATCAAGATATGATGGTCAATCTCTACGAAACCATCGGTTACAAGTGTATTCAGATGTCGGCTCAGACAGGCTTCGGCATAGACGAACTGAAGGAAGTTCTGTGTGGCAAGATTTCACTCTTCTCTGGCAATTCTGGTGTTGGCAAATCAACACTCCTCAATGCTCTTATTCCAGGCTTGAACCTAAAGACATCAGAAATTTCCGATGCCTATAACCTCGGTCAGCACACTACGACATTCTCAGAAATGATCCGCTTCCCAGAAGGAGGGTGGCTCATCGACACTCCCGGCGTGAAAGGCTTTGGCTCGTTCAATATGAAGCCTGAGGAAATAAGTTCTTACTTCAAGGAGATCTTCCATTTTTCACGCGATTGCCGTTTCAATAACTGTACGCACACCCATGAGCCAGGCTGTGCCGTCCTCAGCGCAATAGAAGACCACTACATTGCCGAATCCCGCTACAAATCGTATCTCTCCATGATGGAGGATGACGATGACAACAAATACCGCGAAGCTGAATAGCAAAAACAACTATGACTTTATTCCTAACATCCAGCCATACTATCGGATGGGCAGGTGCCCTGAATCCTGCGAACGGTCTCATAGGTGAACTCCGTTCCGCTCTCACTCATCCTATCCGCTGTGTAATGATTTCGTCCTTCCCTGACGATGTGGAGATAACAGACCGCATGGCGTGGGAAGTTCGCGAGTGCTTTGAAAATGCAGACCTCGCCTTTGACCACTATGAAGTTCTGGACCGCCGCACCGCAGACCAGGCAGAGCGAATGCTCAACGAAGCAAACTTCATCTTCATCTGCGGCGGACACGTTCCGACGGAAAATGATTTCCTGAAGGATATTAAACTGAAATCCCGTATCAAGCGCTTCGACGGCGTACTGCTTACCATCAGCGCAGGCTCAATGAACTGTGCCGATGATGTCTATTCCCCACCAGAGATGGACGAGGAAGTGCTTGACCCTAAATACAAGTATCACCGTAAAGGACTTGCCCTTACTGACGTGAATATCCTTCCGCACTATCAGACTTTGCAAGATATGGTTCTCGCTGGTAAGCATATCATCAAGGATATCGCTATCGTCGACAGTAAGAAGCATCCTATCTATTGCCTGAACGACGGTTCGTACTTCCTTATAAAAGATGGTCGTACAGAACTGCGAGGCGAAGCGCTTAGAATAAACAAGGGTCGCATAACCCACGTCTGCTCTGACGATGAGCGCAAAATGCTCAAGAACGGTAGATTACTCACAATAAAATAAAGCGTTGGAAGCTAATTATCGTAATTATACGTAATATTTCACAATAAGAATTAGGTCTAATTACGTAAATTAACTTCCTTAAAAATAAAAGATTGTTATGAACTTCGTTTACATTTCCCCAAATTTCCCTGACACAGCATGGAAGTTCTGTGCTGCACTCAAGAGTAACGGCGTCAGCGTATTTGGCGTAGGTGACCAAGCTTACGACACTCTCAAGCCAGAACTCAAGAACTCACTTACTGAGTATTTCAAGGTCAGCAGTCTTGAAAACTATGACGAGGTCTATCGCGCTTGCGCTTTCTTTACTTGGAAGCACGGACGTATCGACTGGCTGGAGTCTAACAATGAATATTGGCTTGAGCAGGACGCACGCCTCCGCACGGACTTCAATATTAATACAGGACTTAAACTTGACAGCATCCGATATATCAAGGAGAAGTCGGAAATGAAGAAACTCTACGCTCAGGGCGGTATCCGTACTGCTCGTCAGATTAAGGCGAGCGAAGGGTTCCATCCTGTGAAGTGGTTTGCTGGTGAGGCGGGTTATCCTATCTTTGCCAAGCCTGACGTAGGTGTTGGAGCCAACGGTACATACAAGCTAAACAGCGATGCCGATCTCGAGTGGTTCTTCAATAATGTAAAGGACTTCAACGATTACGTCATTGAGGAATACGTTACTGGTAATATCTGCGACTATGACGCAATTATCGACTCTCATGGCAATCCGCTCTTCGAGTCTTGGAGCATCTGTCCGCCGTCTATTGCAGACATCGTGGCAAACAACCTCGACTCTGTTTATCACGTAGAGAAGGAGATGAACGAGAACCTCCGCTTCTGGGGACGTCAGACCATCAAGGCGTTCAACGTGAAGAGTCGTTTTGTACATCTTGAGTTCTTCCGTCTCGACCGCGCTCACCGTGGTCTTGGAAATGTAGGCGACTTTGTGGCACTTGAGGTGAACATGCGACCTGGCGGTGGCTTCACACCTGACATGCTTAACTATGCTCACGCTGTTGATGTCTATAAGATTTGGGCAGATATGGTGGTTTATGACAAGAGCAATCAGCCAAACACACCGGACAATTACTACTGTGTCTTCGCCGGTCGTCGCGATGGTGTTGCATATCGCCTTGACCATAACGCAATGATGGAGAAGTACAAGTACGCACTCAAGCAGTGGGATCGTATGCCAGATGCACTTGCGCCAGCAATGGGCAACCAGACTTACATCGCACAATTTGCTACAGAACAGGAGAAGGACAACTTCCTTGC
This sequence comes from Prevotella sp., assembly GCA_045597565.1. Taxonomy (GTDB): domain Bacteria; phylum Bacteroidota; class Bacteroidia; order Bacteroidales; family Bacteroidaceae; genus Prevotella. The sequence continues at coordinate 17,519 of JAZLKJ010000016.1, read as the reverse complement.
CGATATTTACGACAGAATATAAAAGAGCAATGAACGTAACTTATCACAAATGGTATAGCCAGAACCTCAATCGCGACATGGAGTATAAAGTCTTCGGCGATAAGGGTCACGGCATGATAGCATTCCCTTCGCAAGACGGCAGATTCTATGACTTTGCTGACCGTGGCATGATTCACGAGCTTACGCCTTGGATAGAGGCTGGACGCTTGCGAGTAATCTGCGTTGACGGCATCGACTGGGAGACTTGGTCTAATATGGGCGGCGACAACCGCTGGCGCATTGAACAGCAGGAACGCTGGTTCCATTATATAGTAGATGAGCTGATGCCAAATATCCGCTATTGGGATCAGGAGACTTTCATGGTAACTGGCTGTTCTATGGGAGCCATGCATGCGGCAAACTTCTTCTTCCGCCGTCCGGATATCTTCGACACACTCATCGCCATGTCCGGTCTTTACAGCGCAAGCGACAGCTTCCCACTCTATGCCGACGAACTCACCTATGCAAACTCCCCAATAGACTTCCTCCGCAATATGCCGGAAGACCACGCATGGATGGAACTTTATCGTAAGAACAAGATCGTTGTTACCATCGGTCAGGGACGCTGGGAAGACATAACTCTCCCTTCCACTCGCGAGCTTGACACAATACTCTGCCAAAAAGGCATTCCTGCCTGGTTCGACTATTGGGGATATGACTCCGACCACGACTGGCCTTGGTGGAAGAAACAAATCCGTCATGTCATGTGGAACATTGATCCACTATAAGAACCTATAAATGTATAATTAATTGATAATTGACAATTGATAATGGATAATTGGGCTACGCGGCAAATAATTATCAATTTCCCATTATCAATTATCAATTTAATAAAGTTAATCCCATGAAGCAATCAACAACTTGCGTGCAGGGCGGATGGAAGCCAAAAAACGGCGAATCGCGCGTACTGCCTATCATTCAGAGTACTACATTCAAATACGACAATACAGAGGAAATGGCTGACCTCTTCGACCTGAAGAAAGACGGCTACTTCTATACCCGACTCGCCAATCCGACGAACGACGCGGTGGCATCAAAGATAGCAGAACTTGAAGGCGGCGTAGGTGCTGTGCTCACCTGCTCTGGTCAGGCTGCAAACTTCTTCGCCGTGTTCAATATCTGCGAGGCTGGCGGTCATATCGTCGTATCTAACGAAATCTATGGCGGCACATTCAACCTCTTCGGCGTAACACTGAAGAAGATGGGCATTGAGTGTACAATGATTCCGCCAACATCTACCGACGAGGAAATCCAGGCTGCTATCCGTCCTAACACAAAGCTGCTCTTTGGCGAGACTATCACAAACCCAGGCTGCAACATCTTCGATATAGAGCGTTGGGCAAAGGTGGCTCACAAGAACGGTATTCCGCTCGTAGTAGATAACACCTTCCCAACTCCTATCAACTGCCATCCTTTTGAATGGGGTGCTGACATCATCACTCACTCTACTACAAAGTACATGGACGGTCATGCTTCTGCTGTCGGCGGTGTTGTCGTTGACTCAGGCAATTTCGACTGGTCTAAGTCTGCAGAGAAGTTCCCTGGTCTATGTACTCCAGACGAATCTTACCACGGACTTATATACACAGAGGCTTTCGGCAAGATGGCTTACCTAACAAAGATGGTCTCACAGCTCATGCGCGACCTCGGTTCCATCCCTGCTCCTCAGAACTCATTCCTCCTGAACCTCGGTCTTGAGACTCTCCATCTGCGAGTGCCAAAGCATTGCTCCAACGCGCAGAAGGTTGCGGAATATCTCTCACAGCATGAGAAGGTGGCATGGGTGAACTATCCTACACTTGCTGGCAACAAGAACAATGAGCTCGCTGCCAAGTATGTGCCAAACGGCTCTTGCGGCGTACTCTCGTTCGGTATAAAGGGCGATGTTCAGGATGCTGTAAAGTTCATGGACTCGCTGAAGTTCATCTGCATCGTTACCCACGTAGCTGACGCTCGCTCTTGCATTCTCCACCCAGCAAGCCATACTCACCGCCAGCTCTCTACCGAGCAGCTCCTTGAAGCCGGCGTTCAGCCAGACCTCATGCGACTCTCCGTAGGTATCGAGGATGTAGAAGACATCATCAACGACCTTAAGCAGGCATTGGAAAATGTATAATTAATTGAAAAGGGAAAAGGGAAAAATGAAAAACAGGCTGGCGCGCAGTACTTTTCATTTTTCACTTTTCACTTAAAACAACGTTCCCCCATGGAGCATCTTAACGAAAAAACTGGAGCTATTCCACCATCAGAGCTCATTATAAACGATGACGGTAGTGTTTTCCATCTTCATGTGAAGCCAGAGCAACTAGCCGATAGGGTTATTCTCGTGGGTGATCCAGGAAGAGTAGCCACTGTGGCAAAGTTTTTCGATACAATTGAAAGCGAGGTTGAGAGCCGCGAGTTCCGCAACATTACCGGTATTTACCATGGCAAGCGAATCTCTGTGCAATCTACCGGCATCGGCTGCGACAATATCGACATTGTAATGAACGAACTCGACGCGCTCAAGAACATCGATTTCCAGACGCGAGAGATAAAGGCTGAACATACGCAGCTCACCCTTGTTCGCATCGGTACCTGCGGTGGATTGCAGCCTTTCACTCCTGTCGGTACATACGTAGCATCGCAGAAGAGCATCGGCTTCGACGGTCTGCTGAATTACTACGACGGCAGAAACGAAGTCTGCGACCTTGACTGTGAGCGTAAGTTCGTTGAGCACATGAGCTGGTCGCCTTTGAAGGGTGCGCCATACATCATAGATAACGAACCTAATCTTCTTTCGCAGATTGCACAGGACGACATGGTACGCGGCATGACTATTGCTTGTGGTGGTTTTTATGGTCCTCAAGGCAGACAGCTGCGACTGAAGATTCAAGACCCAGACCAGAACCTGAAGGTTGAAGCTTTTGAATACGACGGACTCAAGATATGCAATTTTGAGATGGAAAGTTCCGCTCTCGCCGGACTCTCTGCCCTGCTCGGTCATCGCGCCGTAACCTGCTGCATGGTCATCGCCAACCGTTGGGCAAAAGAGATGAACACAGAATACAAGAACTCCATTGAAGACCTTATCCAGAAAGTCCTCGATAGAATCTAAATATTATGGAAACCCAGATACAGACTTTACGCGACATTCTCAGTGTCTTCCCAGTTGACGCAAAAGTGATATTCCACCTTGCCATCGGCGACATTTCCGTCGGACTGGCAGACACCCTCTGTGACGATGTGCCCGAATACTTTGACCAGTATGCCGACCTCGTCATATACATGCATGAGCTAATCATGGAAGGCAAGAAGGCTTCCAACAGACAGCTTGCACAAGCGGAAGATATGCTAGTAGAGCAGATAAAGTTTCTATCTACCTTGTCTGGCGAAAATGCAGTGTTCATTGATGTGCTGATGTCATCGGTCAGTGTGGCTATTGACGTTATAGCCGACTGGAAAAGTCAGAATATCCTAGGCAACATGAAGGACGAGAGTGACTTCATCAGTCAGTCCGTTGATCTTCGCGAAATAGTGCTGCAACGCAGTGCTGAGCAAGTTTGCGAGAATGCCAAGAATGCTGGCGCAGCGGAAGAAGAAATCGAGGAAATTCGCGACTACATCCTCACCCTCTGCGAGACAGAGGAAGATGTCTGGGAATACGACGAAGACATAGAGGAGGAAGAAGAGTAAGTAAAAAGGTACAAAAGTCGGGATGACCAGATTCGAACTGGCGACCCCTTCGTCCCGAACGAAGTACGCTACCAACTGCGCTACATCCCGAACTTTTGCTCATAAGCGGCAGCAAAATTACGATATTTTTTTGAATTATCATTATAATTTAGTTAAATCTGACAGATTCTTTGTTTTTATTGCATATTGTCACATATTTTTATTAATTTTGCGCCAAATAATTTATAATATGCAGATAACTTCAAAATACAATGACGGTCAGTTGACCATTGCCATTTCGGGTAGGGTAGATGCCACTGAAGCTCAGAATCTTCAACAGGAAGCTATTGCTGCAGTTGACGGCAGAAGTGATATAAGCAGCATTATTGTCGATGCTTCACAGATGACTTTCATCTCCAGCCTTGGTCTTCGCGTTATGCTTATGCTGAAGAAGAAGACCGCTGACTTGCGCATCATTGGTGTCAATGCTGATGTTTATAACGTGTTCACGGTAACCGGTTTCGACAAGATCATCTCTGTGGAGAAGGCTTTGCCAAGTGTCAGCGTTGAAGGTTGCCCATTAGCGGGCGGCAAGAAGGATGTCTATCAGCTTACGGAAGACATTGTGCTGAAGGTTTTTCCTGAGGGAACTACAAAGGCTGATGTTGACAAGGAGGTGGCGATGGCGAAGGAGGTCTTCGTGCTCGGCGTACCAACGGCAATGGCTTTCAACATCGTGATGGTTAACGGTCGCTACGCCTTAGAGTATGAAAGCACTTCGCCGATGGCTATTGATGCTATTCCTCTTGGCACATTACTGCGTAATCTCCATGAGCAGAAGGTGGATCCGGAGGAGGGAACTTTTGCACCGGGCATTGTCATGCTGAAGAAGCGCATAGAAAAGCTAGAGCCTTACCTCGGCGAAGATGCCGTCAGCAAGCTTATGCAGATGATTAAGGTGCTGCCGGATGCCACGGCACTACTTCACGGCAATCTCACTCTCGACTGCATAATGAAGCAGAACGATGAGGCAATATTCACGGATATGGCGGGAGTGTGCTTCGGTCATCCCGTGCTCGATCTCTCACGCCTCTACGCTTCGTTCTCGGAAGAGCAGAAGGGGGAATATTTTGACATGTTCCTTGACGAATACTTCGACATGGAATCTGACGAGACCATCAAGCGCAATCGTGAGAACATCGTGATTCTTTCTTCTATATACGAGTTCACTGAACTATTGGCAGACGGTGAACCGACAGAGGAAATGGTGGAGGAAAGCAAAAGGAGATTCCAGGAAGTCATTACTGGCAGATGGGAAGAAATACTCTCTCGCCTGCGCTTCAAGATGGACTTCAATGAGGAAATACGAGCCCTTGAGCGTAAGCAGTTCTATCTTGACAGCGATGTAAACATCGATTGGATAGCGAACACGCTTGGCACAAACCGCCACTATGTATCAGACTACTTCAACAAGGTGCTGCACTGCACTTTCAACGAATACATAAACAACCTGCGACTGACCTACGCTGCCAAGCTTATCAAGGAAGGTCGCGTGCAGAAATCGCAGATCTGCTACAAGGCAGGCTTCAATAATGACCATACCTTCCGCCGCCTGTTCAAGCAGAAATTCGGTTGCCTGCCTTCGCAGTACGACTAAAATGAAAAGTGAAAAGTGAAAAATAAGCTGGCGCGCAACACTTTTCACTTTTCACTTAATTGTTAGTGTCAGGACATTTTTGTTTCCAATACGCTGATAAGACACCGTATCCATCATCTGCTTTATAAGGAATATGCCGAGACCGCCTATTTGACGCTCTTCTGCGGACAAGGTTGTGTCAACATTACCTCCTTTCGTCGGATCGAACGGTGAGCCTTCATCAGTTATCTGGAAGACGATTGTGTCGCCTTCCTTATTTGCCGTGAGAGATATTTCGCCCACAGTTCCTTCCGGATAGGCGTAGCTGACCACATTTGCCAAAGCCTCGTCCAGCGCAAGGTTTATCTTGAATATCTGTTCGGGAGCAATGTCGTATGTCTCCGCAAGCTTTTCCACGAAAGGAGCAAGACCGGAGAGTTCGGAAAGGTTATTTTTTAAATTGAGAATCATTTGCAATTTACGAAATATCAACAGAGAAAAACAAATTCACATATTTATTAGGATTCAGGACAATATCTAACGCAAAGCATGGTGATGTCATCGCTTTGGTCTGCCTCTTTTGTATATGCATGGACATCGGCATCCACTTTCTCAATGATCTCGCGGGCAGGGGATTGCGCAGTGCATGTCTGGCTTATTGTTGCTATCAGACGGTCGTCGCCATAGAGCTGCTTCTGTTTGTTTTCTGCCTCGGTCACACCGTCGGTATAAAGGAATATGCTTACGCCAGGTTCAATCTTCATCTCCACCTGCTGAAAGTCAAAGCCACCGGCAATGCCGATAGGAATGTTCGTTGGTGCCTGTGAGATGAAGCGAAGTTTGTCCGACACACCGATATGTAGTCTGCCGTTTTCCTTCTTTACGAATTCGCCGTTGGTTATAGGAGCATTGTGACCGCAGTTGCAGAGAGAAAGTTCGCCCGTGAGAAGGTTGCATTTACCGATGTACATCGTAACAAACATATTCTCATCGTTGCCTTCCGTGATGGCATTGTTCATGGCATCAGCTATCTTCGCTGGTGTCTTCTCTATCACTGCAATGGTACGGAAGAGCGTTCTGGTGATAGCCATGAAGAGGGAAGCAGGAACACCCTTGCCTGATACATCACCGATACAGAAGTAGAAGTCGTCTCCATCGAGGATGAAATCGTATAGATCACCACCGACCGCCTTTGCAGGAGCAAGCGAAGCATATATGTCAATATCCTTGCGTTCTGGATAAGCAGGGAACTTTTTCGGCACCATAGCCATCTGAATATTGCGGGCAATGTTCAGTTCGCCCTCTATAGTAGCCTTGACCTTTGTGGTTTCCTCAAGGTCGTGCACATACTGATTGAGCGAGTTGCTCATCGTAGCCAGTGCAGCACGAAGGTCGTAAAGCTCGTTGTGGTCCTTTATTACAGGCAGAGCAACCTTGAAATCGCCGTGCGACATCTGCTTTGCAGCTTTGGCAAATATCTCCAAAGGCTTTGCAATGCGGTTGATGATGAAGAGAGATACAGCGAGCAGCAGTAGAATGCCGACAATCATGTCGAAAAGCATCGCCTTGAACATCTTGTCGTAACCGCTGGCTATTTCAGAGCGTGGCACTTCAAGGGTAATCGTCCAACCTGTCTTTGCCACTGGCGCATAATAGACATACACCTTATCGTCCTTCGTATAATAAGAATCATTACCACGCTTTCCTGCCTTTATTTCGTCCAGAATGCTTAGGTTCGGAGCATAGTTAGTCTTTGCTATGGCAGACTCCAATGTTTCCTTCATTATGAAACTAGAGTCCGGATGTGCCACAAACATACCGTCCTGGTCTATCACTGTGAGCATAGCCGACGGGTAAGGGCGCAGCGACTGCAAGGAATCAGCCATGACATTGAGGTTCAGGTCAAGTGCAAGCACCGCGTATGTCTTTCCGCTGGTATCTGTGAGAGGAGTTGTGTAGGCTGTGATAACAGTCTTACCATTAGACTCAATGAAAGGCTTCGTCCAGTGCGATTTTCCTGTCTTCCTGGCTTCCGTAAACCATTCAGCGCTCTGATAGTCCTTTATTTCTGCCACATCACGGCAGATATAACCATCGTCAGTACGCATAACGTAAGGTGCGAAACCATCCTCATGACCTTTTACAACACCCTTTTCATAGCCCACAGCCACGCCTTGAATGCGCGGATTGGCATCGAGGAAGTGCTGCATGAGCGTGTAGATAGAGTCGCGACGATGGGAAATGAGCGGAGATTTGCTGATGCTAACGAGGTTGTCCGAGGAAACTTCCGTAGTAGAAAGTCCCTCGTCCAAGGCACGAAGAGCATAGTCAAGCTTACTGTTCACCACAGCGTCAAGGTCGTTTATTACCTCTTCCCTAACAAAGTGCAAACAAGCGGCAAACACGGCAGCAAAAGCTACCGTGGATATGCCAACAACCCAAAGACAGAGTTTCAGTTTGAAGGATTCTCGATGTTTTACAGTCATATAAATTCTTGTTTATATGCTGCAAAATTACATTTTTTTGGAGAATGAAACACGAGTTTTCCATGTTTTTTTATCAAGAACTAGTAAATTTGAGAATTATTATCCGCTTTAGTCTCCTATTCAGTTGAATTCAAAAGAATTATAAGAACCGAAGGTTACTTGCCTTGCAGCTTCTGTTGCAGTTTCTGGCACTCCTGTTCGCTCAGTCCGCATCTTATTACATAGTCGTGAGCAGCTTTCTGGAGGTCAACTTTTGCAGGTTCCTTACCATTCCAATTGATGTTTGCATAGTCCTCAACGGAAGAATCATTCTCAAGGAGCCAGACAAGTCTATCCACTGACAGCGATCTGCGCAGATTATAGTCTGCATCGCCCTTCCGTATCTTATAGAAGTTAATGAGAGTCTGCATATAGTCTTCGGCAACTTCCTGATATGTAGCACCGGCAAGTGCTTCAAGAAGTATGATGGCGAAACCGCAACGGTCTTTTCCCTCGTTGCAGTGAACGAGATAAGGAGCCTCATTATTCAGCATGAAGCGGAGACCTTCGCCCATCTTTTTCATAAATGTCTTGGAGAAGACATCTGCTGTCAGTCCGAGTGCTATAGTTTTTCCATCGTCAAAGAGACTTGGGCAATATGTTGACGAAAAGCCATCCATCTGGCGATAGTTTGCTATCTTCTCGTTTGTATCGGCAAGGTCTATCTCTGTTTTTACTCCAGCCTGTGCTGCCAGTTTGTCAACGTAAGCATAGCGAACAGCATTGTCTTTCGGGTTCAGAGGATTGCTTGAACGGTAGAGCACACCAGTACCCATGCCCGTAGTCTTCACCTCGCGGAAGTTTGCAAACACCTCGTCAGAGGAGTAGTCGCTGCGATTTGGGGTGTAGATGGACTTCATGATCTCCCATGTTTCCTTGTATCCGTGGCGCTGGGCAAGGGAAATCTCGATCTTATCGCCAATCTTTCCACCAACACGTTCTACGAAACTGCCATGAAGAATACCAAATCCGTACATCTTGCCTTGAGCATTGTAGTCGCAGAAGCATGTCTCATACACGCCAACCTCATTGAATCCCGTAACGAAAGGCACGTTATGCAGGAAGATATCATCGCCTATCTTTACGTCAAGATAGTCGGAATACTCATAACCTGCGTTGAGAAGATCGTTTGGAGTGAACGATGGCACCAACATTCCGTAGTCGTCAATATCAACCAAATCGCCGTCCGTTTCAATGGAGTTCAGCAATTGTTCCTTCTTTCCGCCGCCATCTATATCTACAATATTTCCACTGATAGGCATTACATTAGAAGTTGTATTCTGAGCTACTGAAGTTGTATTGTCAATGACATCATCATCCTGCTGACAACCTGTAAGTATTGGTGATGCAATAGCTACTATCGCTGCCATTGCGTAAGTCTTGATATATCGTTTCATAGTGTTTTTATTGAAGTTTTTATCTCTTATAACCTTTACATTCTCACTGGTACGTTGTAGAACTTCCAAGAGCTTGTGCCTGGTTCTACGATATCCACTGAACGGCAGCCACCGCTTACTCGGTTGAAATATAGGCAGAACACCTGTGATTCGCCTGGATATATTTTCATAGCTCTTGCGCTGATGCCTTCTGTATCATTGAGTAAGTATCTCGCACCTGTGTTGCGATCCTTGAGGTATGTGTCGCCATTAAGACTAATGGTGGTGCTTCTATTGGAGTTATTGATAAATTCCATTTCCACTACAGTGTAGTTAAACTCGCTCTTCACGTTGAGTATGCGGCAACCGCGATTATTAGCAGTTGTTGTATAATTCATTCCGTTAACACGAACGTCAACAAGACCGTTGTTTGCGTCGTAGCTTGCAGTACGAGCAGGAACGTCGCGCCAAGTATTGTTGTTGCTGCTGCGCCATGTATTGTTACTACCGCGCCAAGAATCTCTTCTGCTTTCTCTGCGCATAGCGTCAGCACAGCGATCCATCTTCTGGTCTATTACTCGGTTAGGTACGATATTCTCGTCTATGTTGTTATGTTCGCGTGCACTCTTATAAGCCTTCATTGCTGCCTCATAGTGACCGAGACGATACTCATCGTCACCCTTGTTCAGGTAGTCCTTTACGTGCACCTCATGGATTCGGTGGTTTACGGCTTTATAGTCGCGTCCATCCAAGGTTGACTGTGCGTTTACTTCTGTTACGTTTACTGTGAACATTGCTGCTACGAGAGCTGCGATAGCGAATAACTTTTTCATAATGTTTAATGATTTTTAGAGTTAATGTTTTGAGTTTAATGTTTTTGGTTTGGTACGTTTTCTGAGTGCAAAGGTATGGACTTCCTTTCGCTCTTAGCAAACACTCTATGAAAACAAAACGTACAATCTGTGAAATTCACAAACTGTACGTCTTATTCATTCCATGTACGGGAAATAGAGTCAACTTAAATCGTTAAACTACAAATCTAATCAATATTCTGCCTTACTTCATCTACTCCGTCTATCGTGTAGAGCTGCTTCATGGAAGTGACAAGCTCGCGGACGGAATGGACGAAGAAGACTACAGTGAGTTCCACTATATCGTCGCGCGTGACGGTATGTAGCGAATCGATGCTCAGGTGGAGGTCGTTAGTAATCATGTCAACTACATCAATAAGGAAATGATAGCGGTCAATGGCTCTGATAGATATGCTTACCGGATATTGCATGTCTGGATTCTCTGGGAAAGGCGTATCAACGATAGAGTCGCCGAGCTTTGATGCCAGGCGTATTGCCTCCGGACAGTTGCGGCGGTGCATCGTTATGCTGCCGTCTTCATCACGGAAACCAATTGTCTCGCCTCCAGGGAGTGGCAGACAGTGTGGACAACGGTTGAACTGCTGCATTGCCAACTGTGCTGCAAAATGGCGGCGCAACTGTCGCTTTGCCTTGAATGTGCAGACGTGGTTGAGCCACTCAGCCTTAGGAGAATAGCTTTCATCAATGCCAATCTCCACGCAGTCGCCACGCTTCAGCTCTGTCTTTATGGAAGAGAGCTTGCCGTTTATGCGGGCATACTTCGCATGCATGCCGATGTCCGTATGCAGTTCAAAGGCAAAGTCAAGCGCAGTAGCACCCTTAGGCATTATTATGCCCTGTCCCTTCGGTGTAAAGATGAGCACATCGTCGTAATAAAGCGAAGTCTTTACGCTCTCTATGAACTGCTGTCCCTCCGACTCAGATGCAATCTCCTTAAGTATCTTACGGAACTTCTCCAGCCACTGCGTAACGTTCTCGTGGCTTACGTCATTGCCCACATGGCGCGTAATAGCACGTTCTGCCACCTCTGCCAGACAGCCGAAGCGAGACTCGTTGACCATCTTCTCCGAGCATATCTGCACGTCTTCCCAGACGCCTTCGCCCGAAAGCAGCATAATGTTGATGCTCTTATAGGAGTTTTCCTTCGCCTGGTCTATCTGATTCACAAACGACCCCGGCTTCTCCTGGAAAGCATCCGTTAGGAGGGAGTAGATGCTAATACACACATTCTTCTCACTGAGCGTCTTGTCGGCGCAGTCCGTCCACGTCACTCTGACATAATAGCGATTGTCCAAGTGCCAGAAGTCCTTCTCCTGATTCTTCATCCTGCGCCAAAGGCTGTAAGGCTTACGCCAGAATACTTCCGCACGAGCCGTGATGCCATTGTCGGAAAGAATCTGCTCAATCTTGTCCGTAAACACCTTCAAGCGTTCCTTGTTGTCCTTCATATCCTTATCGAGCATAAGCACGATGTCCGTATATTCCAAGCCACAACGGAACCTGAAGGAAAGGTTCTCCAGGTCAGTCTTTACGTCGAAAAGTCCAAGGCGGTTGGCAATAGGAGCATAGAAATAGTCCGTCTCACCGGCAATCTTCATCTGCTTGTCAGGGCGCATGGAGTCGAGAGTGCGCATGTTATGAAGGCGGTCGGCAAGTTTCACCATCAGCGCACGAATGTCATACTGCACAGACTCAAGTAGCTGCTCGTAGTTGTCCACCTGCTTCGACATGCGATAGATGTCCTTCTTGCGCTTCGTAACCATGTCAACGAGATAGGCTACGTCGTCGCCAAAGCGCTCCTTGATGTCCTCTATAGTGTAATCAGTATCCTCTACGACGTCATGAAGGAAGGAAGCCGTCACCGAGTTTGTGTCCAGCATCAGTTCCTCCGCAGCAATCATTGCCACCGAGATAGGGTGAATGATGTAAGGTTCGCCCGATTTGCGGCGCTGCTCCTTGTGGGCATCACGTGCAAACTCAAAGGCATCCTTCAACTGTTGCAACTGCTGTGGCTGCACTCTGTACTCCATTGAGGCAAACACCTTTTCGGCAGCCTCCTGAACAATCTGGTCGTAGTTAGGTTTCATGTTGATAGATCTTTGGTAGTTGAAAATCGTGACAAAATTATATAAATTCTAATAAACTACAAAAATAAAATCATTTTTTTTGAAAATTATATTTATTGACACCACTTTATTCCTTAGAAATGTTAAAAAGAACCCATGAATACAATGAACGCTCCTGCTTTTACAAGCAAGAGCGTTACAACTGAAAAAAATCAGCATAGACTAACTTTCCTTTGTGTATAACTTTCATCATATACAATCTGTGAATTTCACAAATTGTACGTCTTTTCACTTATTCGCTTTTCACCGCATCCTTGATCATCTGTGTGATGTCATAAGTGACGTCCTTTGTGCTTGCGCATGGGTAGATGGTCTTCTTTGTCTGGTAAGTATTCTTGCCGATTGCCAGTGTGTACCAAGAGCACCAGATGCCGTGGAAGATGTGAGTGCCTTCTTTTACGTTGCTGTTGAGGAAGTCATTGCCGCCCCAGTGCTTAGTGTATTCTGCAGAAGTGTCGTAGTTGCCGTTAAGCTCTGTGCCGAGGCTACTTGCAAATACCTGCCCCCTCTTTGCCTTACCAACGTTCTTTGTGTATTGGAAACCTACTGCCTTGATGCGCTCATTGATAGGAGTATTATCCTTGGCGTAAGTGAGGAGGAGGTACTGGCTACCATCTGGATCCATGGCAGGGCAACCGTGTATCATCGTGAACGTGCGCTCGCTGCATACTGTCTCTTCACCACTGGCTGTACCGAAGTTGATTGAAGTGATACCTGTGTAGTCATTGCCAAGGTCTTTATCGTAAACCCATTCGTATGCTACGAAAGGAACCATTGTGTTATCAATGAGGACTGGATCATAACTGCCTACGAAATCGTTGCTTTCCCTGAGCAGAAGGTCTTGACGACCGAGGCTTACTATTGACTGAGCACCAGCGAGTCCATTTTCATTGTTGCGGAGAGGAATGTAGAGGTGCTTCTTGCTGCCTGTCTTGCGGTGGTCCTGAGCGTAGTAAGGGAGCACATCCTTTTCTTTTACGTCCTTCTTGAACAACTTGAGCTGAACGTCTGCTATCACGAGGTGCTTCGCGCCTCTTTCATCATAGCTGAAGTAGTTTATCTGATTCTTTGCATCCGGCTCGATAAGATTGCGGAGAGCAGCACGACGTACAGGGTCGATGCAGAGTCGCCACAGAGGGATGAGGTTTGAATCAGTCTTCTTCATCTCATTGCTCTCCTTAGCACAGAAGCCCAGATTGTCTTGGCGAGGAGATGCATAGCTGATGCATACCCACTGGGATGGATCGTCGGCATTGAATTTCCAGTCCTTTACCTCTGTTGCAGAACTGCCGCCCCAGCACTTTGTCTCGGTCTGCTCATCCATAGCCTGAAGTATATCCTGTACCTTTGAGCTCTTGTCAACTGTGAGTGTGAACTGTGCTGCTGAAGGGTTAGAATCTATGACCTTCTTCACTACATTGCCGAGCGAATCCTTGACCTCACGCGTCTCTGTCTGCTTGATAGTCATGTTCTGTGCTCCTGAAGCCTTCATCTTGATAGCCCATTCTATGCCCACTTCCGACGAGTTAGCGTTTCGTGACAATGTGGTCTGTGCTATACCGCCCATCTGGCAGGTTGTGCTCACATACATACCATATCTGGTGATCAGGTTTCTGAGATTAGTGATGTCACCCTCGTTAGCCTGGTTATACATTTTGTAGGCAGAGGAATTGGTGTTGTTGAGAGCGTCGTTCAGGCTCGCGCTCATCACCTTCTGGAAAGCCAATGCCGAGCGGATGTCGCTCTTCAGGATTTCCACATTGTAGTTGCCATCCACAGCCATGATTGCCTTCGCCGTCTGATCAACATACTCTTCAAGTGCGTTGTTGTCAGCATAGTCTTTGTCGAGCATTTTGAGCAGACACGTCTGGCTGATGCTACCTACAGCAGCTCTTTCCACCCATCCGTAAGTTGCCGATTCCCTTTCCTGCATAGACTTGCTGTTCTCATTCTTATTGTAGTTCATTCCAAATCCGAAGTTAACTCCTCCGAAAGGAATAGCGAGGTCAATACCTACTGACTTGGCTTCCTGCTGCACATGCTCATTGTGACTCTTGGCATGACGGTAAAAGTAGTCGCTGAAACGGGATTCCCTAATGCTGAAGATGTTGTCCTGCATATCAGCTGCCGCTCTATTATATTCCATTATTGCGTTCACGTTGAAGACGGGCAGTTCTGCTTTCACCTCAGGGGCAGGCTTGCCAGGGATGATACCGAATGCCAGCGTGTTGAGCACATTATCATACATCTCAGCGGCGCTTACGGCGCGAGATGCGATGGCATTTTGGCTTGCAGGATTGATGCTTACGAACATAGCCTTATTAACATTAGAGTCCATGTGCGAGATGCGTACGACGTCCGTTTCGCCTCCGTTGCCGTGGTAAACAGGGTGTATGAATGTCTTACCGTCCTTGCTTATCACCTTATACTCGATGTTGGCATTTGAGTTGGAAATGCTGATGCGGTCGGTATTCACAGGAATCATTGTCGAGGAAATCTCGTTTACGTCGGCTGTAATTGAGTTGTAACCGATACCAAGAGGATCGTTAGAGGAAAATGAAATCGAAGTCCCACTCTTTGGTGAATCAAAATCTTCAAAGTCGTCACTGCATGAAGTCGTTGCCATTGCAGTTGTTGCAAATACACCCATCAGGATGTTTTTTACTGTAAAAAAATTCTTTTTCATAATAATTTTATTTTAGTGTTTTGTTTTTAATGTTTTGTTTGTTTGACGATGCAAAAGTACACACTAATTTACACTCACAGCAAACACTATATGAAAACAAAACGTACAATCTGTGAATTTCACAAACTGTACGTCTTATTCATTCTATGTACGGGGAAAATCATAATGGGCGGAGGAACGCTGTGCCCTTTTTATCTATATATGCCATAAGCGTCTGGCTTCATGTTGCTATAGCGATTGCGGATATCAGTGTAGTAGAATTGGCAGTCATTGCATGAGTAATCTGTCCACTGGTTGATATAGATATAATAGTAATCGCTGCCAGCTGTTTTTTCTCTGTCCTTAATCTTCATTCGTCCCAATTTCCAGTCTTTGAAGAATGTCTGATCATTGTTTGACACTATCACTTTGTCGAAGTAGTAGTCGTAGCAGCCGTTGTCGAAGAGGTCGAACCTTTGTGCAGCCTTCTGGTAACAGCTAGCGTTGAGAGTCATGACGTGCTTTTTGCCATTTTCAAGTCCAGCAAGTTCAAAGCCTACTTCCTTCATGATTTCATCGAAGTTCTTCACTGGGTGTATGTAATTATTGTTTTCGTCCTTAGGATTATAGTAGTTGAAGATGACTTCTGCCTCGTCTTGTGTAAGGGATTTGGCGAGAAGAATCGTAGGACAAATGCAGCCTCCTCTTTTTTCATCCATATCGTCATACATGAATTCTTCAAGGATTCTGAATGCACCTCCGTTGTTATGGCACCAAGGATGATTGTACATGTCTCGGATTCTGAGCTTTTTGTTGAACACAATGTTAGCGCCCTTGATTTGGCAGATGAGCTTGTCGTCGTGACGTTTAAAGCCAGCATGGTTCTCATATAAGCGTGCGAAATTCTCGTAGGTTTCATTGAGTTCACGAAGGCGATATGTGCTGCTGTTGAAAAGATAATTGTTTTCTGTTTTCTTGGCAATCTCCATCTGGTGCTCATAGTGTGCGCGGGCAAGGATATAGCCTGATGTGACTACTGCCACATCGGCAAGTCGGAGCTGTTCGCGCTTCTGGTAGCCCTGATGTTCCCATGGCGTTGTCTGGAATACCATATCGTCGTACATCTCTGGAGCGGTCTTGGAGTTGGTTCTGAAATAAGTGATGTACACCATCAAGTCCCTGATAGCCAATGCGGCTGTAGTGCCCCTAAACTCCCTCTTTGCCCATGCGTCAGCAACTTCGTAAGCAGCTTCCTTGTCCTTGAATTTGAGGAGTGAGAGGTAGTTGCTGAAAAACTTTCCGTTGGTGTTGTAGTCGTCGAAACCAAACAAGTAGTCGTCAAAGTAGTCTTTGGTATCAATGCCTGTAGCATTCTGCCTAAGAGCAAGAGCCATATCTTTTACGTCTCTGAGTTTTTCGTTGAAACGATCCAGATTCCTGATTATCGGAACTGTAAAGAAATCCCATGATGCGATATCGTATGTCCTGAGAATATTCGGAAGCTGCTTGATGATGTCTTCAGCTGATGCCGTTGTTGTAGTTGCTGCTGCGCGAGATATTATCGGATTGAGTTTAGGACCGAAGTCGATGTCAGCCACATACTGGCTGGCTGAGGTCGTACCCATGTTGTCGTAGTCGAACTTATAGTTATTAACAAGAACTGAGTCGTTCGCTACAGCCTCTTTAGCACAGTCTTGTGCTGTCTGAGATTGAGAATAGTAAAGGTCATCATCGTCTTGCTGACAACTTGTAAGACCGAATACAGACGATATACCTGTGATAGCTGCAAAGAGCATAGCCTTTGAGCTAATAGATTGATTGTAATGTTTCATGATTGTTTGTTTTAAAATTTTTATTTTCTGTTTTTATCATTGCGTTTTATATATCGTATTTTAAAAGCCATCCACAGGCGTCATCTGGTAGCGCTAGCGGATGGCTTACATCTTATTATTTCGTTGATATAGCGAGTTCGTAGGCCTTTGCACGGTTCTCATAGTCCAACAAGAACTTGCTTGGAGCATAGTGGTCAGAAGCCCTAAATAAAGAATATCCCTGTTCAAACATACGGTTGTTAGTTTTATCAACAGACAGCTTGAGCATATCTCCACCGTAAATCAAGGTCAGCTCTTCATCATCCGACATGCTCTTAATGGTTGTCTCGATGTCTGCCTTTGGAGTGACCTGAGCTTCTGCATAGTCAACGCCCTTCCTACCATCAACGTCTATATAGTAATACTTATAGAAGATTGTGTTAGCGTCATAGCTATCTTGCGAATAAGCATTGGTCTTTGTCGGAACGACTTCCTGAGTCTTGTCGCCACTGTGCAGAACAATCTTTACATCATACATGTCAAGGATAGTGTTTGATAGGAATAATCCATAGGCAGGAACCACTTCGTACTTATCCTGCTGCTCCTGAACCGTTATCTGTTCTGGGACGTAAGGATTGTCTGCGTTGTTACAAGATGTGAAACCTGCAGCTGAGAGAACTGCTACTGCTGCGAACATGATTTTTGAAACGAACTTTTTCATAATGTTTAATGTTTTAATTGGTTTGTAAATTTTGTTTTGAGTTTTGAATTAATGTTTTAGTTTTGAGTGTCATTTTGTTTGTTTGACGATGCAA
>JAZLKJ010000015.1:0-4071 GCA_045597565.1 Prevotella sp. | reverse complement strand
CCGATGGCACTCCAAGTAAAGCAATCATCCGTTTCTTCAAGAGCATTGCTTACGAACACTTCCGTCCTGTTTGCAATACTGTGGAGAAGTTCAACGGACACCGAATTGACAGGTCTGTCAACTTCGAGTTTGCCACCTACGAAGAGGCTCTTCAAGCAGCACTTGCTATCGACTCTTTCATGTCACCAAGACCCTCAGATAGTAACTAACGTGACCGCTTCGGGCAAGCCCTAACTGCCTTTTCAAACTATGCTTCACCCCTTAATTCATATCTGCCAACGGCATTCTGCTACTGGCATTCCATCACTGATTTGTGACGCTCTGCGAGAGCAGTTTTGCCGTAAACTACCAAGCTCGCTTGGCTATATGGAGGACGGGGGTACGGGAGCAAGTTTGTGTTCTGAAAATTTCAGAACTCGATGCAGCCGGCTGGGCTTCCCGTTATGCGTGTCACCATAACAATCAAGATTATATGGCAATAGAAAATAATTGTACCCCCGATTTACCCGAAGCCAGACGCGAGGTAAAGCCCAAGGGCGGAAGACCTGCGAAAGCTGAGGAAGAGAAGAAGAAACAGGTCTCAGTTTACTTCACAGACAAAGAGCGAGAGAAGATTACCAAGGATGCTGGCGGAAGACCTTTGAGTCTTTACATCCATCACCAGACTATCTATGGAAAGGTGGTGGAGCCGATACCGAAGGAACTGGCTGATGCCCTGAAGGACTGCTCAGGCATGTCGAACAATCTGAACCAGCTCACGATGAAGTTCAACGCTGCCTTCAAGGATTCGTCTGACAGGCGTATACAGAAACTCATCCAACTGACACCGCAGATAGAGTATCAGTCACAGATGATAGGTCAGGTTCTCATCCATATTGCAAGCCTATGTTCGCAAAGATAACCACGGGAAGTCTGGCGGCTGGACTGATCAACTATATGGATAATGTGAAGGAGAAGGACGCTCGCATCCTGATTGCAAAAGGGCTGTGTACTGCCAGTCACGAAGCCATCTGTGCATCCTTTGAGATTCAGGCAAGCCGAAACCACACCGTCTGCGAGAAGATGCTTCACATCGCCCTGGCTTTCTCTGAGAAGGATAGTCACAGGACAAAGAGTGACGAGTTCATGACAGCCTTTGCCCTTGACTACCTCAAACGCATGGGATGGGATAAGACGCAGCTCATCATCATCCGGCATGATGACCACGACTATGACCACATACACATGGCTCTCAACATCATCGGTGATGACGGGAAGCCGCTCGACATGAAGTTCTACAAGACTCGTTCACAACGTATCTGTTATAAGATGACGAAGGAATACGGACTCTATTTTGCCAAGGGCAAGAAGAACGTCAACCGCTTTGCGCTGAAGGGCAAGGACAAGTTGAAGTACCAGGTTGCTGATGCAGCAATGCCTTTACTCGGAAAGTGCAAATCATTGAAGGAGTTCCGCGAGGCTCTTGCCAAGCAGGGAATCAAAACTACCATCGTTCCGACAAGAGATGGCAAGGGACTCGGTATCGTTTACACCATCACCGATAAGAAATTCTCCATCGGCGGTGCCAAATGCGACCAATCCCTGAAGTTCTCGGCTCTGGAGAGGGTTATGGATGTTAGCGACGACGAGGATGTTCAGATGTTCCGTGGCGGTCAGTATGTCAGACCTGAGGAAGGCAAGTTGACAGGACGCTTGACTGACGGCCAAACCTTTGAGCCGGTCTATGGCGATGATTTCAGCGATAACATCAAAGAGATGTCATACGAGGAGTTTGTGAAGGAACGCGAGAAGGACTGGGGCGACCCAGCGGAGGCTTTTGATATGAGCAATACGCCTGCTCCACAAGAGGACAGCCTTCTTGCTTCCAACATCGCAGCAGCAGCCGTTGAACTGGCTATTGGCGGTACTCAGATAGCACAATCTTCCGGTGGTGGCGGTGGCAACGATGACGAATGGTGGGAACGTGAGCGTCAGAGAGCCAGACAGAATGAATATCAGCCGCGAAGAAAAGGACGGCACTAATAATCATATGTAATCAAATCAAACAGAAAACAATATGTCACACACAAAAAGCAAGTCCAAAAAGGACTCAATGAATGCGCTTGCAAACATGGGCGCGAATATGTCTGCTATGTTGTCTGGGAATTCACCTTTGACTGAATCGCAATCTGATAATGCGGAGGGTGCTGAGATTGGGGCAGTTGAAATGCCCCAGTCATCGGCTTCTGCTAATCCGCCAGTTATTAATCCAACTCAGGACGTCCCTGTGCAAAGTGCTGAAAGTGCAGAGGGCAAAGGGAGTGTTGAAACGCCACCCCCTTCAATGAGTGAGGGAGGGTCTGAAACGGACCCACCCACACCTGTTGAAGTGAATATTGACATTGATAAGACTCAGGGCAATGCAATTTACAGTTCATTGCTTGGAGTCCAGAATACTTTGGATAACTTCCAGCTCGATGTCAAAAAGGATTCGCTTCGGGATGTAGTCTATCAGGCTATCAAAGATGCTGTCGAGGAACACCTGACAGAAGGTGACAAGGCACAACAGGAGAAGGAAGAGGAACTTCGGTCAGAGGGAAAGCCTGCAACTGCTTTTGAAGCCTATCAAATGGCTACCCAGCGTAATACGGATGCCATCAACAAATTCAATCACAACAGCGATGTCATCAAGAAGCAATACAAGAATATCTCTGACCTTTTGTGTGAACTCCTTGGTCGGGCGAATCTCTTTCCATACGAAAAGCCTAAATTCAAGGATGAGAGCGGACATATATTGCTGAACTCGCTGTATCTGTACCCTTGGTATTGCTTCAAGTGCTTCTACTCCAGCAAGCATGTACGAGGATTCTTCAAGACTGTTGCATGGTCAATCTGGCTGATTAGCCTCGGTCTTCTGTTCTTCATCGCCCGAGACAATGCAATCCTTCAGAAGCAGCAGAACATCAACCGCTATGTCCATGCGTACTACAGCGATAATGCCGAGGTTTTGATGGAACTTGAAGGCATCGACATGATGTTCTCAGATCAGGAAATCAAGCCTATGCCTGTCAAAGAGTACCAAGAGTACATGAAGGAGCGTAAGAGAGAGGCTAATGCAAAAGACTGAAAGCAGAAGTAACACTTCTGGTTTTACTTTTCCATTCTGTCTATGCAGTAGGGATAATCCGTTGAAACGAGCTGTTCATTAAACATTTGGTGATTGCGCCAAATAAATGCCATACTGCGTTTCTGTTTCTAAATAATATCGAACATTATAACAATCTACCTCACATTTGATGCGCTGGGAAGATTGTATTCACAATTGATTAAAATGTAGTTTTCCTTCTTGCTTAGCCCTAACTCTTTAAGAACTCTATTAGCTCTCTGCTTCTCATTATCACAAAAATATGCAATAAGTGTTATTGATTTATACGTATTGTTTGCGTTGCAATAGATCTCCACTTGGCATTTTAGATTCTGTTTTAGTTTTGAGCTTTTGGCAAGCTTAGTTTCAATAATTGTACAATCATGAGATCCCATAGAAACTTTGAAGTCTGCTGGACCTCTTCCATTATTTACTTCACGATCAACGGAATAATTTGTATTGTCGAAAGATAGTTGAAGCATATCTTGTAACTGAGCCTCAGTTTGATTATTCTTTAACATTCGAGCTAAACCATTATTCTCTATTCGAGACTTGAACATCTTCACTCTACGTAATGATTCTTTATATGAATCACATGTATATATATCAGGACCATAAGTTTTTGTTTGTTCTTCAATCGACATCAACTCTTTGGTAAAGCGAATCTGACTTGATAACCATTTCTGAATTATCTTCGTATATGATAAGGAAGATGAAGCAGAAAGAAGATGAGATTCAACAATCATTTGTTGTTGAATCAATTCTTTATAATAATATGCGTAGATAGGTTCTATCTTGCTCATTATGCTAGTAGTTTGTAAAGTCTAAAAAGTTACTATGGGATATAGATGCTTTAGCTTAATCCTGGCATCATCTGCAGTAAATTGCCAGTTCACTCCCTTCTGCTTTGCATTCCTATCTGTATGCCACTTCTCCAGTTCGTCATT
>JAZLKJ010000014.1:0-12337 GCA_045597565.1 Prevotella sp. | reverse complement strand
GAATGCTATCTCGATGTCTTCGCCTACGAGGTGGATTATCGGATACATCGCCTCTGCTGTCATGCGGTCTGTGAGAAGGTCGGCAAGTCCGTTGCGTGAGGCTATTCGCTTTCCATTATATATTATTGCGAGTCCCGTGTTGAGGTAAGTGTAGTTTCGGAGCATATCGCCCACGAAAGCTGGCACGAACTTGTAGTTCTTGAAGAGTGTGTCGTCAGGAGTGAACTTCACCATCGTTCCGTTTTCCTCTTCCGTTGGCTGGGTGTTGTCTGTCTGCAGCTGACCTTTTGCGAAGGTGAGTATGCGGACCTGTCCTTCGCGGTAAGAGCGCACCTCAAACTCGGAGCTGAGGGCATTGACCGCCTTCAGACCGACACCGTTCAGTCCGACACTTTTCTTGAAGGCCTTGGAGTCGTACTTACCACCGGTGTTCAGCATGCTTACCGCCTCAACCAGCTTGCCTTGCGGGATGCCACGACCATAGTCGCGTATGCTGACGCGGAGATTTTCCTCCATGTCAACCTCGATCTTCTTTCCGGCATTCATCTTGAACTCGTCAATAGAGTTGTCGATGACCTCCTTCAAGAGTACGTAAATACCATCTTCCTGTAACGAACCGTCACCGAGACGACCGATGTACATACCCGGACGGAGTCGGACATGCTCCATGTCGGACAGGTGCCGGATATTATCGTCTTCGTATTCTACGGTATCGCCTATTTGTGGGTTCTTTATATTTTGTTCTGCCATGACTTTTAGATTTCCATATTGCACAATTCGATGCAAATTTACTGATTTTTGTAAAGTTTTCAAAATCTTTGTCCGAAAAAATGAATAAAAAGCAATGAAAAGGGCTTATTATGGTGTAAAAGACACAAAAAAGCGCGACCTATTGGCCGCGCTTTTATTATGAAAGAATGATTTTTCGGTTTACTTGATGTACTTCTTTCCACCCTTTACAACGATGCCGTTGTAGTTCTTAGAAACCTTCTGACCTGCGAGGTTGTAAGAAACTGCAGCGTTAGAGTTCTGAGTCTTAACTGTGTTGATAGCGTTATCGCCAGAAGCAGCGAACTCGTAGCCCTGGAAACCGATCTGTGAAGAGTCCTGGAAGATCCAAACAGTCTGACCTGCAGTCATTGTGTAGTTTACAGTTCCCCAGAATGGCTGGTTGCCAGCGCCGATGCAGTAAGGAGCTGAGTCTGTTTCTGGAACACCATCACCATCAAGATCCTGAAGCTTAGCTGCATCGTGGATAGCCTGAATCTCTTCTGAAGTGAGCCACTTCTTCTTTCCGTTGAGTTCCTCTGGGTCGCCGTTTTCAGTCTTGTATGTCTGGCCATTGATGTAACCTTCTGCCTTGTAAGCAACAGGCTTTGTTGTAGCTTCGTCAACGAGATAAGTGTTACGGTTACCCTTGTTAGACCAAACGTAAATCTTCAAGTCGCCAGCAGACTTAGCTGTAAACTTGTAGTAAAGGCCCATTACAGGCATCTTGCCGCAATCAGGAGTATAGTATGTGTACTTTGCACGATAGTGACCTGTACGCATGTCCTCGTCGAGAACTTCCTCAGCTACGAATTCCATAGCAGGGTTACCAGTACCCTGAATGTAGCCGAAAGTGATGTCGCCCTGGTTCTTAACGTCCCACTTCACGTCGTTCCATTCCTGCCATCCTGCGAAGTCTGAACCTGCGTCCTGATAAACGTCCTTGGCAGTAGTACCACCTACAGCTTCAACATTCATGTTGTCTGTACCGAAAGTGACAACAGACTTTCCTTCTGCGATAACGGCGTTAGCAAATTCAGCTGATGCTGTGTAAGCTTCGCCATCGAAAGTTACAGCCTCATACTTTTCTGTCTGAGCCTGAGCACAAACTGCCATCATGGCAGCAACAAGAGTAAAGATTTTCTTCATAGATTTTGTTTTAATAGTTTATTATTGTGATATTTTTCTGCAAAAAGCGGGTTATTTAGTGGCAAAGTTACACTTTTTGCGGAATATCACAAAAAAAAAGCTGTATTTTTGCACAAAAAGTTGCAGAAAAACCTTTAAAAGCCTTTTTATTGATGTTTTTTAACAATAATAGTCGTTTTATTTTGTGAAGTTTTGTTTGTATGGCATTTACAAAATTTTTTTGTGAAGTTTTGTTTGTATGGCATAAAAATCAAGCGAGCAGAACTCGGAAGTTTGCTCGCTTTTATGTGTTGGGCTACCCGGATTCGAACCAGGAAAGGCAGGACCAGAATCTGCAGTGTTACCATTACACCATAGCCCAATCAAATATGTTTTGCTGTTACTTAAACTACACTAGTTTTGTGCCGTTC
Source organism: Prevotella sp. (assembly GCA_045597565.1). GTDB lineage: Bacteria > Bacteroidota > Bacteroidia > Bacteroidales > Bacteroidaceae > Prevotella. Next base: position 10,010 of record JAZLKJ010000014.1, on the reverse strand, counting down.
TTGTTGTTTAGCGGGTGCAAAGGTAAAGAGTTTTTTGAAAACTGCAAAGAAAAAGATGGATTTTTTCATAAAAAACTATAAAATTTTTGATTTTAAGCGATAAATAAGGGGAAATTTACTAATTTTGCACCTGATATGTTCCATAAAGAACGATAAAAATTCACAACCAAAAGACAAATAAAAACAACCCAAAGATAATTTATAAACTGAAATATGCAAAGTAATAAGTTGATAGATGCCATTATCGACGGCATTGAAGAGAAAAAAGGAGAAGATATAGTAGTTATTGACCTCGACGGAGTTGAAGGCGCAATATGTCATTTCTTCGTAATATGTTCTGGTAATTCGCCAATACAGGTTGACGCTATAGCCGATTCTGTAGAGGAATCCGCCCGCAAGCAGGCAGGTGAGAAGCCTGTGCGCGTCGTAGGTCGTGAGAACTCTCAGTGGGTGGCTATGGACTATACTGACGTTATGGTTCACATCTTCCTTCCAGAGACACGCGATTATTATCGCATAGAAGACCTGTGGCAGGATGCAGAAATCTTTGACGAAGTAGAAGAAACTGAAGAATAAATATGGCAAATAACACATCACAGCCGAAAGGCAATAAGCCGAATCAGCAGAAGGGACCGAAGTTCAGCATGAACTGGTTCTACATTATGGTTATGGCGGCATTGCTCGGCGCATATATGTTTGGTGGCGACAAAACCACCGACTCCAGCATTTCCAAGCCCGCCACATACACTGAGTTCCAGAAGTATGTGAAGGAAGGCTATGTGCAAAGCATTACTATTAATAATGTGGAGCATGAGTTGGAACTGCATCTAAAGCCGGAGAAGATTCGCGAAATTTTCAAACAGCCTGCTAAGCAGACTGGCAAGTCGCCATATCTCCTCGTGCAGTATGGCAGCGCAGAAAAGGTGGAAAACTTCCTCGAAGAACAGAAGAAGGCTAAGAAATACACTGGTAGCATAACCTACGACAACAAGCAGCATAGCGAGTGGTGGGATATCCTTATCAGCTTCGGACCTATTCTTTTGCTCGTGCTTTTCTGGGTATTCCTCTTCCGTGGCGCTGGCGGCGGTGGCGGTTTCGGCGGCGGTATCTTCGGCGTTGGCAAGAGCAAGGCAAAGATCTATGAGAAGGGCGAAGGCACTGCCGTAACCTTCAAGGACGTTGCCGGACAGGAAGGTGCTAAGCAGGAGGTGCAGGAAATCGTTGAGTTCCTGAAGAATCCTAACAAGTTTACCGAACTTGGTGGTAAGATTCCAAAGGGCGCACTGCTCGTGGGACCTCCGGGAACTGGTAAGACTCTCCTTGCAAAGGCCGTTGCTGGCGAGGCGGGAGTTCCGTTCCTCTCGTTGAGTGGTTCCGACTTCGTTGAGATGTTCGTCGGCGTAGGTGCTTCGCGTGTGCGTGACCTTTTCCGTCAGGCTAAGGAGAAGTCGCCTTGTATCATCTTCATTGATGAGATAGATGCCGTTGGACGTTCTCGCTCAAAGAATCCTAGCATGGGTGGAAATGATGAGCGCGAGAATACACTTAACGCTCTTCTTACCGAAATGGACGGCTTCGGCACAAACTCTGGCGTCATTGTTCTTGCGGCTACAAACCGTGCTGATATGCTCGATTCTGCTTTGCTTCGTGCAGGACGCTTCGACCGTCAGATAAACGTTGACCTCCCTAACCTCAATGAGCGTAAGGCTATCTTTGGCGTTCACCTCAAGCCGCTTAAGCTTGACGAGAGCGTTGATTCAACATATCTGGCACGTCAGACTCCGGGATTCTCTGGTGCTGATATTGCAAATGTTTGTAACGAGGCGGCACTTATTGCTGCTCGCAACAATCATGAGAAGGTAATCGCACAGGACTTCCTTGACGCTGTAGATAGGATAATCGGTGGTCTTGAGAAGAAAACTAAGGTGATGACGGACGCAGAGAAGCGTACCATCGCACTTCACGAGGCTGGTCATGCCACAATCTCTTGGTTCCTTGAGTTCGCCAATCCGCTGGTTAAGGTGAGCATCGTTCCTCGCGGTCGTGCCCTTGGTGCTGCGTGGTATATGCCGGAAGAGCGCCAGATTACTACTAAGGAAGCCATGCTCGACGAGATGTGCTCGCTCCTTGGCGGTCGTGCGGCAGAGGAATTGTTCGTCGGTCATATCTCTTCAGGCGCAATGAATGACCTTGAGCGTTCTACAAAGCAGGCTTACTCTATGATAGCTTACATGGGTATGGGCGATAAACTTCCTAACCTATGCTATTATAACAACTACGAGTATCAGTTCTCGAAGCCTTATTCCGAGGCAACTGCCAAGCTTATCGACGAGGAGGTTCTCAAAATGGTCAACGATCAGTATGCTCGTGCAAAGCAGGTGCTGATGGAGCATAGTGAAGGCCACAATAAGCTGGCTGACGTTCTGATGGAGCGCGAGGTCATTATGGCTGAAGACGTGGAGAAAATCTTCGGTCCTCGTCCGTTCGTTTCCCGTTCTCAGGAGATTCTTGCCGCTGAAGAAGCTGCTCGCAAGGCTGAGGAAGAAGAGGAGGCTCGCCGTAAGGAACTTGCCGAGAAAATGGCTGCCGAGCGCTTCCCGGATGTAAAACCAGAAAAAGAAGAAGATAAAGCTTGACGCCTCAAAGTTTTTCCTAGGCGAAGAGAGAATCCGTAAATATTAAATTTAAATCAGTAAATCATCTAAGATGAATAATTTTATTGTACGCTCTGTTACAGGAGTTTTGTTTGTAGCCGCTATCATTTGTAGCTTCCTTGATCCGACAGCGATGGTGGCTCTTTTTACCCTCGTTACTGCCTTGTCGGTAAACGAGTTCTGCAACATAATTAATAATAATGTAGAGAAGGTTCATGTTAACACCTTCATCTGTACCATAGCTGGTGCATATTTCTTCTTGGCAATGGCTGGCTATTGCAGCGATTTCACTGGCAATGCCGGCGTATTCATTCCTTATCTCATCACAATAGTCTATCTGCTTGTAGCTGAACTTTATCTCAAGGCGGAGAATCCAATAGCCAACTGGGCTTACACAATGCTTTCGCAGATGTATGTGGCACTGCCATTGTCCATGATCAATGTGCTTGCGTTTCAGCAGACTCAGCAAACTGTTCAGGGATGTTTTTCCTTAGAGTCAACATCGGCAATAGTAAGCTTTTCAGCCTTGCCTCTCATGGTATTTGTGTTCATTTGGGTAAATGATACAGGCGCTTATCTTTCTGGTTCTCTACTCGGAAAGCATAAGCTATTCCCAAGAGTGAGCCCTGGCAAGAGTTGGGAAGGTAGCATTGGTGGTGGCATCCTTGTGTTGCTCTTTGCTACTTTGATGTGGAGTCTTCTGGAAAGATCTACTTATCTGGACTTCTATTCGTACATCTCATACCATCTGTCATTAGTGGAGTGGCTCGGACTGGGCTTGATAGTAGTGTTCTTTGGTACATGGGGAGATCTCGTGGAAAGCCTGTTTAAGCGTACTATCGGAATAAAGGACAGCGGACATATCTTGCCTGGCCATGGTGGAATGCTCGATCGCTTCGACTCTTCGCTCCTCGCAATGCCTGCGGCTGTAATCTATCTTTATACACTCCAGACGATAAGATAATGCAGAATTCTGAATGCGGAATTATTATCGGAAATCGTCAAATCATTAAATCGTTAAATCATCAAATGAAAAAGGTTCTCTCTCTCTTCTTCCTCGCTTCTCTGCTCGTAAACTGTACGGCGGATGCGCAGAAAGCTGATAAAGTAATAGTAGAAGGCTTTGTCGGCGAAAAGTCAACAATGGTCTATCTCGTCAATGCAGAAACTTTCAATGATCTTATTGATAGCGTAGCTGTTACAAACGGCAAGTTCAAAACTACGCTTCCAGCAAAAGATAACTGTCTTGTGTTCCTTTCTGCCAACGGCGGCTACCAGCAGTTCTTCTGTGCTGAAGGTGAGACGGTTAGCGTAGATGCAGTTAATGACGTCATCGAAGGCACTGGACTTAACGCTAAGTGGGGCAAGTTCAATGCTGATATGAAGACTGACGGCACTGATGCCAAGAAACTTTTTGTTGACTTCTGCAAGGAAAACAAGGACAACAAGCTCCCTATAGCTGCAATTACAATCCATCAGGAGCTGATGCAGTGGGATGCAGCAAGTGAGATTATGGAGGCTTGTGAAGGTAAAGCGTTCTTGCAAAATCCTGTGGTGGGATCAATGCTTATGATGGCTCAGTCAAGCAAGGATCGCGCAGTAGGAACAATGCTCAAGGACATCGCCATTCCTGACGCTAACGGCAAGCTGCATAAACTTTCTGAATATGTAGGCAAGGGCAAGATTGTGCTTGTTGACTTCTGGGCTTCTTGGTGCGGACCTTGCTGCCGCGAGATGCCGAATGTGGTGGAAGCTTACAAGAAATACAAATCTAAGGGCTTTGAGATTGTCGGCGTTTCGCTCGACCAGAAGAAGGAACCTTGGCTTGCTGCTGTAAAGCGTCTCGGCATGACTTGGCCACAGCTCTCTGACCTCAAAGGCTGGAAGTGTGAGGCTGCTGCCCTCTACGGCGTACAGGCTATCCCGTCAAATGTGCTTTTCGACAAAGACGGAAAAATCATTGCAACAGATCTTACCGGTGCTGCATTACAGAGAAAACTCGCCGAGTTGTTCAAATAATATAAATCTCAAAATATAGCCAATATGAAAAGAATTCTTTCCTTCATCCTTCTCTTTACTCTCGCATCAGCAGTTTCTTTCGCTCAGCACTCAGACCTTAAGGCATACGGACTTAAGGGCAAGGTGAAGCGCATTTCAACAAGCGACCGTGAAGGTGTTGCTTTCGACAAGAACGGAAAGATATTTTCTATCCGTATTCCAAGCATTCTTGCAGGTGGAGGCAGCGTCTATGGCAAAAAGATAAACCACAAGAACAATAGAATCTCATCTGTTAGCTATCCTGGTGAATGGGAAGGTGCCATTGGAACTACCGTAACCTACAAGTACAATACGGCGGGCTATCTCGCTTCTACCGAACTTAGTGGTCACGAGTGGTGGGATAACTACTACTATTCAAACTACAAGAACGGTCTTCCTTACACAGTAAAGCTTGATGTCGGTGGCGAAGCTCATAGCGAGGAAGGAACTTGCAAAATCACCTACACAAAGTTTGATTCACACGGCAACTGGACACAGTGCCGTTGGGATGGAACGCTGAGAATCTCTGATGATGGTGGCGATACATACCGCAACGAGAAGTATAGCCATACTATCAAACGAGAAATCTTCTACTATTAATTCATAAGACGATAGCGAAGAATTATTGCGATTTCCTCAACTAATCTATCGAACTGTTAACGGTAAGGTCTTCAAGCAATATACCGATAATGTGCCGGAATGGGCAGAATCTTTGGTGGAATAAAGTGAAATTTGTCAGTTTATAATACCCCATTTTTTCAATTAAAAAGTGTTCTTTTGTGGTTATTTTATTGGACATCTGATTGAAAGAGCGCGGAAAACCATGAATAAATTTGGTATTTCACTCACTTATTCGTAACTTTGTCGCCGAAAAACATCTATTATCAATATGGTAAGTAACACGACACAAACAATGATACCCAAGATTCAGGACTATCTGAAGGACAAGCCTGTGGATAAAGCATGGTTGTTTGGTTCTTGCTCACGAGGCGAGGAAACTGTCACCAGCGATGTGGACATCTTGGTAACATTTAGTCATGACGCGCATATTTCGTTAATGAAATATGCTAGCTATGTCTGTGACCTTGAGGATATACTACATCGCAATGTGGATTTAGTGGAAGAAGGTCAGTTGCTACCATTTGCAGTGGCAAGTGCTAACCGTGATAAGATACTGATTTATGATAGAACCTGCTAGAGACATACCGCGTATTCAGCACATGCTTGAGGCAATAGCCAATGCCCTTGAATACACGCGGAATTTTAAGAATATTGAAGAACTTGTAGCAAATAAAGCCATGCTACATGCAACAATCTACAATATTCAAATAGTTGGTGAAGCAGTAAGTCGCCTTACGAAAGAATTTAAGGAGCAATACCCAGAAGTTCCTTGGAGAGTCATAGAAAAGATGCGACACATACTCGTTCATGACTACTACAAAGTTAATTTTGAATACGTGTGGTTGGTGGTAAAGGAAGACTTAGTGCCACTGCAAGAACAGTTGTTGAAAATCCTTAATGACAATTGACAATCGTGACAATGATGACAATGGTGTCTGTGAAATCCGGATTCATATAATAATAGAATAAATCTGGGATGGCATTTTACCACCTCAGGTTTTTTGGTACAATTGAGTTCTTATCCTCGAAAAAATGTAGGGAATTGCGGTTCTTTTCCTCGAAAAAGTGTAATTTTTCTAGTGAGTTAAGGGATAGTGACAGGGGACGGATCTCTGACTTAAGCCCCTTGCCGTTGCTTCTTATCCCTGAAGATACGTTGTTTCTTCCTAGGCCTTACGGTTCGGTTTCTTATAAGAAAACAAAATTTTTCTTATAAGAAAATGAAAATTTTCTAGTAAGAAAAAATAGTTTTTCTAGTAAGAAACTGATGCCTCCCGCCAAGGAATACATATTCTAATCCCAAAGGTTACGCACCGGTTCTCACCGCAAAGGGGCAAAGCAAGCCCCTCTAAACAAGGCGCACATCTGTTTTGGGGATAGCAATAATTGCCAACTTAGTGCAACATATTGTGCTAACTACTGCAACATATTGTGCTAACTACTGCAACATCTAAGAGGGTATGTTGTTTGGATCGTGCGTAAGATGGAGGCGGGAGAGTTGGTTATCGTTCTTGATATGGGTAAGGTTTTTCTTGTGCTATCGTAAGGTAAGTTGTGCGAAATTTGCTTTTCATTTCTTTTTTTTATAGTTTTGCCCTGTAATTTTGCACATTATCAAATTGATTTGGCACATCAATCAAATTGATTTTACACATTATTAAAATAAAGGCCGCTAGACTTGGAACATGAAAAATATCTTTTTTACTCTATTAGTTGCTTTGCTTTTCGTTGCAAATGCCAGTGCGCAGCAATGGAAAGATTATTGGACTGACTATCAGTGGACTAACGGATGGCAGATGATGTCGTCTGTTCGTATAAATGATTCGCAGGTGCTGCTGCTATGCTCTTATTCTATAGGGGAAGACTACTACTACCTCTTCGATGTGAAGTCGCCAGGCAAGATAAACACTGACCTCAAGAACATCTCGCCTTCAGACATAAAGACTCCAAAGAAGAAACTCAGTGAGGTGGTAAGGAAGGTGATGGATCAAGAAGATTTTGCCGATTCGAACGGCATGATATGGAAGCGCCGTGAGATAGGCGGTCATGATGTACTGATAAGATATTACACTGATAACACTACAGTCAATACTGTCTTTGTTAGCACTGGACGCGAGGCGCAGGAGGTTATGAACGATGACCTCATGGCAATAATTTCCGGAAAATACACTACGGCAAAAGGCGTGAAGTTTGAGTTTAAGGACGATGGCACTTGCGTCTTCAACGGCAAGGCTGCGCAATACTCTATGGCAAACATGGGAGAATATGACAGTCCTTCGCTTCATATCACGGTCAACGGCAAACTCTATGAGGTGGAGCCGACAATGGAGGGCATGAACATCTACTCAACATCTCTTCCGGCTGGTTCTTCAGGTCCTCCAAGCCAAGCGAAACTTTATGCTAAGCTCAGTGCAAGCAAGAATGCGCCAAGATGGGATTTCCTTTCATGGAGAATATGCTGTGACGGTGCTTTCCAACTGCTTAACAAAGACGTTCTGAAGTTGATGCGCAACGAGATGTTCGCAACGAAAGGCTTTAATTTCACTGACTCAAAACTGCAAGCCTACTTCCGTAGCTGCAAGTGGTACAAGCCGGCAAAAAGCAATGCTGCGGTGAAACTCAACGATGTGGAAACACTCAATGTGGCACTCATCAAAGATAAGGAAAACTAAAAACAAGAATTAATCGTTACTATGAAAGTGGTTTGTCCGTAACCTTTCTTACTGTGACTAATATTAACCTGCGGACTAATGAAATTCTATCTAACATCTATGAAGAAAACATTGTTGTTTATCGGTGCTGTCTGCATGATGTTCGCCATGACTGCATGTAATGGTGAAAGTGCTGCATCTTCTGATCTTACTGACCGTGAAGTGCTTAACATCCTTTTCGAGAAGCTCAACGGTTCTAAGTGGACTAAGGGCACAGAAGGCTGGGGTACTGAAAGACCTCTTGCTGAGTGGGAAGGCGTGACAGCTGAAACTGGTGCTGACGGCGTGGAGCGTGTTCTTAAACTTGCTATCAATGCCGACTCAGTGAGCGGAGACATCCCTGCGGAAATCGGTTGCCTGACAGAACTTCAGGAACTCTCTATCCGCGTTCGCAATGGTCAGAACAGTATCGCAAATACTGTTCCTGCTGAGCTTTTCAAGCTTGAGAAGATGGAGAAGCTTATGCTTTACATTAATGGCAAGGAGCACTACACTCTTCCTGAGGACATGAACATGCCTGCCATCAAGACTCTCGTAATCAGTGGTCCTGAGGGTTCTTTCGAAGGTCTCTGCAAGCTCACTTCTCTTGAAACGCTCAACGTAAGCAACTTCAAGGGTCAGATTCCTGAAAGTGTTGGCAACCTCGCAAACGTAAAGGAAATGCGTTGGGAAACAAGCGAGGAACCACAAGGTCGCGTTCCTGCTGCTGTCGGCAAGATGCCAAACCTCAAGACTCTCACAGTTGACTACAGCGCATTCATTGGAGGTCCTGGCGTAGCAAATGCTCCATTCCCAACAGAGGTGTGGGACAACGCAAATCTTGAGTATCTCTTCATGCGCAACGTAGCTAACCAACCAAGCACTATCCCTGGCGACAAGGTTGCTGCAATGACTAATCTTAAGAGCATCACTCTCTGCCGTTGTGGTATCGAAGGCGCAATTCCTGTAGAGTTCTTCAAGAGCGGTAAGCTTACTACTTTCAGCATCTACGACAATAACCTCTCTGGTGAGATTCCAGCAGCGATTACAAATTGTGCTGATCTCTCAAGCATAAACCTCAACCGCAACAAGCTCACAGGTTCTATTCCTGCTAATCTCGGCAACTGCACTAAGCTCACTACTGTTTGGATTCAGGACAACCCAGAACTCTCTGGCTCAATCCCAGCTTCACTTTCTAACTGTGATCGCCTCATCATCATGGGCTTCAAGGGCACAAAGGTTTCACAGGATGTTCCTGCAGCTCTCCAGGCTCACAAGAACTTCAGCAAGTGGCATCTGTTTAATTGATCTGAAGAATCGGAAATGTCAATGGATCTGGAATGAGTCGTAGAGACGATTTCTCTATCCGGGCAAAGAATAATCTCCGCAGGTATCAGCGAATATGTTTAGCACGCTACCTGCGGAGATTTGTAGATGTATCAATAAGTATAGGGCACAGAACGAAATGTATAAAGATAGTGAGAGCTAAAAGCGAGTGAAAGGGTTGTGTATCAATAAGTTACAAGAGAATGAGGGGAGAGGGGTAAAAAAACGAAATGTTTACATAGGCTTAATTTCGGTTTACGTTTGGGGGTCTGGGATGATCCAGAAGTTTACATAGGCTTGCATTGGGTTACGTGCAGGTTTAACCGGTGGCTGTGGGTTTTGCTCATGGCTTTTTTTGTGCCCTGATGTGGATGGTATGGAAGGATGGCTTGGAAGTGCGTAAAACGGCTTGTAGCAAGGGGTTGAGGGTGTTGGTGGTAGGTTTAAGGATGGCGTTAGAACGCCCTTCAGAGAGGCTTTTAAGTGGGTGTGAAGGGGGAGGTGGGCAAGCAGCTTGAAATGATGGTTGTTGATGATGTTGGAATGGTTCAGATGATGTCGTGGAGGTGGGCAAAAGATGTCCTTTTTATGCGAAAAATGGGTTTAGGTGGACACTTAGGTGGACAGTTTAGGTGGACATTTGAAAAAGTTTAGGTGGACAAATTCGTGGTTTTGAACAGCA
>JAZLKJ010000013.1:0-45805 GCA_045597565.1 Prevotella sp. | reverse complement strand
CTCATGGGCAAGAAGCTCGGTATCCTTGCTTTCGGTAATGTTGGTCGCAACGTTGCTCGCATTGCTAAGGGCTTCGGCATGGACGTTTATGCTTACGACGCATTCTGCCCAGCAGACGTAATCGAAGCAGCTGGCGTTCACGCTACAAAGAATCAGGAAGAACTCTTCGAGACTTGTGATGTTGTTTCTCTCCACATCCCTGCAACTCCAGAGACAAAGCAGTCTATCAACTACGACCTCGTAGGCAAGATGAACAAGGGCGGTATTCTCGTAAACACTGCTCGTAAGGAAGTTATCGACGAAGCTGGTCTTATCAAGCTCCTCGCTGAGCGTACAGACCTCAAGTTCGTTACAGACATCATGCCAGATGCTGACGCTGAGTTCAAGCAGTTCGAAGGTCGTTACTTCTCAACTCCTAAGAAGATGGGGGCTCAGACTGCAGAAGCTAACATCAACGCTGGTATCGCTGCTGCAAAGCAGATCAACGCATTCTTCAAGGACGGTTGCACTAAATTCCAGGTGAATAAGTAATCCGAAGGCCACATGATTGTAAAACCATTCAAGGGCGTACGCCCACCAAAAGAACTTGTAGAGGAAGTTGAGTCTCGTCCTTACGACGTGCTCGATTCAGAAGAAGCTCGCGCCGAAGCTGGCGACAACGAGAAGAGCCTCTACCATATCATCAAACCAGAGATTGACTTCCCGGTAGGCACTTCCGAGTATGATCCTCGCGTTTACGAAAAAGCAGCCGAGAACTTCAAGAAGTTCCAGGACAACGGCTGGCTCGTTCAAGATCAGAAGGAAAACTACTACCTCTATGCCCAGACAATCTTCAAGGACGAACCTCTCGGCAACGGCGTAGAAGACAAGACACAGTACGGCCTCGTCATCGGCGCTTACTGCGAGGATTATGCTACTGGCAAGATCAAGAAGCATGAGCTTACTCGCCGCGACAAGGAAGAAGACCGCATGAAGCATGTTCGCGTGAACGATGCAAACATCGAGCCTGTATTCTTCGCTTATCCTGACAACGCGGTCCTTGATGCTCTTATCAAGAAGTATGCTGCAACAGAACCTGAATACGACTTCGTAGCTCCTATCGACGGTTTTGGACATAAGTTTTGGGTGATTTCTGACGATGCAGACATCGCTGCTATCACAGCAGAGTTCAACAAGATGCCTGCAATGTATATCGCTGATGGTCACCATCGTTCTGCTGCCGCAGGTCTTATCGGCGGCGAGAAGAAGGATGCTAATCCGAACCACACTGGTGAGGAGGAGTACAACTACTTCATGGCAGTTTGCTTCCAGGCTTCACAGCTCACAATCCTTGACTACAACCGCGTAGTAAAGGATCTCAACGGACTTTCTTCACAGGAATTCCTTGCAAAGCTAGCTGTTAACTTCGACATCGAGCTCAAGGGCTCAGACGAATACAAGCCACAGGAACTCCACGAGTTCTCTCTCTATCTTGACGGCTCATGGTATTCACTCAAAGCTCACGACGACACTTACGACAACACAGACCCTATAGGCGTTCTCGACGTTGACATCTCTTCACGTCTCATCCTCGACGAGATTCTTAAGATTGGTGACCTCCGTTCGTCACAGCGCATCGACTTCGTTGGAGGTCTTCGTGGTCTCAAGGAACTCAAGCGTCGCGTTGATTCTGGCGAAATGCGTGTTGCACTCGCACTCTACCCTGTTTCTATGGATCAGATTATGAACATCGCAGACAGCGGTAAGATCATGCCTCCTAAGGCAACGTGGTTCGAGCCAAAACTCCGCTCAGGACTTTGCATCCACAAGCTGTCATAAGCAGCCGTTTTTCAGACTCTTATAATTAGGTAACCAAACGTATACCTTCTTTTATATTGGGCGAAGATTTCTTAGCAATAATGGTAAAAACTCCATTTACAAGGCTCAGAATTCTTCGCCTTGTATTGTTTCCATGAAAACTAATCAAGAAATTCCCCAAAATATTGCATAGTACGAAAAAAAAGTTTAACTTTGCATCGTTTTTCAAGCTAATAACACTTTTCCCTATGCTTCAACACGATATTCTGCAGTCTTTCTTACCGATATCTTTGAAAGAGATGTCGGCTGTGAAACTGATGAATCGCACGGACACGAAGTTTGTCATAACGGAAGACAAACTCAACCAACTATTGTCCATGGCTGCAGACGAGTATTTCGTGCAGGAGATTTCTGGAGAACGAGAAGCGAACTACCACACGCTTTATTACGACACAAGCACAAATAGCATGTATCTTGCTCATCATAATGGCAAGAAGACACGCCAGAAACTACGCATACGTTCCTATATGGATTCAGACCTTCACTTCCTTGAAGTAAAGACAAAGAACAATCATGGGCGTACGAAAAAGAAGCGTGTTACGGTATCGGGCGAGAATCTACAACCATACATGGAATTCCTCACCCAAAAGCTTTGGATAAGCCCGGGGGAAATGCAGCCGAAGATAGAAAACCAATTCAAGCGAATAACGCTTGTAAACAAGAAAAAGACGGAGCGCCTGACAATAGACTGCAATCTGCAATTCCACAACATAGAAACTGATGCCCGCCTTTCCCTTGACAACATCGTCATCGTAGAACTGAAGCGCGATGGTCACCAGCCCTCCCCTATCCTATCCATTCTCAATAGCCTTCGTGTGCGACCAATGGGCTTTAGCAAATACTGCATGGGCATGGCGATGACCAACCCAACATTAAAGCAAAACCGCTTCAAGCAAAGAATCAGAAAAATCAATAAACTATAAAACAATCCCAATATGCTCTCACCTGATTTCATTCAAATGCTTATACGATTCGGGCTTAGCCTGGTTATAACATTCATACTTGTTCATTGCCTCTACTATCCAAAAAGCAAACGTCGCGACTACTATTTCACATTCATGATCATTAGCGTCGCAATCTTTTTCCTTCTTTTCTACATGACATTTGCCCTAGAAGGCATTAAGTCAAAGAAGACCATGGGTATCGGTATCGGACTCTTCGGCATATTCTCAATCATGCGCTATCGCACTGACACTATGCCGGTACGTGAGATGACCTATCTTTTCTCCATTATTGCACTCTCCGTAATAAATGCTATAGCAGCCAATATTTCAATTCCAGAACTGCTTATTGCCAATGTTGCAGTACTTATCATAACCTTCATTTGCGAAACAAGCCTGAAACTACGCTCTACCAAGACCATCAACTACGACCGAATAGAGCTTATAAAGCCAGAATGTCATGACGAACTGAAAGCTGATTTGGAAAAAAGAACAGGACTTGAAATCATAAAGATAGAGATTGGCGACATTGACTTTCTCAAAGATATGGCAAAAATAAAGATTTACTATTAAAACAAGAAAATCGACATTCTATATACCCTATAACAATGGCTGACTCCTATCGAGCCAGCCTTTTCATAATGAGACATATACGACTATTCCTTATAGTATTTTTTTCGCTTTTCATTCAGATTGCGCTCTGTCAGCATAACCTCTATGTTGAGGATTTGCAAGGCATAGAGATTGTCAACATTGAGAACGATGGAGTGAAGCGCTATCTGGAAGATCAGACATACGACAATCCTGCCAACACGAGCAAATACAGCCTAAGCGTTGTTCATAAGTACACTTCCGGTTATAGTTCGAAGCCTAACGGAAAGCACATCTCCTGGCAGCACTATTTTCCTTTGGAAAAACTCATGTTCATCACGGTAACGGTAAGCGATAACTGGACTTTTCCGAATGACAGAAGCAAGTATTACCACCTAGACGTAACAGAAACTGAATACACCATCTGCAATATGATTCCGGACAAGACCTACTACTACAAAGTGGAAGAGTTTGGCTTGGACGGAACGAGCATGACTGTTGCCAAAGGCACTTTTGTAACAACCGGCAACCTTAGAATGCTCAGGATAGAGGGGATGATAAATATCCGCGACTTCGGAGGTTGGAAGACATCCTTAGGCAACCGCACAACATACGGTCGCATATATCGTGGCAACCGTCCCGACGGCATAACATACAAAGGAAAAAACGACTTCGTAGAAAACGAGCATCTGACAGCAGACCTTGACCTTAGAGGCAAACAATTACCAGAATCACCTTTCGGTCCACTGAACCAAGTAGAATATTTCTGCACAAACAACGCCAGATACAAATCCGCTCTGGTAAGTCGTACCGACATTTTCGTCAAGGATTTCCATTTTATTGCCGACGTGCTCAGACGCGGTGGAGCGGTCTTTCTTCATTGTAACCATGGTGCAAACCGAGCAGGAACGCTCTCTTTCTTGATAGACGGAATTATAGGGCTTAGCGAAGCCGATATCTGTCGCGATTATGAACTCTCAGCCTTTGCATATAAAGGCATGAAACGCGGTTCCAACATCGGAGACATGATTTCTTACATCCGTACATTCGGCAATCTCGGTGATGATCTAACAAAGTGTTTCTATAATTACTTCATACACATCGGCGTAGAAGAAGAAGACATAAATACAATTCGCACCATAATGACAAAAAACAGAAAATGAAGAAGATACTTTTAGAAATACTAGGTAGTATAATAGCCACTTTCTGTATCGTTTCATGCTGCAAGGAAAATCGAGAAAAACCTTTGGAACTTGTATATAACGAGCCAGATCCTCCTGTTTGGACTCTAAATTCTGATGAAAAGGAACTCGGCACTCCAGACTTCCTTACCTTTGATATTGATCGCGATTATTCTAAACTGAGCGAGCGTCTCCATACTGATCCCAAAAAAGGATATTATGTAGAGAATACCGTCTTCAACGAAGTAATCAATATTCATTTCTCAGGGGATAATGTTGTTATTGATTCCGATGAAGATGACGAGGCATTCAAGATAAAGACTTCTGGAGCGCACGTAACAATAAAGGCTCTGAAGAAAATAGAGTGCGTTCTTTACGGCAAAACATCAAATGGTTCTATAAAAATAGTTGGCGACAAGAAGGTTCGCCTTACCCTTAACGGTCTTGACTTAAAGAACCCTAAAGGTCCTGCTATAAGTTGCCTTTCCAAGAGCGACTGCTACATCGTAACAGACTCTGCATCAACCTTGCGCGATGATAGCGTGTATGCTACTCCCGACTCCACAGAACAGCAGAAAGGCTGTATCTTCGCCGAGGGAAAGCTTGCTTTCAGTGGCACAGCAAAGCTTAGAATATTTGCTCATGGCGCTGATGCCATCCACTCCGACAAGAGTGTATTTATCCGTCGCTGTTCAGATATTTATATAGAATCGCATGGTGGTGATGCCATTCAAGCTCAAAAGCACATCCACATAGAGGGCGGCATAGTCAACATAAACTCTACCCATGCCGGCTCTCACGGTCTTGTTGCAGACAGCATAATCTCTATTGCAGGCGGCAGAACCACAATCCTTAGCAATACTACTGGACATAACGATAAACGAAAGAACTCTCGTGGCATCTTTTGCGACAGCCTAATATCAATAACTGGTGGCATTGTGAAGGTTAAGGAATCTTCTCTCGGTGGCAAGGGCATTCGCTCCGGTCGCGACATTTACATAAAGAATGCCATCGTCGATGTGCTAACCTTCGGTTATGACGACAAGCAGACAAGTAGCAAGAACAAGGGCATCAGGGCTAATAATGACGTACATATTGACAGCTCTCGCATAAGGGTTCGTGCCACAAACGGATGGAACGAAGGACTTGAAGCCAAGCATCATCTCTATCTTACAGGTAGCCTTGTAGAGCTTAAGGCACATGACGATGCTCTGAATGTAGGTATTGATGCCGACGCAAAGAGAGAAAGCGACAACAGATTGTCTGGTGATATCATTATGAACGGCGGCAGATTATATACCGTTTCCGAGATGGATGCTACAGATTCCAATGGCGAGATTCATATTAATGACGGACTTGTCTTCTCCATTTCGCACGGTAGAGGCAGCCGCGCTTTCGACTGCGACTTCCGCAATTTCTATATTGGTCCGAATGCTATCGTAGTCGGCATCAGTAATGCCATATCGCCTTTCACAGGCAAACTTTTGGAACATCCTTCGTGTGAACTTCGCCGCCCAATGTCGGACGCTCCGTTGCGAGTAACACCATCAGGTTCCAACGAGAACATAATCAGTTTTGATAAACCTATCATGCGATTTAAAGATGAAGGCTACAGGGTACAGATTTCCGTTCCTGAGTTTGCAACCTACAATACGGTGGACTTTTGCAGAGGCGGAAACATAAATCCCAAACACACTTTCCACGGTCTTGCTATTGGAGGTACCGTTTCTCAAAAATCAAACATAAATCGCCATAGTCTCACAAAAAGCTACACTGTCATTGAGGAATTACAACCATAAGCCACTTTTAGACAGAAATGCTTTGGGTTGTTATAAAAAAAATGTAATTTTGCAACCAATATATAGTGCTACCTTCAGCGCACAATCACTTAAAAACACCTAAAAAGAATAACATAAATGAAGAAGATACTCTTACTGTCATTAAGCCTTCTACTCTCATTACAGATTTTCGCCCAAGACGACATTGAAATCATCAATATTGAGAATGAGGCCGTTAGGGCATATATGAAAGATTCAACTTATTTCAAGACTTCAGGCGGATGGAATACAGTAGTTTACAACTACAGTAAGAACACCTCTTACGGCAAAAACCTCGACTGGCCAGCAGGCAAGCTCGTCACATGGACGACAACCCTTCCTGCAAATCAGCTCAAGGATATCGTCATCATGGTTAGTGAGGATGCTGATTACTCCAATTCCTTAACCTACAGTCCTGACAATATTACAGACAAAAGCTTCACTATTAGAAACCTCTTGCCAAACAAGACTTACCACTATGCCGTAGGCGAACAGCCACACGACGGAGAATTCAAGATTCTCACCACTGGCACATTCCGTACGGTAGGTCAGGTGCGAATGATTCAGGTACGCAATGCCCACAACGTACGCGACATCGGCGGTTGGAATTCTCTTTATGGCGGCACCATAAAGTATGGAATGCTATACCGCAGCGGAAGTCTTGAAACCATGAACGCAAAGGGGTGCCACGACTTCAAGGAGAACCTTAACGTACACGCTGAGCTTGATCTTCGTTCAGAATCACGCCGCAAGTTCTCTGCTTTTGGCGAAGATGCCGACTTCCTTCTTCTTCCTACAGATGCTGGTACAAGGGAGATGATAAAGAAGAATCCGACTTTTCCACAGGAGCTTCGCTGGATAATAGACCGTCTAAAGGAAGGCAAGGCTGTTGACTGGCATTGTGCTCTCGGCTGCGACCGTTGTGGCGCGGTAAGTTTCCTTATAGAAGGACTTCTCGGCTTGTCTGAGATAGACCTTTGTCGCGACTTTGAGCTTTCTTCTTTCAAGAGCGGCTACAACCGTCCACGCAGCCATCTTGCAAGCATGCTGAAGTTCATCAAGACATACGCTCAGGGCGAAAGTCTCCAAAAGTCATTCTATACCTACTGGAAGAGCATAGGTTTGACGGAAGAAGAACTTGACTTCCTCATCAACCACATGGTGCAACTGCCTGAAGGCTATGTCGTATCCGGTGCAGAACTTATTGCCATTGGCGCAGACAATAACAAATAACGAAGTAACAACATCCCCCCCTTCACTCTACATGCAGCTACGTAATACATTTAGATTCTGTTGCTTTCTTTTATTCACGGTAGTGGCTTTCAGTTCTTGTCAGGGTGATTTTTCTGTCAAGAACAAAAAAGACATTAGTGACGGCTTGGTTATTAACGAGATTATGGCATCAAACCATACCGGTTTGACAGCAGAGAATGACAGCCTTTACGACTGGATTGAGATAAAAAACATCTCAGACGAAGAGATTGAACTTGAAGATTATTACCTAGCCTTGAACAATGGGAAAAATGGCAAGAAAGTCAAGAAGGGCAAGAAGAAAAAGCATCTTGAAGAAAACGAGTATAGCTTCCAGAAGAACAAGGTATGGCAACTTCCCGACACTATTCTTGCTCCAGGCGACATGCTTTTGGTTTTCGCTTCTAAGAAAGACAGCAGCGAACCTGGCAAGGAACTTCATACCAACTTCAAGTTGCCTGCAAAAAAGGGCCATCTGATGATTATCTCCGAAGACGGCGACACCATTTCCGAAATAAAATACAAACAGCTTGAAACCGACATCAGTTACCATCGCCTTGATGACGGCAGCTACGAGAGAAGCTATCGCCAGTCACCAGGCTACGAGAATACGAATGAAGGCTACGAACAGTACTGCAATCTCATAGATAAACTGCGCAAGAGTCCGCTCCTCATCTGGGAGGCTCATATCAAGAGCAGTAAAGAAAAGAAAAGCATGTGGGTGGAAATCAAAAATGTTTCCGCTGCTATTGTCAATCTTAAGGATTATGCCCTCACAGGCGAAACATACAAGGACAAAGGTCTCCAGCTGCCAGACAAGGAACTAGTGCCAGGAAGTATCCATACCATCATTTTCTCAGAAAAAGACATAGACATCAAGGGTTCAAAGTCCATAGCCTTGATGAAAGACGGCAAGTTCGTGGATGGTCTCTGTGGAATGCCAGCTCCTTTCGGTACATCAGTAGGACGTGTGGAAGGGAAGAGCGGATTCTACTTTTTCCAAACCCCAACTTGCGAACGTGAGAACGTGAGCTGCCACTACCGTCATATTGCAGAAGCGCCAGAGTTCAACTTCAAACCGGGTGTCTATCGCACCTCAAAGAACATTACCCTAAAGCTTAAAGACAGCAGCCTTCGCGTTCACTATACACTTGACGGCAGCACACCTACTATGAGTTCACCACTTTTCAAGGACTCCGTGCGCATTGATACCACAAGTGTGATACGAGCATTCTGCGAGGGTGATACTGTCAGTATGCGGAGCAACATATGTACCTACACCTATTTTCTTCGTGAGAGCCACACACTCCCGATTATAAACATTTGCATAAACAACGACGATCTCTACGACCACAACCATGGAATTTACATGCCCGGTCCTGGAGGCGGAGGTGAATATCCTCACAAAGGTGCAAACTACTGGAAGAAAGTTACGAAGAGAGCACATGTGGAATTCTACGATACAGAGCAGAAAAATTCATTCTCTCTTGACTGCGGATTTGCCATCTTCGGTGGTTTCTCTCGCACTCTGTCTAAGAAGTCTTTCAAGGTGAAGTTCAAGGATGAGTTCGGACCTGACAGACTTGACTATGACGTCTTTAACGAGGGCAAGGCAAGAAAGTTCAAGAACCTCGTGCTGCGCTCCGGATCTCAAGACATGAGTGGCGTGATGGTTCGCGATGAGTTCTTTACAAGCCTCGTAAAAGAGAACAGCCCAAGCCTTCTTGTGCAGGCTTATCGTCCTGTGGCTCTTTATCTCAATGCAAAGTATTTCGGTCTTTATTATATCCGCGAGAAGATTGACAAGCATTTCGTTTCTCATCACCTGAAAGTGCCTAATGATTCCATTAATATCATCATGTCGCTCTGTTACAATGAGGAAGGTCCGAAAGTCCATTTCCAGTCGCTCATAAACTATGTAAAGACTCACGACCTCGCCCAGAAAGAATACTACGAGTACATGAAGAATCTTGTTGATTTTGACGGACTTATAGATCAGAAGCTCGGTCAGATTTATTCCGGTAACACCGATGTCGGCAATATCCGCTACGTTCGTTCTACGGACGAGAAGAGCGACAAGAAGTGGTACTTTGTCTTCTATGATGTTGACCTCTCTTGGACAACCAACAAGCCTGCTGGATTCTATCTACGTGCAGGTGCAGAAGGAGCAGTCAGCATGCATAACATCATCATTGACCGTCTCCTCCACAACCCTGATTTCCGACAACTTTTCCTGGAACGTCTTTCTATGCATCTGCACAAGACTTTCACACCTGAGAATGCAACAAAGGTCTTCAACAATATCATCAGCACTATCAAGCCTGAGATGAAGCTCAACTGCAAACGTTGGCCTGACCTTGCTTCATTTGAAAGATGGGAGAAAAATGTCGTTGCTTTCAGAAATAAATTCAAGGGACGCGACAAATATGTTCTTGACGGAATACGCAAAGAACTAAACATTACGCCAGAAGAAGAGAAAAAATACTTTAGCGATCTCGGATACTAAATATGCTGTTATAACACAAAAATTGCACAAAAGGGTCTGACCCTTTTGTGCAATTTTCTTATTAATACCACATACCTTATCTGCCAAACACCAGTTTATCCTCTTCTGCCTTCACCATTATCGGTTCGCTAGTATTAACCTTTCCGGCAAGGATGTCCTTGCTGAGCTGGTTGAGAAGATTGTGCTGGATAGCTCGTTTCACTGGTCGTGCACCGAACTCTGGGTCGTAACCCTTCTCGGCAAGGAAGTAGATGGCTTCAGGCGTTACGCGGAGCTCTATGTCCTGTTCCTTGAGCAGACGATAAAGCTGAGTGATCTGCAGTTCTACCACCTGACGTACCTCCTCCTTGTTCAGTCGTTCAAAGAGTATCGTCTCGTCTATACGGTTCAGGAATTCCGGGCGCACGTTCTGCTTGAGGAGTGTTAGAATTTCCTCCTTCAGGGTGTTCCTGCGTTCTTCCTTAGCAAAGTCGCTCATTTCCGGTTTCTCCGCAACGTCCTCATAGTACTCGTTGATCAACTGACTGCCGAGGTTTGAGGTCATGATGATGATTGTGTTTTTGAAGTTCACCGTACGTCCCTTATTGTCTGTCAGACGACCGTCGTCAAGCACCTGAAGCAGAGTGTTGAACACGTCCGGGTGGGCTTTCTCAATCTCATCGAAGAGCACCACGGAGTAAGGCTTTCTGCGCACAGCTTCCGTCAACTGACCGCCCTCGTCATAGCCTATGTATCCAGGAGGAGCGCCGATGAGTCGGCTCACTGTATGCTTCTCCTGATACTCGCTCATGTCTATGCGCGTCATCATCGTCTCATCGTTGAACAGATACTCAGCCAGAGCCTTTGCCAGTTCCGTCTTGCCTACGCCAGTGCTGCCGAGAAAGAGGAAGGAAGCGACAGGGCGCTTGGCATCCTGAAGACCAGCACGAGAGCGACGTATGGCGTTTGCCACGGCATCGATACCTTCCTGCTGACCTACCACGCGCTGGTGAAGTTCCTCCTCTATGTGCAGCAGTTTCTCGCGTTCGCTCTGCAGCATTCTTGACACAGGGATTCCCGTCCAGCGTGACACCACCTCCGCAATGTCATCGGCGGTCACCTCGTCGCGCACCATCTTTTGAGGTAATGCAGAATTCTGATTGCTGAATGCAGAATTTGGCTGCGCTTCATTGTCGTTAGGGGAATCATTCTGCATTTTCTCAATGTCATCCTCCAGCTTCTGAAGCACACCGTAGCGTATCTCTGCCACGCGAGCATAGTTTCCGTCACGTTCAGCCTGCTGCGCCTCCAGTTTCAGTTTCTCTATCTGCTCCTTGTTCTGCTGAATGCGGTTAGCCACTTCACGCTCTGCATCCCACTGACTACGCAGTTCGTACTCCTTGATTTTCAGCTGCTTGATGTCTTCAGAGAGTTTCTTTTCCTTCTCCTCGTCGTTCTCTCTACGGATGGCCTCACGCTCTATTTCCAGCTGCTGAATCTTGCGTATCAGTTCGTCTATCTCCTCAGGCACTGAGTCACGCTCCATACGCAGCTTTGCAGCCGCCTCGTCTATGAGGTCGATGGCCTTGTCAGGAAGGAAGCGGTCGGAGATGTAGCGAGAGGAAAGTTTCACGGCAGAGATGCAAGCCTCGTCCTTGATGAGCACCTTATGGTGGCTCTCATACTTCTCCTTTAAGCCGCGCAGGATGCTTATTGCCGCCTGCTCGTCAGGTTCATCAACGATGATTGTCTGGAAGCGGCGTTCCAAAGCCTTGTCCTTCTCGAAGTATTTCTGATATTCATCGAGCGTCGTTGCACCGATAGAACGCAATTCTCCACGAGCAAGGGCAGGTTTCAGTATATTTGCAGCATCCATTGCACCTTCACCTTTTCCTGCACCTACAAGCGTGTGGATCTCGTCTATGAAGAGGATTATCTGTCCGTTGCTTTCTATCACCTCGTTGACCACCTTCTTCAGTCGATCTTCAAACTCGCCTTTATACATCGCACCCGCAACGAGAGCACCCATATCGAGCGAATAGAGCAGCTTATCCTTCAGGTTCTCTGGCACGTCGCCGCGCACGATGCGTTCTGCTAAGCCTTCCACGATGGCGGTCTTTCCTGTTCCAGGTTCGCCGATGAGGATAGGATTATTCTTCGTGCGACGAGAGAGAATTTGCAGTATTCGGCGTATCTCATCGTCTCGACCAATCACAGGATCGAGCTTTCCGCCACGAGCCGCACTTACCAGATTGCGGCTGTACTTCTCCAGATTCTCAAACTTGTTCTGCTGAGCCCCCTGCTTTGTCTGATTGTTGTAGTTCTGATTTGTCATAGTTTCTTCTCCTTTCGTTTTTAGTTCAAAGTTTTTCTTCTTTGTTCCTATTATAGCAATTAGCGTGCCAAACAAATCTAACAAGCCAAACAAATTTAATTTGCAAATTGTAAGCTAAATTGAGGATTTGCTTACACTTTGCTTTCGCGTACCCATGCGAGAACAGCATATTTCGCAGATAAATATATTTGGCTAGAAATACGAGAGTGTAAGAAAAAAGGAGATTATACTGATTATCAATAGGTTAGAAGTTAAAGAGACTAAAAGCTATTCGAAAAATCCTCGCTCTACAGCCGAAAAAGGCAATTTTGGTAGTGAGTTTCGGGAATTTTCTTAGTAAGTTTTGCCACAAAAGTCATAGGGAAACGATTGGTTTCGTAGTGAGTTTTGTCATGAAAGCACTATTAAGACTGCTTTTTGTGTCTTGCTATGAGATTTATTCTTCTAAAATGCTCCCCAATCCTTACAAAGGCTGAACTTACAATTTGAAAGAAAGGGAAGGAAAAAAGGAAGTTTTCTTATTCCATAAACAGCCAATCTACTTCTACTCCTGCGCCAGCCAAGCCGCAGTCGCGAGGCTTGATTTCCTTGTCGCTTGTGAAGCCGGCTACCATGATTATTCCCTTCGGGAGATGTATCTTGTGATGCCCAGTAGGGAGATGGTATGAGTGGATATTTACCATTGGCATTCCAGACATTGCGATGGCGTGAGTGAGAACAGGTTCTGCTTGCCCAAAGAGATTGCCTGTTGCATCAATCTCAAGCTTTGGCGGAGAGGCGAATTTGTTCTGGTCATCGATGAAGAAACCTACGAGCATCTGAACTGGTTTGTCGCTGTCGAACTCTACTACGCCACCATTTATTCTTGTTGTGTCGCGGTTCATGATGAGTGCGTTAAGACCAGCAAGTTCTGCTGCGAGTGTGTCGATGGCTTCGTCGCGTTCTTCAAAGAGTTTAGTGCCCTTGGCAAGTTTTATTGTTGCATAAGGCTTGCCGTTGGCGTCCTTGAGATTGGAAACCGAAGCGATTGCTTCGGGAACGGGAACAGAAGTGGCTGATGATTGCGACTCAGAAATCTCCGCACTACCAAGGAGCTTTTGCACATTATTATATAGTGCTTGAAATTCTTCCTCATAAACAGGGAGCATCTCTTCCCAAGTCTTGAATTTGCCACCATCGCCACCGACAGGAATACGGCGCTGGGAGGTTTGCATGGAAGGACCATAGAGGTAAGTGTCTTTGGTCAAAGCAACGAGTTCTTTGTACTTCTCAAGACTCTCATAAAGAGGCATCAAAGCGTATGCCAACTCCTTTGGATTCTTCTTCCATTTGTATGATAAAACAATAGTCGCAGCACCTACTTTGCATTTGAACGACTCTGCAAAAGCCTTGTAGCAACGCATGTCGTTCTGCAAGCGCTTGAACTCGTCAATGTTCTTTGTTACGGTAAGTCCCTCAATGGCATTGACAGCTTTCTCGCCATGTTCAACACATTGACAGACAATGTCCCAAGGTAGTTCGCCGACATGCTCTTCGCCTTTGAACTCCTTCTCAACAAACTCAATGAGCTTTTCGCCCTCAGGACCACAGCTTTCGTAGAAGCCTGGATAAATCGTATATTTGTAAGGATTAACGAGTTGCGACATCTTCATGCCAAGAAGAAGGCTCTGGCGATTGCCTTCCGTGATGCCGAAGCGACGTAAAAGCTTTGGAGCAATCTCGCCACTTTCATCGTAAGCCTCAATAATCTTTGCTGCTGTAGCTTCATCACAGCCGTAGAAGTCCTGAATGTAATGAATCCAATGCTTGGAATCGTCGCCACGATCAGCTTTCCAAGCATAGCGTCCCCACTCATCAAACCATATTCTGTCGCGGAAAGTCTGCTTCAATCTGCCGTCGGCGTATTCGGCATTGTTGGTAGTAGGGTCTGCGATGCCATCAACTTTATCTGCGGTGTAAGGCCAATCCCAGTAGTTTGCCTGTGGGAAAAGGTGAAGTCCGTTAGCGTGATGAACATTATGCATGGCATGAACGGTCTTGCTTACAAATGCAGGTGAAGCCCAACGCCATGGCTCAAGATTGGCAAGGATATGCACGTTGCTGACATGAACAGGAGCAGCGGCTGCAAGTTGGCGGTGAGTTTCTGCCCAAGGACCGCGAGGTTCGTAGGTTGTAAGCGACTCGCCTGTATATTTTGACATCGTGTAAATGTTTGGATATAAAGGCAATGACTCCTTGAGAACGCGAGGGCCATCGGTGTCATGACTGCGAAGAATAAGCGGTGGACGCTCTTCTGAACCACGCGCTTTCAGTCCGTCAAGAACGCCTGGAATGATTGTTTCCTTCATCCATGTTATGTCATCCTCTATCGTTGCCATTGCTTCGCCGAGGCAAAGGAGGAAGCCTACGTTTGGATATTCCTCAACAAACTTCGCGATGCTCTTGCGAGTATAGTCGGAAACGAGCGGGGTTATAGGTCGGTTGCGGTCTTGTGTAGACATTCCGTAATGCTCGGCAAACGGCTTGGATAGCAGGATGTTATAGAACATCTGATAAATCCTGATGCCACGACGTTGAGCCTCCGTAGTGATGAACGAGAACATTTCGCGGTTCTGCTGAAGCTGTTCGTCGCTCACTTCAACGGCAAACGAATAATCTTCAAGTTTTACGAGAGAGGCAAACGGATGGCCGTTCCAGAGATAGACGGAGTTCATGTTTGCAGCAGCCAGCATATCAAGGTACTCTATCCATAATGACTTGTCGTAGAACCAAGGGAAACTCTCCTTCGTATAAGGGTATTCATACACCTTTCTGCCTGGCAGATACTCCGTCTTTTGCACACCAAGGCAAGCACCGCGAAGCACCATCTCAGGCTTGTCGGCAATGGCCTCAGGGATGTCCAGAGTACCATTATCACGGTAATATTCAAGCAAGCGGTTTGCGCCATAGATCCAACCGGCACCAGAAGAGATGATGCTGATGGTCTTGCCCTTGCGATGGAGGACAAAAGCTTCTGATACCCCCTCCGACTCCCCCACAAGGGGGAGGGCTGTTGCCCAGATTTGTTTAACCTCTTTTGATGTTGAAAGAACAAACTTGAAGTTATAGCCTTTGCCGTCAAGAGAGGCGAGGCGAGAGGCTGCGTACTGCGCCTGAGGAATGTTCTTTGGGGCAGTAATCTTCGCAAAGGATGGTATGGCGAATAAAATAAGGGTTACAAGAATGAGATGTTTTGTTTTCATGGTTTTTCGTGAGGATATATGTTGTAGGGCGAAGATTTCTGAGCCGCGATTCTGGTGTCATGCGGTGAAACGGCTTGGAAATCCTCGCCCTACATTCTATTTATAGATTGATGCAAATTTCCTTTCCTTCTGGAATCTCTATGGTCTTTTCGCCAATGATAAGCGTGCCGCCGTCGGAGTCGCTCTTCACTGTAACCTGCTTTTTATTCATCTTTATATATACGCAGCCGAAAGGTGTTGGCACGGTTCCTTCCATCTCTTTCAAGCCGCCGAGGTTCGGACGCATCTCAAAAGTCTTGTAGCCAGGGGATGTAGGCTGCACTCCGAGGTAGTATTTGCCGAGAAGATAGATAGGACTTGCACCCCAAGCATGGCAGAGAGACTTGCCGAAAGGTCTTCCGTACATAGCGTATTTCTCTGCGCCATGCTCTCCAGGAACATATTTCTCCCAGAAAGACGTAGCGCCTTCCTCTATCATTCCACCCCAGTAGTCGAGCATTTCGCTCATTACCTGCTCATGCTTTCCGAGCATACACATCGCTTCCAGTTCATAGAAGCGCATGTAAGGAGTGGTGATCTTTAGTACCTCGTCGTTGAAGAGAACATTATCCGCAACGGCTTGCTTCTTCTGTTCGTCGAGATAATTGTATATGACGGCAAACATGCTGCTGAACTTGAATACATCTTCCGCACCACGCTTGTGTACGATAGCCTGCTTATCCTCGTTCCAGAAGAATGGCAGAAGCTTCTCGCGAAGGCTCTCGGCAAGCGTCTTATACTTGCTAATCTCTTCAGTATCAGCGCCTACAACCTCTGCAACCTCCACGATGCTCTCAAGAGAACGGCAGAAAAGAATCTGTTCAAATGAGAGCTGACCAGTCTTATCCATCGGTTTGTCTGCCCAATCTATGAACACCCAATCGCCAGTCAACCCCTGAACCATACCGTCTTCGTCCGTTCTTCCCAAGACATAATCCATCATGGTCTTCATGTTCGGATAAATCTGCTCGAGGAACGCGCGGTCGCCAGAGTAGAGATAATATTCGGCAATGGAGTTGAACCAATAGAAGGTGTAGTCCATTATCGTGTTGATATGGCTTGTGATAGGTGCTTTTCCGCCAAGAAGCCAGATTGTGCGCTTCACGGTTTCGTTATCGTTGAAGAGGTAATAGTTCATCAGATAACTCTGCGCAGCATCGCCACTCCAAACCCAGCGGTCGCGCTTTATGCCGTCGATGAAGAACTCGCGTGTGGTGAGTTGCATCGTATAGACGCCAATCTCCCAGATTTTGTTGAGAAGTTCATTGTCGCAACGGAACGTACCAAGTTCTTTTTCAGGTAGATACTCGTATTCAAGAGTGAGACCGTCAGCAGATGTTTCGCCCTTGAAAACGATGTTCACATAGCGAAGAGCCTTTGAATTGCCGAGCGTATAACTGTCGCCAATCAGCATCTCGCTGAGGTTGTTTGTAGAGTAATCGATGACGCGAACGTTGGAATACTCGCCTTCGCCCTCTTCCATCACTTCAAGCATGTCGTAAGTCTCGCAGTGCTCGTGGTCGAGAGCCTCTTCTTTACTTTCGCCGTAGTAGAGGAAAACCTGACCGTTGCCTCTCAGGGCTTTGATGTTAGGGTAGCCGAAAGTCTCCTTGCCGAAGTCGTAAACGATGCTTCCGTCCGATTGCTTTTCTACCAAAGTAGGCTGGAGTTCAATACGTTCAAGCATGAACTCCGAAGGGAGCGAGTCCTGATCGTTGAAGTTCCAGTAGCCTGCCTTCTGATAGATAGTGGCAGAGGTATCGGAAGCCTTGCCGCTTTCGTCAATCCACTCCTTGTCCTCGTAGGTAACATTCCAGTCAACACCTGTGTTTATGGTCTTTCCTTCAATGAAAAGAGCTGGCGGAGTCATCTGGTTATGCACCTTAATATTAATCTTATGCTGCCCCTTGCTTATCGTTGTACGGTAAGGCATGCCGAAAAGCATATTTCCGTCAATCTTTACATTATAGTCGCCTTCGGTAACGATTGTAATCTCTTCATCTTCTGCGAGATCCACAGTCGTTGAGAACTCTACAGTTACGTAATGAGAGTCCTGCTTCCAGAAAGGAGGAAAGTACGCGCCGCGGTCAGTGCGACGGTTATTCATCTTATTTCCCAGCCAAATCTCGTAGTCGCCAGGATACCAAATCCATGTTGCCATATTATACCACCCCAATAATCTCGTGAATATCCTTTACACCATGCTTGTCAAGCCATTCGTTGATGCCGATGGCAACCTTCTCAGAGATTGCTGGGTCAAGGAAGTTTGCTGTACCGATTTCAATGGCTGTAGCACCAGCCATGAGGAACTCGATAGCGTCTTCTGTAGAAGAAATGCCGCCGAGACCAACTACAGGGATCTTTACAGCCTTGCTCACCTGGTTCACCATTCTCACAGCAACAGGCTTTACGCATGGACCACTCAAGCCGCCAGTACCGATGGAAAGCAAAATCTTACGCTTCTCGATGTCTATCTTTGTTCCCATCAGAGTGTTGATGAGCGAAACAGCGTCAGCACCTTCTGCCTCAACAGCCTCTGCTATGGAAACGATGTCCGTTACGTTTGGCGAAAGTTTCACGATGAGAGTCTTCTTGTAAACCTCACGAACAGCCTTCACAACTGCCGAGGCTCCCTCTACGGAAGTACCGAAAGCCATGCCGCCCTGCTTCACGTTAGGGCAAGATATGTTGAGTTCAATAGCAGGAATGTTGTCCAGTTCATTGATGCGGGCAGCACATTCTGCGTAGTTGTCAGGAGCATTTCCGCTGACATTTACAATCATGTTTGTGTCTATGTCCTTGATCTTAGGATAGATATTCTCGCAGAAATAATCAACACCCTTGTTTTGCAGACCTACGCAGTTGAGCATTCCCATTGGAGTCTCTGCCATGCGAGGGTAGTCGTTGCCTTCGCGAGGAAGAAGTGTAGTGCCTTTTACTATCACGCCACCGATGCTAGCGAGATCCATGAAGTCAGCATATTCGATGCCATAACCGAATGTGCCAGATGCCGTCATTACAGGGTTTCTAAGTGAGAGGGCGCCGATGTTAACTTGTATGTTTGCCATATTTTATGTTATTTACTTTATTGGTTTAGCTCTTCTGCTGAAGAGTAGGTTGAACATGATTCTGATGTTATCATATGCAGAAAGTTCCTCTGTATGAGTCGCTTCCGCGAATGTCATGGTAGAAGCGTCGCCGTGCTGATCCGGGAAAATAATGATAAGGTTCTTGCCTGTAAAGTACTGGGTGATTTCCTCTGGCAGACGTTCCTGAGCGTTCTTGTAAGAGACAGTTCCTTTTCGGGCTGTCACGACGACGAATAGATGGTCTTCCTTGATGGTAGAGGCAAGGGCAGGCATCTCGTTCCAATGCTCCATATTAAAATATTGAACGCGCACGCGTGGATGAATAGCCTTCATGTACTTGCGAATCTGTTCCGTTGTGTCTCCACGAGCGTTGAAGTTTATGCCACAATCTAGGTTCTCTGCCAGTCGTGACAGACGGTCAAGATAACGATAGAAGCCTGGTTCGTATTGTGAGCGAGAAGGCACTGCAACGTGTATCTTGCGTATTGTGTTGAGCGGTGTATGTAGTCGCGCCATGATAATCTGACGATTCAAGCCGTTGAACAGACTTTGGTGGAACTGTCCCCAAAACTTTGGAGAGATTTCCTTGTGCTGATGGAGTCCTATGATGATTTCAGAAGCTTGGAACTCGTTGAACGCATGCTTTATGCCGTTGGCAATATTTGCAGCTATACGCACCTGTGTCTGCATCATGACATCGGCAGAACTAGCATGCTTGGAAATCTGCTCAAGCAGCTTCTCGCCGGCCACCTGATTGCGGCGCATGTTCTCGTCATCATACACAACATTCAATCCCACGATACCGCGATTGAGTTTCGGATTGCGCATGAGCAAAGCAAGGGTGACAAGGCTGTTGGCATACTCTGGATACTTTACTGGAACGAGGAACTTCTCATCGTCATGTTGTTCGTCCGTAGGTGCGAACTCTGCATCGCGTAGCACAATCTTCTGCGCAGAGTTTTCCGTAAGAATTGTAGAAATGATACAGGTGAAAAGTATCATTATGACTACTCCGTTCAGCAACTCCTCTGACACGAGATATTCTCCATCAGCCACCTCCATGCGCAAGCCAACCATCAACATTGCGATGGCTCCAGCGGCATGGGCAGAGGTGAGTCCAAACATCATATGACCTGAAGATAGCGGAAGTCTGAAGGCTAGGCAAGCGATATACGACGCTATTGCCTTTCCGAAGGTTCCAAAAAATACCATGCAGAGCACAATACAAATGAGTCCTTCTTTTACGAAGAGTAGATTGAGATTGATGAGCATGCCCACACCAATCAGGAAGTAAGGTATGAAGATGGCATTTCCGATGAACTCTATGCGATTCATCAGAGCCGAAACATGCGGAATGTAGCGGTTCAGGATAAGTCCGGCAAAGAATGCTCCGAAGACGCCCTCTATTCCAATGGCTTGGGAAAGAGCTGCCGACAATACTACGACAGACATCACGAAGACATACTGCATGACAGTATCGCTATACCTACGAAGAAACCATCGCGTAAGCTTTGGCATAAGCCATATCATACCACCACAAAAGGCTACGAACTTCAGGAAGAACATCACCCAAAAGCCGACGCTACTGTTGCCTTCATGAAAGGCTACGAGGGTGGCAAGTACGATAAGCGAGATAAGCAGAGAAATCATCGTTCCACCGACGCTAAGCGTTACGCTCGGCTTACGCTGGAGGCCATAACGTCCGACGATAGGATAAGCCACGAGGGTATTGGACGACATTATACAGCCGAGCAACAGGGACGTTAACGAACTATAGTCGAGAACCCAGCGGAAAGTGACGAAAGTGAGAAGGAAAGGAATGGCAAAGGAAAGCAATCCGAAGATAGGTATCTTCGCCTTATTCTTGCGAAGTCCGTCCATGTCCATCTCCAGCGAGGCGAGGAACATAATGTAATAAAGCCCTATCTTGCCGAACATCTCGAACGAATCGTCACGCTCCACAATGTTCAGACCATATTCACCTATAAGCACTCCGAAGAGTACCATTCCTATGATATGAGGAATACGCAACTTACCCATGATTATCGGTGCCAGAAGGATAATCAGAAGTACGGTAAAGAACACCCATGTAGGGTCTTGCAGCGGGAAATATTGCGTTATAAAATTCATGGTAATAGCGAGAGATTCTCTGTTTAGGAACCCTCGCTCTATTTGTTATTGTTAATGGGAAACTGCAGGAACTATCGCATCACACCACGATTGGAAGTCTTGCAGAAATTGATGATCATGTCAATCTCCTTATGACGGTTCTCAATAGCTTCAAGCAGGGCAATACCCTCGTTGAGGGTTGGCGCACCGTAGAGTATGCGGTAAGCATCGTGAATGGCAGTGATGGTCTCGTTGGAGAATCCACGACGACGAAGACCGATGAGATTCACACCACAATAATGGGCAGGTTCCTTACCGACAACGATAAACGGAGGAACGTCAACCGAAAAGCGTGTACCTCCCTGGATAATGCCATATCCACCTACCTTGCAGAATTGATGGATAAGTACACAAGCGGAGATGATGGCGAAATCCTCTATAACAACCTCTCCGGCAAGCTTAGTGGTATTACCAATAATGCAGCCGTTGCCAACCACACAGTCGTGACCGATGTGCATGTTCTCCATGAGCAGATTGCCGTTTCCGACCTTTGTCGTGCCCTTGGATGCAGTACCACGAGAGATTGTAACATTTTCACGAATGGAGTTATTGTTGCCTATCTCGCAAATGGTATCTTCACCCTTGAACTTAAGATCCTGCGGCTTAGTCGAGATACTTGCTCCTGGGAAAAACTCGTTATTATTGCCTATACGAGCTCCGTACTGGATGGTAACACCATTCTTCAGCAAGTTGTTGTCACCAATGACCGTATTCTCTTCAATTACACAGAAAGGACCAATAACATTATTGTCGCCAAGTTTTGCTTCGGGATGAATAATTGCTGTAGGATGTATCTGGTTCATAAGGTTTTGGCTTATTTGTTTTTAACAATCTGAGCTGTGAACGTTGCCTCTGACACAACATGGTCACCTACAAACATGTAGCCGCGCATAGAGCAAATGCCATGACGAAGCGGAGTAATCTGCTCAACACGGAAAAGGAGTGTGTCACCAGGAACAACCTTTTGGCGGAACTTTACGCCGTCTATCTTCATGAAGTATGTAGAGTAGCGCTCTGGCTCGTCAAGAGAGTTGAGGATGAGAAGACCGCCACATTGTGCCATAGCCTCTATTTGAAGAACGCCTGGCATAACAGGCTCCTCAGGGAAGTGTCCCTGGAAGAACGGCTCATTTGAAGTGATGTTCTTCACACCTACGATTGAAGTAGGACCTACTGAGATGACCTTATCTATAAGCTGCATCGGATAGCGGTGTGGAAGAAGCTCACGAATGCGGTTTACATCCATGATAGGAGCCTCATTAGGATCGTAGATTGGAGCCTGGACATCGTGTTTCTTTATCTCCTTACGCATAAGGCGCGCGAACTTATTATTAATAGAGTGGCCTGGACGAGTGGCTACAATTCTACCTTTAATAGGCTTGCCAATAAGCGCCATGTCGCCGACGATATCAAGAAGCTTGTGGCGAGTACACTCATTCTCCCACTGGAGTGGCTTGTGCTGAATGTAGCCGAGGTTTGAAGCGTCCATGCGAGCCACCTTGAGAAGATCAGCAAGACGGTCTAGATTCTCCTGGGTTGTCTGACGTTCGTAGATGATGATGGCGTTGTCCATGTCACCACCCTTGATTAGGTTAGCCTCAAGAAGAGGCTCTATATCGCGCAAGAATACGAATGTACGGGCAGGAGCTATCTCTGTATCGTAATCGGCAGGATTGTCGAGAGTTGCAAACTGAGAGTTAATGAACTTACTCTCAAAAGAACACATGGCAGTGATGGAGAATTCTTCGTCTGGAAGTATTGTGATGCAAGAACCAGTTTCCTCGTCCTTTACCTCAATCTTCTTGCGGATGATGTAGTAATCCTTTTGTGCAGCCTGCTCCTCGATACCGATTTCCTTAATCCTGTTCACATACATAACAGCAGAACCGTCAAGGATTGGGAACTCAGGACCATTAACCTGCATAAGACAGTTGTCTATACCCAAGGCATAGAGAGCCGAGAGGGCATGTTCGATGGTAGAGATACGAATATCGCCCTTACCAACAACGGTACCACGGCGAGTATCTACGACATTCTCCGCAATAGCATCGATGATAGGCTGCCCCTCAAGGTCAATTCGCTGAATCTTATATCCTGTATTTTCTGGTGCAGGGTTGAATGTAACGGTAAGCATCAAACCTGTGTGCAAGCCCTTGCCGCACATGGAGAAACTACCTTTGAGTGTATTCTGTTTGTTGTTCATAAATAGAAGTATTTATTTTTCGAAATTTTTAAGTTTCTTTTTCAGGTCGTTTATATCCTTGAACATTTCAGGCAGACGCTTCATAAGCGCCTGAGTTTTCATGAACAATTTTAAGTCCATCGGAAGCGTTCCCATCACCTGTGCGCCATCCGCAAGGTCGCCAAGCACACCTGTCTGAGCACCAATCATAACGCGATCGCCAATTTTGTGATGACCGGAGAAGCCAACCTGACCGCCGACCATGCACCAAGAACCAATTTTCTCACTTCCTGCAACACCGACCTGAGCCGACATAACTGTATTCTCGCCGATTTCCACGTTGTGAGCCACCTGAATGAGGTTGTCAAGCTTCACACCCTTACAAATCAAAGTCTGTCCCATGGTTGAGCGGTCGATACAAGTATTTGCGCCAATCTCCACGTCATTCTCAATTACGACAATTCCTATCTGCGGAATCTTCTCGTAGCCATTTGTGTTTGGAGCAAAGCCAAAACCGTCAGCACCAATTACGGAGCCGGCATGAATGGTAACATTATTGCCCAACTTGCAGCCGTGATAAATTGTCACTTTTGGATAAATCTGGCAACCGTCGCCTAATGTAACGCCATCGCCTATATAAGCATGTGGATAAATCTGGCACCCCTTGCCCACCTTGACTCCCTTGCCTATATAAGCGAACGCGCCCACATAGCAATCGTCTGCAACTTGGGCTTCCGCGTCTATGTAAGCGAGTGAATCAACACCTGTCTTCTTTGGCTGGAGTGACTGGTAAATCTGGAGCAAACGAGCTACCGCCTCGTATGCGTTTGGCACACGAATAAGCGTAGTCGATATCGGCTGATCGAAATGTGCGTCATCGTTCACGAGCACAACACTTGACTTTGTCTCGTAGATGTAATGCAAGTATTTGGGGTTAGAGAGAAAGGATATGCATCCTTCGCGGCCTTCTTCAATCTTGGCGAAATCAGATACCTTAGCATCCTCGTTGCCATCAACACGGCCATGTATCAGTTCTGCAATTTGCTTAGCTGTAAATTCCATATTTTCATTTTATTTTGCGACAAAATTACGAAATATTAAGGAAACTTGCAAACAATAGTAAAGTTTTCTTTCTTTTTTAACCATTTTTGCATCTTTTCTATCAAAAAAAGAAGAAAAATAAAACAATAATTATCTCTAAGAAGACAGAATAAACAGAAAAAAAACGGCTCAACGGACTGCAAATATTTATATAAAATGCATAACACTCAAAAAAATACCCAAAACGAGCATATAAAGAAAAAGGACTCACGATTTCTCATAAGTCCTTTTAAGGGTAGCGAGGGCGGGTCACGATCCCGCGACCTCCGGATTATGAATCCGACGCTCTAACCAGCTGAGCTACCTCGCCATCATCGCATCACCATTTCGGTTTAGCGGGTGCAAAGGTATGACTATTTTGCGAACTACACAAATATTTCTTGGATTATTTTAGCAAAACGAGTAAAAAATACCAAATAAATCAAAAAATAAGAAAAAAAACAAGCTATTATACATTAATAACCGCAAAATAGTCGTACCTTTGCACCGCTTTTGGCGTAACCGATGGAAGGAAGAAGTGTTGCCTGTCTATGTTGCGCTAAGGGACACTCAACTCTAAACTCATAAAAATAAAATGGATTTAATCAAAGTTGCTGAAGAAGCATTTGCTACAGGCAAAGAGTTCCCATCTTTCGGTCCTGGTGACACTATCACAGTGGCATACAAGATTATTGAAGGTTCAAAAGAGCGTATCCAGCTCTATCGTGGCGTTGTAATTCGCATTTCTGGTCATGGCGACAAGAAGCGTTTCACAGTACGTAAGATGTCAGGTACTGTAGGTGTAGAGCGTATCTTCCCTATTGAGTCACCAAGCATCGACAGCATTGAAGTAAACAAGCGTGGTAAGGTTCGCCGTGCTAAGCTCTATTACCTCCGCAAGCTCACTGGTAAGAAGGCTCGCATTGCAGAAAAGCGCGCTCCAAAGGTTGCTAAGTAAAAAAAAATAACTGTCAATGCACAGAAAGCCTGCAAAGTCGGAGACGATTCTTGCAGGCTTTTATTTTAGACACCGAATATACATCAGTAACCAATACCAATCATTATAAAAAACTTGCACACTTACTTATAAATAATTTTGCATACCTACTTACCATGAAGAAAAATCATACGAAAACAAATATATTGAAACTGCTGTTTGTGTCATTTTTGTCTTTCATTACCACCTTCTCTTACGCAAGCGAAATAACCGTTAGTCCTGGCGAAAGCATAGCGGATGCCATAAAACAGGCTCGCGAATGGAGAAGACTTGCACGAATTGGGCACAAGGAGTATCAAGAAAAAATTGCTGGCGGCATTACAATCTCCATCCAATCCGGCACATACCAACTGTCAAAGCCGATATTCATACGACCAGAAGATTCTGGTACAGCCGATTCGCCTACACGTATCATAGGCGAGAAAGGCACCATCATCTCAGGTGGAGTAAAAATAGAAAAGTGGTCAAGGGACGAAGGCAACCTCTACATAACCCAGGCTCCAAAGTTCAACGGCAGATATGTGGAAGCAAGACAACTATGGAGAAACGGAAAGAAGGCCATGTTCGCTCAGTCGGACAAGAAGGACGAACTGTCGCGCATACTGGAGTTTGACAAGGAAAACAAGCGTATTATCATTAGCGAGGACGACCTAAAAGGAGTGGTTGTAACGGAGAATGGCAACTTTGACAGCTATCTAGAAATGTACCTTTGTCAGCGTTGGGCTATCGCTATACTCAGAATAAAGGGGATAAAAAAACTCGGAAACGGCACTTGCGAGGTAACATTCCACGAACCGGAAAGCCAGATAGAGTTTGCTCATCCTTGGCCACAGCCTGTCGTAGAAGGGGATAACCGTTCAGCCTT
Organism: Prevotella sp.; assembly: GCA_045597565.1. Lineage (GTDB taxonomy): Bacteria > Bacteroidota > Bacteroidia > Bacteroidales > Bacteroidaceae > Prevotella. Next base: position 19,684 of record JAZLKJ010000013.1, on the reverse strand, counting down.
CACGCTTCGAGGTGCCACAAACCTATTGGACGAACCAGACGAATGGTGCAACTCTGGCAAAGACTGGATATACTACTACTCCACTTCAGGCGAACCAAACGATGTTGTTATACCCGCCCTCTCTACATTATTTATAATAGAGGGAAGCGAGCAAACACCGATATCACACATATCCTTCAAAAACATCAACTTCGAACATAGCGCTTGGAACCGCCCATCATACGAAGGTCACGTCACTCTTCAGGCTGGTTTCAGAATGATTGATGCCTACAAACTTCCAACTGAAGGATTGTGGCACAAGGCGGGACTTGAAAATCAGGCATGGATAGAACGTGCGGAATCAGCCGTAACAGTTAGAAATGCAAGCAATATTTCCTTTGACGGCTGCACCTTTCAGCATCTTGGAGCAACAGGACTTGACATGATTGACAACGTCTGCAACTCGGACATCACGAATTGCACATTCCAGGATATAGGCGGAACTGCCATTCAATTGGGCAATTTCGGCGAACGCGCATTTGAGACTCACATCCCATACACCACAACCAATCCAACCAAGCTATGCAATAACATCTACATATTTGGCAACGAGATTCACGACGTCACAAACGAAGATTGGGGATGCGTAGGCATTTCTGCAGGTTATGTACGCGATGTAACGATAGAGAACAACCACATCTATGACCTGAACTATTCTGGCATTTGCGTAGGATGGGGATGGACAAAGCTAGATTCTTCCATGAAGCGCAACATCATCCGAAACAACAAAATTCACGATTTCGCAAAGCAGCTCTATGACGCAGGCGGCATCTACACCCTATCCTATCAGCCAGAGTCGCAGATTGTTGACAACGAAATCCACAACATTGGCCCTTCACGCTATGCAACAAACAACCGCGCCTTCTACATTTATTTTGACGAAGCGACGGACGGTTTCCTCGTCAAAGGAAACAAGATGTATAGTGACCACCCAATACCAAGCGAAAGACTCGGCTACAACCAGCCAGGTCCTAACATGAAGATCATGGACAAGTAAACACTTAGAACATTCGGCTAACTCGCATGATGCCAGCAACGAGGTCATCAATTTCCTCCTTCGTGTTGTAAAGGGCAAAGGAAGCACGAACTGTACCGCTTATGCCGAGAGCATCCATGCACGGCTGTGCGCAATGGTGACCAGTACGAACGGCTATACCAAGACGGTCAAGGAGAGTGCCCATATCAAGATGATGGATGTCGCCAACAAGGAACGAAATGACGGCATCCTTCTCATTCGCCGTACCAAAAATACGGATTCCCTCAATCTCCTGCATACGCTTCATGGCGTATTGGAGGAGTTCCTGCTCATGGGTATGTATCTTATCTATTCCTATATTTTGGATATACTTGACAGCCATGGCGAGAGCATGAGTAGCGACATAGTCAGGAGTTCCAGCTTCGAACTTAAAAGGGAGTCTTTCGAAGGTAGTCTTCTCCCAGGTCACCTTGTCTATCATCTCCCCCCCACCCTGATAAGGCGGCAACTTTTCAAGCCATTCTTCTTTGCCATAAAGTACACCTACACCCGTAGGACCGTACATCTTATGACCAGAGAAGGCGAAGAAATCGCAGGCAATATCCTGCACATCAACGGCAAAGTGTGGTGCGCTCTGAGCACCATCAACCAGAACCGGCACACCATACTCATGAGCCATGCGACAAATCTTCTTCACAGGGTTTACCGTTCCAAGTACGTTCGACACATGGGCAACGCTAACAAGACGAACCTTCGAACGCCCGCCTTGCTTGTCTGCAGACTTCTCCAACAGCTTGCAAAGCACCTCCACGTCTAGCTCACCTTTATCATTAAAAGGAACATGTTCTATCTTCAAACCGTATTTCTGCGCCTGAAGCTGCCAAGGCACGATGTTGGAGTGGTGCTCCATCTCAGTAGTAACGATGACATCTCCCGGCTGACAAATATCCGCGCAGAAGCTTGCTGCCACGAGATTGATGCTCTCCGTTGTGCCTCGCGTAAAGACAATTTCCTCTATTTTCCTTGCATTGATAAACTGTCGCAGCGTCTCGCGAGAAGCCTCATGTAGGTCTGTAGCCTGTTGCGAAAGGTAATGCACGCCACGATGGACATTGGCGTTCACATTATAGTATTCGTCGGCGATTGCCTCCACCACGCAGCGAGGTTTCTGGGTAGTAGCAGCATTATCAAGATATATAAGAGGTTTGCCATAAACTTCCCTCGAAAGTATTGGGAAGTCAGCGCGTATCTGATCATTCATTTATTGGATTCTTTTACTTGTTGAAGTGCAAAGTTAAACTTTTTTTTGCAATTCGTTAACGAATCACCCCTTTTTCTTTAAATTTTACACATTTTATTATTTATAAATAAGTGAGAGAGGGGTAAATAAGAATCAAAGCGGTTGCCTTCACAGGTAACCGCTTTTAATCTTCAATAGGTATTAGTTTTAAGGTAAAAAGATTGTTTTCAGGATAACGAGTGCAAAGGTAAAGTTTAATTTTTAATTACGCAAATATTTTGTGCTTTTTTTTTTGCCATTTTCTACTGTGCACCTACACAGCAAAAAAAAATTAACATTTGTTAAGGGATAAAGTAGAAAAAAATGCCATTTATGATTGTTTTTTAAAACTTTTTGTTACTTTTGCACCCAGAAACAAGAAAAGCAAAAAAATCAACTAAAAAAATAACCCAATACTCAGCAAATGGCAAATAACGAGAAAAACATTCTGTTATCATCCAAGACGCTCACAAAAAGCAACGTTTGGAAACTCTCTGAGAACGACATCATCACCATACTCGAGAATGCTTCTAAAGAGATAGACCTAGAGACTCAACTTGGCAAACTCATCAATACCATCAAGTGCGCTTTTGACCTTGAAGATGTTGACAAGGATAAGGCGCACGAGATAATTTCTCTAGAAAAGAGAGGTTTCCACATTGCCGACGTCAACCTCAATGGAAACAACGTAATGCACTTGGCCCTCAAGAAGCACGCTATCTGTCGCGTTACAGACCTCACTTACCAGAACGTCCTCCACATCTCCGCACGCAAGCTGCTTGACCTTATAGAGAGCAATTTCGGTGGCGGTTGGGATTCGCTGTCTCAATCTATCAAGGACGTCATCCAGTCAGGCTTCCTCATTGCAACCACTTCCATGCCTAAGAGTCGAAAACCAGAGGAAAGCGCACTCTACAAGAAGAAGATCGGCGAAGGCTTTGAGGTACTCGTAGTAGAGAAAGGATCATGGATTGAGCTCATCTTTGCTAAGCAGAAAGAGGATCTTATCAAGGATGAACTGCTCTACGAAGAAGAAGAGAAAGCACCAAAGCGTCGCAGAAAGAGCTTACTCATAGATGCTGGCGACGAGGATGAGGACGACGAGGATCTTGACATAGAAGAGGAAGACGACTACGGCAACAGTACCGACGATGAAGACGACGACTACAACGAGGACGAACTTACGGCTGAGAGTTACCGTACCGTTGTGGATGAAGATCCGGAAGACCTTGACGTCAACAGCATAGAGGAGGAAGACGAAGACTACTAACATCAAGGGCAAAACGTACTGTATCCTAGTTTCAGAACATATAATATATGTGTATAACGTAATTTATTGTAAGGAACATTTGTCAGAACAATATTTTTTTATTAACTTTGCCCCCGAATACTTAACAATTTTACTTTTATATATAAGGCATTTCTTATAATAAGAACAAACCTTCTGAATAATAAACTCAATTACACATAACTAAAAACTCAATTTATCATGAAAAAGTTTTTCAATTTCATCATTGGAGCTCTCTGCTTCACTACAGTTCTCACAGGTTGCGGTAATGCAACAGGTAATGGTGCTCTACTCGGTGGTGGTGGCGGTGCTCTCCTCGGCGGCGTTATCGGTACACTCGTAAGCGGTCATGGTGACAAGACAAAAGGTGCTGCTATCGGTGCTGCTATCGGTGGTGCTGTAGGTGCTGGTACAGGTGCACTCATTGGCAAGCACATGGATAAGGTTAAGGCAGAACTCGCAGAGCGTCAGCTCAACGCAACAGTAGAGCAGGTTAAGGACGCTAACGGCCTTGACGCTCTTAAGATCACTTTCAACGATGGTGGTATCCACTTCGAAACAGCTAAGGCAAACCTCAACGCTGCTGCACAGAACAACCTTCTGCGTCTTGCAAAGACTATGCAGCACTATAACACTTGTGACCTATCTATTTACGGTCATACTGATGCTACTGGTAGCGACAAGGTTAACGATCCACTTTCTGTAAACCGTGCTACTTCTGTTGCTCAGTACCTCGCAAGCCAGGGCATCTCTACACAGATTCGCGACGTTCTCGGTTTCGGTAGCCACCAACCAGTTGCAGACAACAGCACAACTGCGGGTAAGGCAGCAAACCGTCGTGTTGAGATCTACATCTACGCTTCTGAGCAGATGATCAAAGACGCTAACAAGGGTAAGCTCTAATTCAACTGCAAATACCATAAAGTGAAAACTGGGATTATTTCTAGTTTTCACTTTTTTCTTTCTCCTATTTATATCCCCTTTGTGCCAATGAAATTCATCCTAAAAAGCGCTCGTAACATCATTGTGCTATTTTTCGCCACAACCATTCTTTGGGTAGTAGCCGTACGCTTCGTCCCTGTGCTCATCACACCGCTAATGGTGATTCGCTGCACAGAGCAAGCAGAGGAAGGGAGAGACGTAAAAATGAAACACTCTTGGGTTGCATTATCCGAAATACCATACTATGCACCAACAGCAGTAATAGCAGCAGAAGACCAAAACTTCGTCAAGCACCATGGTTTCGACCTAAAGGCAATCGAGCAAGCCGCAAAAAGCAACAAAGACGGAAAAAGACTGCGCGGTGGCAGCACCATCAGCCAGCAGACAGCAAAGAACATATTCCTTTGGCCAGGGCGTTCATGGTTAAGAAAGGGACTTGAAGCATATTTCACGACCCTCATAGAACTCATGTGGCCAAAGGAACGCATCATAGAAGTCTATCTCAACTCTATCGAGATGGGAGAAGGAATCTACGGCATAGAGGCTGCAGCTGAGGAATATTGGCATTGCCAACCAAGCGAACTCACGCGAATGCAATGCGCAACGCTCGCCTCCATTCTGCCAAATCCCCGAAAATATTCTGCTACAAATCCAGGCCCATACATCCAAAGACGCACAAACAGCGTTTTCCGAAGCATGAAGTTCCTAGAAAACAACGGCTACACCTTAGGAAGCAATTGACAAACTTTAGGCAAACAAATAATAAAACTACTTAGAATAAACGCAAAAATCCCAACACACTATTAAAGTAAGTTGGGATTTTTTGTATCTGTACCTTATTACTTCTGGAACTTAGGGTCGTTCTCAATGAGCCATTCGCCAATCTGAACTGCATTGAGAGCAGCACCCTTACGAATCTGGTCACCTGAGAGCCAGAATGTAAGACCGTTAGAATCTGAGATGTCCTTACGAACACGACCTACGTAAACATCGTCCTTACCAGCTGTCTCAAGTGGCATTGGGTAAACGAGGTTAGAAGGGTCATCCTGAAGAGTACAACCAGGTGCTGCAGCGATAGCCTTCTGAGCATCTTCTACAGAGATTGGTTCTTCAGTCTCAATCCAAACAGACTCTGAGTGAGAGCGGAGAGAAGATACGCGAACACACATTGCAGAACACTTAGCGTCAGTATGCATAATCTTCTGTGTCTCGTTGAACATCTTCATTTCTTCCTTAGTATAGCCGTTTGGCTGGAACACGTCAATCTGAGGAATAACATTATATGCGAGCTGATGAGCAAACTTCTTGACAGTTACAGGGTCGCCGTTGAGAAGTTCCTTATACTGCTGCTGAAGCTCTGCCATAGCAGCTGCGCCAGCACCAGAAGCACTCTGATAAGAAGCTACGTGGATGCGCTTGATGTGAGAGATAGCCTCAAGAGGCTTGAGCACTACAACCATCATGATTGTTGTACAGTTAGGATTTGCAATGATGTTGCGTGGACGATCAAGAGCATCCTCAGCATTACACTCTGGCACAACCAATGGTACATCATTCTCCATGCGGAAGGCAGAAGAATTATCAATCATCACAGCACCGTACTTTGTGATATCCTCGCAGAATTCCTTTGAAGTGCCGGCACCAGCAGATGTGAAGGCGATGTCAACATCCTTGAAATCATCGTTGTGCTGAAGAAGCTTCACCTCAATTTCCTTGCCTTTGAACGTGTACTTTGTACCAGCACTACGCTCAGAGCCAAACAATACGAGTTCATCCATTGGGAAATTGCGCTCATCAAGAATGCGCAAGAATTCCTGACCTACGGCGCCGCTTGCGCCTACAATTGCTACTTTCATCTTTTATTTTAGTTTAAGTGTTAAATTTTCAGGGTGCGTTATTAGACAAGATACTGATCAGAGATGCTCTCGTTGTCAAGTACGCGGCGAATTGTGTCTGCAAACATTGCTGCAACAGAGATCTGCTTAACCTTAGCACAGCGGTTTGAGTAAGGAATAGAATCTGTAAATACGATTTCCTCAAGAGCAGACTGCTGAACGCGGTCACTTGCAGGACCAGACATTACGCAGTGAGAAGCGCAAGCACGAACAGTCTTTGCACCAGCTTCCTTCATAATGTCGGCAGCCTTTGTGATAGTTCCGGCTGTATCTACCATATCGTCAATTATGACAACATCCTTGCCCTTCACATCACCGATAATCTGCATTGACTCGATAACATTTGCACGAGCACGAGACTTATTACAGAGAACTAACGGACAGTCAAGATACTTTGCGTAAGTCTTAGCACGCTTTGCTCCACCTGCATCAGGAGATGCAATGACGAGATCAGGGAGATTGAGGTTTTCAAGATAAGGGAGGATGACGCCTGAACCATAGAGATGGTCAACAGGAACATCAAAGAAACCTTGAATCTGGTCTGCGTGGAGGTCCATTGTGATGAGTCGGTCAATGCCGGCAACACTGAGCAGGTCAGCTACAAGCTTTGCACCGATGCTCACGCGTGGCTTATCCTTACGGTCTTGACGAGCCCATCCGAAGTATGGGATAACTGCATTGATGCTCTTTGCAGATGCGCGCTTTGCAGCATCTATCATGAGGAGCAATTCCATAAGATTGTCAGAGTTTGGGAAAGTGCTCTGGATGAGGAAGATATCACGTCCGCGGATGGACTCCTCATAAGAGACAGCGAACTCGCCATCGGAGAACTTTGTCATAACAAGCTTTCCGAGTGGACATCCAAGATGCTGACAGATGCGTTCACCAAGGTCATGTGTGGCAGTGCCAGCAAATACCATGAAATTCTTTTGATCCATTAGTATGGTTTTGAGGTTTTATGTTTTATCGTTTGAAATCCGAAGCTGACGCTTCGAACACAGGGGCTTTTTTAAGAAACCAACGCTCAAGCAGAAGGGCTTTAATAGAAGCGGACGCCCGTGATTATCTGGGCATTAACCTTCTTGTTGAGATTCTCCGTAAGCTTTGCGCCATGCATGGAGAGCTCTTGGCGAAGTGCAGGAGAGTTAAGTTTCACCATCAGTGTCTGGTTCTTAATGAAGATTTCGCCCGTCACGGAAGCGATATATTCCCCCACCACTTCCGGCCATGCTGCAATGAGACGTCGCTGGAGGAGCGGTGTTTCAAGCCCTGACTTGCGAAGAAACTCGCTGAGAGGATTGGCTACGTGGGTTTCTCTTCGTTTGAACATATTCTTTAACCGAGGCGAACGCTTCGGGAACTGTGGCTTTGCGCGTTTTAAGCTTCGGGAACCGTGGCTTAGAACTTCAGCACGATAGCGTTATTGGCTGGAACGAAAAGGCGAACAGGCTCTTCCGGAGAAATACGTACTACGTAATCATCGCCTGAGACAAGGTCTTTTGCGCCGTAATCGTCAGCCTTTATATTGAGGTAATCAAAGGCATGCTGCGGAATATTCACTGCAACCTGCTCCATATCGTCGGAGAAGTTTGCGAGAATAAGCAGACGTTCGTTCTCATGACAGCGGAGGAAAGCATAGACACGATTTGCATTAAACTCCTCGCTCTGAGGATTGACATACATGAGGTCGAATGTCTTACCGTCAGTCACAGCCTTCTCTTTTGCAGCTATGCCTAATATATTAATGTGTTGCTTCTCAATGCTCTTCTCCTCGGCTGTAAGCTTTGTACGTTTAACATAGCCGTGATAGAGCGACTGTGGATTCCAGTAGTCGAATATTGTAGTGCGACCATCCTTGCCTGAGAATCCTTCCTCGTCCATGCCTTTCTCGCCGAATTCCTCGCCTGCATAAAGCATGAATGGGTTTGTATTCAGCATTGTTGACACTACGAGGGCAGGAATACCTTTCTGTGCATTGTCTGCAAAGAACGGAGAAGCTATGCGCTGCTCGTCGTGGTTTTCAAGGAAGTTGAGCATGTGACTCTGTATGTCCTCTACATTCTGCCACTGCTGCGTAATAGCCTGAGCAGAACATTCGCCGCGAACAACAGCCTTCAGACAGTCGTAAAGACCAACTTTGTCGTAGAGGAAATCAAAGCCTGAGCAGATATACTCGCGATACTGAGCAGGATTATATACCTCGCCAATGAACTTAATCTCTGGATTAGCATACTTAACTTTATCGGTAGCCCAACGCCAAAATGCAGAAGGAACCATCTCAGCCATATCGCATCGGAAACCGTCAACACCTTTCTTTGTCCAGAAAAGGAGGATGTCGGTCATCTTGTTCCATGTGTCAGGGATTGGATCAAAGTGCTCTGAGCGTCCGCCAGCATCGCAATAGTCAATGCCATAGTTAAGTTTAACCGTCTCGTACCAGTCGTTGCGACCAGGAGCGTTATTGAAGCAATCATTACCTGTAGCCTTTGCTGGTTGCTCTACGTAAGCGTCAAAACCTTCAGCCTCAAGCGGGATAGAAGGAGTAAAAGACTGTCCCCAGCAATAGTAGAAGTTATTTCCAGTTGCAAAATGCCAATCGCGATTGTCGTTTTCACCAAGATCCTTCACACCTTCAGGCTTTGCGATAGAGTTATACTGACGAGCAACATGGTTAGGCACAAAGTCCATGATGACTTTCAACCCAGCCTTATGCACTCTTGCAAGCAGCGCCTCAAACTCATTCATACGGTTTTCTGGATTTTCCGCAAGATCTGGGTCGATGTCGTAGTAGTCGCAGATAGCGTAAGGAGAACCTGCAACTCCCTTTACGACAGCCGGATGCTGACGCGGAATGCCGTACTCAGTATAGTCAGTGGCAGTAGCATGACGCACAATGCCAGTAAACCAGATATGGGTAACTCCAAGCTTCTTGATGCGGTTAAGGACAGGAGTCGTGTAGAAGGACATCTTGCCACAACCGTTATCTGTGAGAGAGCCTGCAGGCAGATTTGTCGTATTGCTATTGCCGAAGAGGCGAGTGAAGATTTGGTAGATGATCATGATAGGGAGGTTTATGCCCGGCGTTGAAACGCCGGGAACGGTGGCTGAGCCAAATGCGACACAGCTTCGGGAACGATGGCTAAACCTGCAGCGAGACCGATTAGAACTGCGATTTACTGAACGCCCTGGATAGAAACGCTACGGTCTATCTTTGCGATCATGCCCTGAAGAGCCTTGCCAGGACCACACTCAGTGAAGTCTGTTGCACCAGCAGCAATCATAGCCTGAACTTCATAAGTCCACTTTACAGGAGCTGTGAGCTGAGCGATGAGGTTCTGTTTGATTTCCTCAGCGTCAGTGTGAGCCTTCGCGTCAACATTCTGATATACTGGGCACTTTGGAGTAGCGAACTCAGTTGACTCGATAGCAGCCTGGAGTTCATCCTTAGCTGGCTGCATGAGTGGAGAGTGGAATGCACCACCAACAGGAAGAGGAAGAGCGCGCTTTGCACCTGCAGCCTTGAGAGCCTCGCAAGCCTCAGCGATAGCCTCCTTATTACCAGAGATTACGAGCTGACCTGGGTTGTTATAGTTAGCAGGAACAACGATGTTGCCCTCCTTGCTGATAGAAGCACAGATTTCCTCAATCTTCTCGTCAGGAAGACCGATGATTGCCGCCATTGTAGAAGGAGCAGCCTCACAAGCCTTCTGCATAGCCATAGCACGCTTGCTAACGAGCTTCAAGCCGTCTTCGAAAGAAAGAGCGCCAGCAGCTACGAGAGCAGAGAACTCACCGAGAGAGTGTCCGCCAACCATATCTGGGTTGAACTCGTCGCCGAGGCAGATAGCCTTGATTACAGAGTGGAGGAAAACGGCAGGCTGAGTAACCTTTGTCTGCTTAAGTTCTTCAGCAGTACCTTCAAACATAATCTTTGTTATCTCGAAGCCGAGAATCTCATTAGCCTTATCAAAAAGTTCCTTTGCCTTAGGATTTGTCTCATAGAGGTCCTTGCCCATTCCTGAAAACTGAGCACCCTGACCGGGGAATACGAATGCTTTCATTTCAATTATTTTATTTTGTTATTATTCTGAATTATTCTGTTTTAGCACCGCAAAATTACTAAATTTATTCGTTTTATTACGAGAAAACGTCGCACATTTGCTTGAAATCTAAAGATTTATTACATTATGTCAAATTGATATTCCCACAATGGCACAAAATAAAGCAGTAAGGCGAAGATTTCCAAGCCGTCTTCGCATTAAATTTGCGGCTCAGAAATCTTCGCCCTACATTCTTTTTATTCTTGTTCCTGAATGTCGTAGAGGAAGTCGTTGTATGGATATTTCTGCACATGGAGCTGGCGAACGGTTTTGTACAACGTGTCGCGCATCTCCTGAAGATTAGTCTTCTCGCGGGCTGAGATGAACAGACAGTTAGGCGTCTTAGCCATCCACGTCTGCTGCAATTCATCGAGCGTAATGTTCCGCTTCGTCTTCGGAGTAAGGTCATCCTCCTCCTTTTCCTCCCATGTGTAAGCGTCTATCTTATTGAATATTATCATCTGCGGCTTCTCAGCACAATCAAGGTCGGCTAGTGTCTTATCAACGACCTTAATCTGGTCTTCAAAGTCAGGATGAGAAATATCCACCACATGAACAAGCAAATCTGCCTCACGCACCTCGTCGAGCGTACTCTTGAACGAATCGACAAGGTCAGTAGGAAGCTTACGGATAAAGCCTACCGTATCAGCAAGAAGGAAAGGAAGATTCTCCACAACGACCTTGCGAACTGTGGTATCAAGCGTTGCGAAAAGCTTATTCTCAGCAAAAACCTCACTCTTTGCAAGCAGGTTCATAATGGTAGATTTTCCGACATTCGTATAACCCACGAGAGCCACACGGATGAGTCTGCCACGATTCTTGCGCTGCGTAACCTTCTGCTTGTCTATCTCGGCCAGTCGCTCCTTCAGCAGAGACATTCTCGAAAGGATGATACGGCGGTCCATTTCAAGCTGCGTCTCACCAGGTCCACGCAAGCCTACAGAGCCCTTACCGCCACCAGAACCAGAGCCACCACCCTGACGTTCAAGGTGCGTCCATAGTCGCTGCAAACGCGGCAGCATATAGCGATACTGCGCAAGCTCCACCTGCGTCTTGGCGTTAGCCGTCTGAGCACGCATGGCGAAAATATCAAGGATGAGCGATGTACGGTCAAGAATCTTAACTTTCAGTTCGGCTTCAATATTGCGAATCTGCTTTGCCGAGAGCTCATCATCGAAGATTACCATACCGATTTCCCTCTCCATCTCTTCCTCGTCGTGAATGTATTGCGCTATCTCCTGAAGTTTTCCCTTGCCCACATAAGTCACCTGACTCGGGCCTTGTACCTTCTGAGTAAAACGCTTCACGGTAACAGCTCCTGCGGTGTCAGCAAGAAACTCCAGTTCGTCGAGATATTCTTTTGTCTTGGCTTCACTCTGCTGCGGTGTGATAAGTCCAACAAGGATCGCAGTTTCAGCCTTTACTTCTGATATTACAAATTCCTTCATCAACTATAGTGTATATTCCTTGAGGTCGTAAGTCGGCTCAAGACATTTTGCGGCATACGAGTCAGCCATCTGCAGAACGATTACGAGCGGCGACTGATCCATAGCCGAATAGAACGAGTTTCGTAGAGACGTGCCCTTCTCACCCATGTCGTACATACCCATATGCCAACGGATGGCAAGTATTTCATCTGGTTTAAGTTCAACGAGTCGGCTCAGGCGATACAGAGACTTCTCAGCATGTCCCATAGGCAGTTGGTCATCTATACCCCACCCCAGATATTTCACCCATCGGCCCGCGTTGTCCTTTGTGAATTTCTCATCAGGGTAGTACATGCCGATTTTGCACAAATCATGGAAAAGTGAAGAAATGGCAACGCTCTCCATCGAAATCTTTTGCTCGACAATAGAGTTTCCCTCATCCATATGCTTATGCAGCACATTGTCGCAAATATCCTTGGCAGCCTTGAACACATTTATCGAGTGACGGCAGAGACCACCTGGACAATTCAGATGAAAAACCGTAGATGATGGCGCAGTAAAGAAATCCGTCTTCTCAAGATAGGTGAATATCTTCTCTAGCGAGTTCTTTCTGTTGCTGGTGATATACTGCTCACAGAGCGACTTAAATTCAGTCTTACTTGCCTCAATATCAGCAGTAAAACGCGGAAGAACAGTCTTCACAAAGCGAGAATATATTTCGTCGCGTCTGAGTTTCTCCTGTGCATCCATTAAAGCATCTCCTTGATTTTCGCCTCGAACTTAGCCTTTGGTGCAGCACCAACCATACGGTCAAACTCTTCGCCGTTCTTAAGGAAAACGACTGTTGGCACATTGCGAACATTGAACTCAGCAGCAATATCGTCGCATTCCTCAACATCACACTTACCAACGATGATCTGGCCGTCATACTCATTAGCAAGCTGAGCAAGGAAAGGAGCAATAGCGCGGCAAGGGCCACACCATGTTGCCCAGAAATCCAACACTACAGGCAGAGCGCCATTCTTTATCTCTTCAAAATTTTCAACAGTTATCTTTACTTCCATAGTCGTTATAGTTGTTTTATAGTTTAAATTACTTTTGCAAAGTTAAGTATTTTTACAAAATTAGCGAGTTATTCACCGAGAAACTAATCATTTGACCATACCAATACTAATACAAATCAATAAATCCTAACCGTTTTAAAAATAAACGGAAAAACATACGTCATAAAACATCAAATGTTACTACCTTTGCAGCCGCAAAACGGAAAACAATGGCTCCGTAGCTCAACTGAATAGAGCATCTGACTACGGATCAGAAGGTTACAGGTTTGAATCCTGTCGGAGTCACTTAACATCGTTAAGCACACATAAAACGGATGGCTCCGTAGCTCAACTGAATAGAGCATCTGACTACGGATCAGAAGGTTACAGGTTTGAATCCTGTCGGAGTCACAAAGAAAGCCCAGTCATGATATTTGATTGGGCTTTTCTAAATGTAAGCAGAAATGGCGATTTGATTACAAAATGTCAGCTCGGACATTGTACGGATTTCGGGGCAGATAATCGACGAACAAGCTTCAAAACACGTTGCTTCTTGCTAATTAACGATGCCATGAGGCATCGTTTCCATTTCGCAGTCAGTTTTGATTAACTTCCAAGTCTGTTTTCATATCTTTCCAAGTCAGTTTTACTCCGAAAATAAACTCAAAACTTTCGCCCCATACCCCAATTTTCAAAAACATTATTATGCTGCACGAATGATATTAACTAATAATCAGATGGTTATGATTTAATGAGGTTTTGATATTTGCGGGTACTTACGCGCTATTAAATTATAATGCAAGGAAATTGAGATTGGTAAAAGCAATGTGTAAGTATATTTTCGGTTTTGCTAACACAATGTAAAAAAGTTATCATCAAAAAGCGTCCGTCAGCATCCATTCTCAATATGGATAAAGAAAAGCAGGTGTGCGAAATTATTTCACAATCCTCGCACACCTACTTATATTAGTTTGTCTAAAACCAATCAACTGATTAGATTATATTCTCATTTTGTTTCTTCTTTTTACATAGGACGACCGCCGCCAAAGCCGCCACCGCCAAAGCCAGCACCTGGACCGTTCCACTGCTGACGTCCTCTTCCGCCTCCGTCCATTCCAGGGCCTCCCATGCCTTGACGTGCGTTCTTTCCTCCAAAGGCATTGAAGCGATAGATAGCGTGGAGCATAATGTAAGAAACTACACTGTTGTTGCGACTTTCACTCTGCTGGATGGCAGATATGGTACGAGAGAGTGTACTCTGCTGACGGAGAATATCGTAAAATTGAAGCGAAACAACAAGCGACTTTCCCTTGAGGAATGACTGCGAAATCTGGGCATTCCAAAGAAGTTCGTTAGTGTTTGCCTCTGCACTAAGATAGCCGCGACGCATGAGTTGATGCATATTTGTCGAGATAGACGTACCCCAAGGCGTTGTAACCTGAATGCTACCACCGAGTCGCCAATCCTTTGTATCGCGATCGTTTGTACTCTGAAGTTCGTTGCGAACACTCTCAAAGCGGAGAGAACCGTCAAGTTCAACCTCTAACCAATCATTGCGGAAGCCAAAACCGAGGCGTTCTGTGATGCTTGTTGTCTTTGCTGTATTCTTCACAGAGTTAGCATTGCGGTTCACTTGGAAATAGCTTACGTTATTTCTATAACCGAAGTCTGTGTTAGTACGAGTAAACCATACGCCAGCAGAGTCAATGGAAGTGTTGTAGCCGAGACCAGCGTTGAAGTTCCAGTTACCATTGATATTCTCTGGCCGAGTTGTACGTCCACCGGTTTTCTCATCATATGTCACCATATTGCTAATGGAGTTGTTCGTAGTAGAAAAACGAACATTTGCCATGATGTTCTGCTGATGGCTTGATATGTAGTTGTTGTAAAAGGCGTTAAGGTTCTGAGTGAAAGAAGGCTTCAAGCCAGGGTTACCCTTTGAGATGTTGAGCGGGTCAGAGTCATCCGTGATATCAAGGAGGTCACTAATGGAAGGCTGACTTGTATTAGCACGATACGACATGCGCAGACGATGTTGCTTGGAGAAGTTGTAGCGGAAATCAAACGTTGGAGCGAAGTTAAACACGCTACGTGTAGTATCAACCTTTACCCCCTGATAATCCTGAACGAACTTTGATGACTGTGGCTGGAACATTACTCCAGCATTAAGTTGGTATTTGTCGCGAATCATACGGAAAGTAACATTGATATCTTGCGTATAGTTGGAGTACTCAGAATAACGGCTGAGATTGTCGTCACGATACTGCTGGTAGTTTGGCACCTGACCTAGATAGTCATCCCAATGACGAAAGCGAGGAACCACATTACTGTAATCAAGTCCTGCGATATTCGAGAAGTCGAATGTAGAACGGTCACTCTTGTTGAAGTCATAAGAATACCTATAAGAGAACTGCAAGTATGTGCGATTGAAAATCGGCTCGCTATAAGTTGCCTGTGCACTGAAGTTATAACGCTTTGAAGGTGTTGAACTATAGCGATAAGTATGATAGGTAGAGTCGTTGCCGAAAACATCCTTCACCTGATAGAGATGAACTTCGTTTGCAGTCATTGAGAGCGACTCAGAATCGTTCATACCGGCATTCAACTGTACTGTTACGTTTCTACCGTTCTCGCTGAGACGCTGGTTAACCTGGAACATACCTCTGATGTTGGTTGTCTCAGAATAACTGAGACCGTTGTTGTTCTTTGTATTGACAAAGTCAGAAGCTGCACCGTTGCCATCCTTTACGTTGAAAGTCTCATTATTGCTAAAATTCTTGCCGTCGTTAGTGGAATAAGAGATAGAAGGACGGAACATGATGTTGGTATTCTCCCATGGAGTCCACTCGAGACGGAGCTGACCATTCCAAGAATTTGAACGTGAAAAACGCTTGCTATCAGAGTTTGTAAACTTACCGTTCTGAACCATGAAGTTCTCTGACCAACTTTCAGTACGAGTGTCACCATTATTATGATTCCAGCGTACGGAAGCATCCATCTTGAATTTCTTCACATCAAGATTGTAGTTAAAGCCGACCATCTTCGAGATGTTGTCGCCAGAACCACCGCCGCCTCCGAAGCCACGGCCACCGCCACCACCAGGGAAGCCACGATCGTTGGTATTATTGGCGCTTGCCATACCCATAATCTTCTGAGAATCTTGGAAATAGCCACCAAAGACACGTTCAGCAAAACGCTTCTCAGTACCAACACCAAGGTCAGCATTTATCATCGTACCTTTGTTCATACCAGATTTGATACCGAAATCAAGTACGGTTTCTTCTTCACCGTCCTCAATACCGGTCACGCGAGCAAGGTCGCTCTTCTGCTCGTAGGTCTTTATCTTGTCGATAATGGAAGTAGGCAGATTCTTGAGTGCCGTCTTTGTGTCTCCAGTCATGAATTCCTTACCGTCAACGAGAATCTTCTTGACAGTCTTACCGTTGATCTTAACGCCGCCATCATCGTCAATCTCAGCACCAGGCAGCTTTGCGACAAGTTCCTCTATGACACTTCCTTCCGGTGTACGGAACTGTGAGGCATTGAAAACGACAGTATCAGCCTTAACCATGACACGTGGAGCCATTGCCTTTACTACAACCTCCTGCATATCATAATCTTTCCAAATTTCGGCATTTGCATAAGCAATTGAGTCTCGCACGAATTTCGCGCGAGACTCGATACTATCTTCCTTTACTTTTTTAAGCGAGTCGGTCGCAGACAACACTGTTGTCTTCACAGAGTCAGGTATCTGCGAAGCTGCAGCTGCTGAAGAATTATCAACTACTCCAGCCTGTGCCGACACTTTTAAGACTGCAAAAGCAGTCACAAACAACATAATTAACCTTTTCATAACATTTATTTGACCACGTCGGATATGGAAGGTAAAAAAGTGAAAGTGTTAATTTTTTGTTAATTTCAAACTTTTTCCCACAATCTGACGTCAATTTATAACTCTAATCCCTTTTGAATAATATAAGCAATCAAAGAATAATCTTATTACCTCCTCGATTTATGGCTTCATGAAAGCGAAGCCAACGGCTGCAATTAGGCAGACGAAGGAGGCAATATGATTCCAATGGAGCGTTTCGCCCTTGAACATGCACATAGCAACAATGGTGAAAACGGTCAGCGAAATAACTTCCTGAATAATTTTCAACTGGAAAAGCGTAAAAGGTCCGCCATTGCCAATAAAGCCGATTCGGTTGCTCGGCACCTGAAGGCAATATTCAAAGAAAGCCAAGCCCCAGGAGAAAAGTATCACACCAATCAGTGGCCAACCGTCGGAAATCTTCATCTCGCTGAGTTTCAGATGTCCGTACCACGCAAGCGTCATGAAGATGTTTGAGCCGATGAGAAGAAGTATGGTGTAAATGGCATTCATCATGACGTTTTTATTCTCCTTTCCTCTTATATATAATATTGTTCGCGCCCGAAGTTATCTTCAAACGGTCACGATTTTCCCTCATGAAAGAGTCAATATGGCGCACACGTTTTGGTTCAAGAATCTCATCAACGGCAATGAGGATTCCTGTTTCCTCAACATCGCCGAATCCGTCGTTTATGGCAGTTCCGAACATCTTCATCGTAGGAGAAAGTCCCATGTAAGCATTCACGAGTGGCGGGATGTTGTATCCCATTCCACGCACTGCGCCATTCAAAATTTTATAGTCTTCCTTGAAGTCACGACCAGAGAACACTTCGGCCAAGTCCGCCTCGTCTGCCTCAAGTTTCAGAGGATTCATCGGAATGACAAGATTGTCATAATCGTGGAAATGCTTCTTGAGGAAATAGAGAATCATGTCGCGACCAAGACGTATGTATGATGGATACATAGTCATCTTGCCGAAGAAATACTTTACGTTAGGTTTGATGACCGTAAGTGCGCCAAGTCCGTCCCAAAGGTTATCAAGAGCAAATAGGCTCTTTGCGCCCATCTTGCTACTTTGATATTCAAGCGTCACGAAAGATCGACCAAGTTCTATCGTGTAAGGCATATAGTCCTTGATAAACTTCTCGGAAAACTTGAACATATGGCTTGTGGCAAGGATAGGTTGGCCTTCCTTGTCATACTCAACGTCCGTACCGAGAATGTAGCGATAACCGCCGATGATTTCCTCTGCCTCTGGATTCCATACGATAAGCTGCTTGTAGCAATTGTCGCAAGTGTCAAACTCATCAAGATCGAGTTCTTTTCCTGTACCACCGCCAGCTTCACGGAAAACAATCTCACGCAAACGCCCTATCTCACGAACAACGTTCGGAGAGTCATGATGAGTAACGATGTAAATCTCATTGTGGCTTTTGTTTGTCAGTCGGAGCTGTTTGTCCGGAGTAAGTTCTGCCTTGATAAACTCTTTATTTACAGGCGCTATTATTGGTTGTTCCATTTTTGTTATATTATAGTTCGTAAACCTTGCCTCTAACATACTGTGCCCATTCGGTAGCCGACTTCGACTTGTTGAACGTCTCCCAAGGAATAGGCTTGCCTATTGTTATCTCGAAGGTCTTGTGAACATTCTTGTACATTTCATCAACAAGGAAAAGCATGGCTGGATTGAAATTTAGCTTAAGTGCTTTTGCTATGTTGGCTATGCGGTAGAACTTGTCGGAATTCTGACCAGAGAAACGAATTGGCACGACATCACGCTTTGTCTGAATACTCTTCGTGATGAAGGTCTTCGTCCATGGCAAATCCTGAATCTTTCCATCTATCTTACGCGAACAAAGTCCGGCAGGAAACATCAGTACGTGATTGTCACTCTTGAAACACTCGTTCACCATTCGCGGAAAGTCACGACTCTGATTGCCCGTCTTGTTTATCGGAACGCAGAGTGGCGCAAGACCAGGAAGGTTCATGAGGAGGTCGTTCACAAGATAGCGGAAACGACTGTCATAGCGCTTGCCTATGATGGAGCCAAGGGCAACACCGTCTGCTCCACCTAGAGGATGATTGCTAACAAAGGTGTAAAGACTGCCATCAGAATCGTCAGGAAAATTCTCCTCACCCTTGAGTACGATGTTTGAGTCAAGATAACGCACACATTCCTCAAGCCAAGGAGTGCCTACAAGATGGCGACTTTCCCAAAGATATTTGTTCACCTCGTCTTCATGAATGATTTTAATAAGCCAATTCACAAGAAAAGAAGGAACAAACTTTGCCTTAGCACCTATTTTGTCTTGTAGTATCCTACGTATGTCAATGGTTTTCTCTGAAAGTTCCATTGTAAGTTTAGTGTCTGTTTAGTTAGTTATATTCCCGAACCTACAGTATGCAGGTCGAAAAAGTCCGAAATATGCGGCAAAATTACAATATTTATTTTGGAAAACGCAATTTTATGCACAAAATTTATGTTTTACGTGCATATTCACTACATAAAACAACGGAATAAATAAATAAACATTGCAAAAAAAATAACTTTGCACGCATAATTCGCGCACAAATCACGCATAATTCGCGCACAAATCACGCGCAATTCACGCATAAATCACCTAAAAAACACCTTGAACATGGACGTTCTCTCACTCATCAAAAAATATTACGCCAAAAATCCTGAACTTCATAAGCTTATTTTGACCCACAGCGAGGAAGTTGCGAGGAAGGCATTGGACATAGCGAAAATGCACCCAGAACTGAACATTGACACGAAGTTTGTTTTTGAAGCGGCAATACTTCACGACATCGGCATCTTCAA